>NZ_RJKL01000001.1:7297993-7633487 GCF_003751945.1 Couchioplanes caeruleus | reverse complement strand
GTCGCTGTTGCCGTAGAAGCAGACCCGCGGATACTCACAGCCGTAGGTGACCGCCGCGGCGGCCGGCTCGGCGGCGAAGGCTCCGGCCGCCATCGCCCCGGCGACGACGCCGGCGGCGGCGAGGAACCGCCGGAGAATCGAACTCTTCTGCATTGTTGCTCTCCTGATGGACAGGTACGGGTGAACAGCCGCGAGCCTGTCGGGACCGCCGGTGAGCGACAACGGCGCCGCCCCCACATGGGACAGCGGGACGGCACACCCCCTTCCAGCAGCCGGAACACGGACACCGCGGGACGCCGGCCGGGATGGCGTCATCCGGCAGGGGTGAGGGCCGCGGACGGCGGGGCGGCGACGCTGAACGGGTGACGACCGGGCCGTCCATCCACGGCACGGCGACCCGCCGCACCCTGTCCGCGACGGTCGCCGTGCTGGTGGCGGTGGCCGCCGCCGGGCGGTTCGGGCCGCCGGGCACCATGCTGCTCGCCGGGCCGCTCGGCGCCGCGGTGCTGCTGGCGCTGGCCCGCGCCGCCGGGCTGGACGCCGGCGACGTGGGCATCGGCCGCCGGTCGTGGCGGCGCGGGGCCGCGTACGCCCTGGTCTGCGTGTCGGCAGTCGCCGCCGTCTACGCGGTGGCGGCCCTGCTGCCCGCCACCCGCCCGGCGTTCCTCGACACGCGGTACCGCAACGGTCTCGGCCCGGCGGTGACCGGCGCGCTGGTCGTCGTCCCGCTCGGCACCGTCCTGTTCGAGGAGATCGCCTTCCGCGGGGTCCTGTGGGCCCTGCTCTGCCGGCGGACCGGTGCCGCCCGGGCGACCCTCGTGTCGTCGGGGCTGTTCGGCCTCTGGCACGTGCTCCCCTCGCTGCGACTGAACCGCGTGAACCCGGCCGTTGCGCAGATCGCCGGATCGGGCCGTATCGGGCAACTCCTCGCCGTGGCGGGCGCGGTGGTGTTCACCACGGCCGCCGGAGCGGTGCTGTGCGAGCTGCGCCGGCGCAGCGGCAGCCTGCTCGCGCCGGCCGGGCTGCACTGGGCGGTCAACGGGCTCGCAATCCTCACCGCGGCCGGCGTGGTGAGCTGGTGGGAAGGGACGGTACCGCGATGACCACGACCACTCGGCCCGGCGCACCCGCGGCTCAGGAGGAACCGGAACCCCCGGCGCGGGGCTGGTGGTGGTGGCTGGGGCACCGCTGGCACTACACCCTCGTCGGCGTGACCGGGGCACTGATCTTCTTCTGCCTGTCGGTGACTCCGTCACTGCTGCCCCGCGGACTCGTCCTGCAGGGACTCGTCAGCGGGATCACCGCGGCCATCGGCTACGGGCTCGGCGTGCTCCTGGTCTGGCTGGCGGGAAAGCTGTCCAACCGTCCGCTGCCGGCGCCGCGACCGGTGTACCGGCGCTGGCTGGCGGTCGTCGCCGTACCCGTCGTGGGCGCCTTCCTCTACCTGGGGTCCGTCTGGCAGCGCGAGGTGCACAGCCTGATGGGGATGGCGTCCCCGTCGCGCCTCGGGTTCCTCGCCGTCCTGCTCATCGCGGCCGTGACCGCGGCCGGGCTTGTCGGCCTGATGCGGATCCTGCGGTCCGCGGCGCGCGGGTCGGGCCGGCTGCTCGGCCGATGGATACCCGCGGCCACGGCCAAGGTGATCGCCGGGCTGGCGGTGGCGCTGCTCGCACTGGGGGTCCTCAACGGCGTGGTGATCGATGGCCTGTTCGCCGTCACGGACACCGCGTTCCGCGACGTCAACGACGAGACCGAACCGGGCCTGGCGCCGCCGGACGACCCGCTGCGCTCCGGCGGCCCGGGTTCCTCGGTGTCGTGGGCGTCACTGGGCAACCAGGGCCGGCAGTTCGTCGCCGGTGGCCCCGGCCCGGAGGAGCTGCTCGGCTTCGGCGGCGCCGGCGCTCAGCGGCCCATCCGGGTCTATGCCGGACTGGACTCCGCACCGACGTCCCGGGACCGAGCCCGGCTTGCGGTGCGGGAGCTGCAGCGGACCGGCGCGTTCCAGCGGGACGTGCTGCTCGTGATCACCACCACCGGCACCGGCTGGGTCGACGAGAACGCCGTGGTGCCGCTGGAGTTCATGTACCACGGCGACACCGCGGCGGTGGCGTTGCAATACTCGTACCTGCCGAGCTGGCTGTCGTTCCTGGTCGACAAGGAGCGCGCCCGCGAGGCCGGGCGCGACCTCTACAACCAGGTGTACGCCGTCTGGTCGAGGATGCCGCCGAGTGGCCGGCCGAAGCTGCTGGTCTTCGGGGAGAGCCTGGGCTCGTTCGGCGCGGAGTCGGCGTTCGGCGGTGCCGACGACATCCGCAACCGCGTCGACGGGATGCTGCTGGTCGGACCGCCCAACCGGAACACCCTGTGGCGGGAGTACGTCGCCGACCGCGACCCGGGCAGCACCGAGATCCTGCCCCGCTACGAGCAGGGCGCCACGATCCGGTTCGCCCGGGACCCGGCCACCGACCTCGACCAGCCCGCGACCGCGTGGGGCACGCCGCGGGCGGTCTACCTGCAACACCCGTCGGACCCGATCGTGTGGTGGGCACCGCGCCTGGCGGTCAGCCGCCCCGACTGGCTGCGCGAGCCGCGCGGCGCCGACGTGTCGCCGGACGTACGCTGGTATCCGTTCGTGACGTTCTGGCAGGTGACCGCGGACATGGCGTTCTCCACCGGGGTGCCCGCGGGCCACGGGCACAGCTACGGTACGGCCCCGGTGACGGCCTGGGCGGACATCGCGGCCCCGGACGGCTGGACGCCCCGGCGCACCGCCGACCTGATCGCCGTGCTGTCCACCCCCGACGAGTGAGCTCCGGTCACGGCACGACGTAGGCGTTCACGAAGGCGGGGCCGCCGAAGATGCTGTCCACGAAGACGCCGCCCACCTTCGAGCCGTGCAGGGTGAACGTCATCTGCAGGTAGAGCGGCACGACCGGCGCGTACTCCCGCATGATCTTCTCGTCGAGTGCCGCCCACTCGGGTCCCTGTTGCCCCGGGGGAAGGGCGAGGATGCGGTCGAACTCCGGGTTCAGGGCCGGTGCGTCGAGGTATGACGTGCCGTTGTTGCTGCCGTTCGCCTTGATCGACCGTCCGTCGTAGAGCACCGGCAGGATGGCGCTCCCGCTGGGCCAGTCCGCGGCCCAGGACCCCGGGTAGAGGTCCCAGGGGTTGTCGCGCTTCTTGGTCTCGTCCAGGAATGAGCCCGCCGGGACCATCTTCATCCGGATCCGGAAGCCGGCCCGCTCGAGGTTCCCCTTGAGGAAGGTGCCCACCGTCTGCCCCTCGGCGTCGTCGGGAAAGGCGAGGACCAGCTCCGGGGACGCGCCACCGAGCAGTTCCCTGGCCTTGCGCGGGTCGCCGTGGCGGCCCGCGGGATAGGCGTCGTAGTCGCGCCGGCCGATCGTCGTCGGCGGCATCAGCGTGGTGACCGGCCGGGCGACCGTCGCCCCGCCGAGCGTCTTGACCAGGCCGTCCCGGTCGATGGCGTGGTTGAGGGCCCGGCGCACGCCGAGGTCCGTGACCCGGCGGGTATTGATCGTCAAGGTGCTCAGGCTCGGCGCCGGGGACTGCAGGATCCGCTCGCGCAGGCCGGCGTCGCCGAGCAGCCGGGCGACGAGGGAGGGTCCCACGCCGTCCCAGGACACCGCGGTCCGGTCGGCGCCGCGGTCGGCGATGATCCGGTTGATCTGCGTGGCCGGGTCGGGTCCGAATTGCAGGACGAACCGGTCCGGGTACTGGTGGCGGACCGGGTCCGTGGCGGGATCCCAGTGCGGGTTGCGCTCCAGGGTGATCGAGGCGCCGGGAACGGTACCGGTGATCCGGTACGGACCCGACGACACGGGCCGCTCGTCGTAGCCGACGCCGGTGTCCTTCGCCGCGGGCACCGGGGCGGTCGCCGGCAGCGACGCCGCGAACGGCAGGTCACAGTGCGGTGCGTCGAACTCCAACCGCAGGGTACGCGGGTCGGGCGTGCTCAGGCCGGGCGGCAGGGCGGACCGGTCGGCCGCGAAGTCGAACACGGTGTCGTACCGGGGCGTGCCCGCCAGCCACTCCTGCAGATAGGTCGGCCCGCCGGTGAGCGACAGGTCGAACGAGCGGGCGATGCCGTACGCGATGTCCCGGGCGGTGACGGTGGTGCCGTCCTCGAATCTGACGTTCCGCTTGATCCGGAACTCCCAGGTCCGGCAGTCCCCGCCGACGTCGGTGCCCGGCGTCTCGGCGAGATCGCCCACCAGCCGCACGCGACCTTGCCCGTCGTCGGCGAAGGTGGTGAGCCGCCTGGCGTAGAGCTGGGATGCGTTGAGGCCGAGGAAGGAGTAGATCCGCTGGGGATCCCGCCGGGCGAGGGCGGTCTGCCGGATGACCGTGACCGTCCCGCCCGCTCGTGCGCCGGGCACCGGCGGCGCCGGACCGGCGGACTCGGCCGGGTCGGTGGCGATCGCGCCGCTGACCTGGCGGTCCGTGCGCGCCGCGGTGCCGTCGGCGGCGCGCTCGTTGACGGTGCACGCGCCGACGGCGGCGCCGAGCATCAGCGCCGCGAGCGCCGCCGCGATGGGGTGCCGCATCTCTGCCTCCAGGTGTTCAGCGCAACCGGACCCGTGGATCGATCACCGCGTAGAGCACGTCCACGGCGAGGTTGGCCGCGACGACGGCCGCGGCCGCGAGCAGGACGGTGCCCATGATCATGGGCAGGTCGCCGTGGTTGACCGCGTCGACGGTCGTCCGGCCCAGCCCGTGCAGACCGAACGTCATCTCCGTGACCAGGGTGCCGCCGAGCGCGGCACCCACGTCGAGCCCCGCGACCGTGACCAACGGGGTGATCGCGGCGCGCAGGACGTGCCGGCCGACCACCGTGCGGCGCGGCAAACCCTTGGCCTCGGCGGTCCGGACGAAGTCCTCGGACATCGTCTCCAGGAGCTGCGCCCGGGTCAGCCGGACGTAGGCCGCCGCGAACAGGCAGGCCAGCGTGCACCACGGCAGGACCAGGGCGGTCGCCCAGGCCGCCGGGTCGTCGGCGATCGAGGTGTACTGCGGGTACGGCAGCAGCCGCAGCGCGTATACGAAGGTCAGCAGCAGGACCGCGCCGAGCAGGTAGAGCGGCACCGAGACCCCCGCGATGCTGAGCCCGGACAGCAGCCGGTCGACCAGGGTGCCCCTGCGGAGCGCGGAGGCCACCCCGAGCCCGACGCCGATTGTCAGCCACAGCACGGCGGCCGGGATCACGATGCTCACGGTCACCGGCAGCGCCCGCGCGACCGTGGCCGTCACCGCCTCCCCGGTGACGTACGAGTAGCCGAGGCACGGCGCCGGACAGTGCCCGCCCTGCACGGCACCTAGATCCCGCCCGGCGACCAGGCCCCGCATGTACCGCAGATACTGCACCGTCCGGGCCTCGTCGAGCCCCCACTCGGCGCGGACCCGCTCGAGCCGGGCGGTGTCGCAGTTCTTCGGGCACATCGCGGCCGCCGGGTCGCGCGGCAGCACGAAGAACATTCCGAAGGTGAGCACGCTGACGCATGCCAGGGTGAGCACGCCGGACAGCAGCCGGCGGAGCAGGAAGACCGCCATCACCGCGGCACCGGCCGGGCCGACCGCGGGTCGAGGGCCTCGCGCACCCCGTCGCAGACCAGGTTGACGGCGAGCACCAGCAGGAACAGCGTCACCCCGGGGAACAGCACGTATGCCGGATCCGTCTGCAGGTAGTCGAGGCCGCGGTACAGCGTCCGGCCGAAGTCGGGGGTCGGCTCGAGCATCCCGACGCCGAGAAACGACAGCGCCGCCTCCCCCGTGATGTACGCGGGGACCAGCAGCGAGAATCCGACCAGGACCGGCGCTCCGAGATGGACCAGCAGCTCGCGGACCAGAATCCGGCGACGGCCCGCCCCACTCGCCCGGGCCGCCAGCACGAACTCGCGCCGGCGCAACGACAGCAACTGGCCGCGTACCAGCCGGGCCGTGCCCGCCCAGCCGAACGAGGCGAACAACCCGATCAGCGACCCGGCGCGGAACCATCCCGGCACCACCTCGCGGGGACCGTAGAAGTGCAGATCCAGGGGGCGGATCAGCGCGATGGCGCAGATCAGGAACGGCAGGGCGAGCGCGACGTCGGTGACCCACCCGAGGACGGCGTCCACCCGGCCCCCCAGGTAACCGGCGAGGCCGCCGACCAGGCACCCGAGCGCGGTGGCGAGCAGGGCGGCCGGCACCGCGATGCCCAGGGAGGTGCGCAGGCCGAAGACGATCTGGATGAACAGATCCCGGCCGAGCGCCGGCTCGATGCCGAACCAGTGCGCCGCGGAGACTCCGCCCGCCACGCCGTAGGGCATGCCGTACGGGTCGAGGTCGTCGGTGAACGTCTCCTGGGGAGCCACCCCGTACGCGGCGGCGACCCACGGCGCGGCCACCGCCAGCACGGCGAAGGCCGCACATCCGAGGCCACCGACCAGCATGGACCGATCGCGCCGGAGCCGGCCGACGACCAGCCTCAGCGGAGACCGAGCAGCCATCATCCCCCGACTTCGCATCGCCTGATGTCGATTCCATGCAGGCTATCAAGGACGGCGCCGCGGGATCACCCGGCGAGTGTTTCGACTCTGCTCGAATGTCCCTGTCGCGGCGGGTTCGCGACACCCAGGCTGGGTGCAGGTATCCGAGCGAATCGAGGGAGGAGAAGACCGTTGCAGCGGATCCTCACCGCGTCGGCGGCCGCCGTGGTCATGGCGCTGGCGGTCGGCGGGCCCGCCACGGCCGGACCGAAGCCCGCGCCGCCGCCCGCGTCCGCCCCGGCGCTTACCACCGGCGCCGACGCGCTCCGCAACCCGTCCCGCGGCTATGTCGACGGCGTCGACGACCAGCGCGATGACTGGGGCGACGAGGCGACCCTGTCCCACCACGGCGCGTACTGGCGCAGCAACTACGCGGCACTCTGGCAGACGATCCTGTGGGCCGACGGCCACATGAACCAGGCCGACATCGATTGCGAGTTCGGCCCGCAGACCGAGGCCAACACGCGTGCCTGGCAGGCCACCTATGGACTGCCCCAGACCGGCAAGGCCGACACCGCCAGCCGAACCTTCGCCGACGACTTCATCGTCCCGGATCCGCTGGGACCGGAGTACTTCCGCTACCTCGGCACCGGCGGACGTTACATCCAGTTCCACCGCTACGGGGGCGGTGTGTCGAACCCCTACCGGTACGACGTGAACTTCTTCGGCGAATGGCGCGGGAGCTGGTACAACAGCGTCTCGTTGTCCCGCTGCTGAACCACGCCTGCGCCGAATGCCGGGCAGCGATCACGGGGGAATCGCTGCCCGGCCGGGCGTGACGATCGAGTGATGTCGATGAGCGGACACCTTCCGGCGATCAGGAGCCGGGACACTGGTGGTCATGGGCACACTGCACATCCACTTCACCGCCGAGGACGTGAGCCGTACCCGGCTGGCCGCCGGACCGGACCCGTTGTGGGAGATCGTCTGCAGCCTGCACCGCCTGCAGACCAGGGGCGGCTATGCCGACTACGCCGACTGGCACCGGCAGGCCCGCATCGACGTGAACCGTGCCGGTCTCACCGAGACGGTCCGCCGGAGGCTGCTGCCGATCGCACCCTTGAGGAGCTACTTTCCGGACTTCCTCACCCCGGGACCGGTCACCGACCCCGGCCACGGCATCGACCTGGTCCTGGCCACCGCACGCCCGCGGCTGCGCGCGGAGATCGGGAGGCTGACCGGGGCTCCCGGCGCCGCCGCCTGGCTCGACGACCTCGCCGCCGGCCGCCCTGCCGCCCTGCACGAGCTCGGCACCGATCTGCGCCGCTACTTCGACACGGCGATCGCTCCGTACTGGCCGGAGGTCAGCGCCGCCGTCTCGGGCGACCGGGCGCTGCGCGGGGCCAAGGTGCTCACCGCCGGCGCCGGGCAGATCCTCGACGATCTCGGGCCGGACACCCGATGGGATCCTCCGGTGCTGTCGATCCACGGCTATCCGAGGGACCGGCACATCGAGCTCGGTGGCCGCGGGATCGTGCTGATCCCCTCGTACTTCTGCTGGCACGCACCCGTCGCGCTGGCCGACCCGGAACTGCCGCCGATACTGGTCTACCCCGCGCGGCGGCACCGCGGCGAGTCACCGCAGGTCCGGCGGCGTGAGCTGGGACCGCTGATCGGCCACACCCGCCTGGCCGTCCTGCGCTCGGCGGTGCCCGGGGCCACGACCAGCGAGCTGGCCCGGCGCGTCGGCATCTCCCTGGGCACCGCCAGCCATCACACCTCGGTCCTGCGCGAATCGGGTCTGATCTCCAGCCAGCGCCACGGAAACCTCATGCTGCACCGGATCACCGAGCTGGGCGACGCCCTGCTGGACGGTACGCCGGGAAGCTGACGCCGGGCGGGCGGCTTTTCGGCGTCGGCTGAAAGGTCTTGTCCGGCGCGGCCGCCGGCGACGATATTGACACCGGCTCTCGACATCCCATGGAGGATCAGATGTTCCGGACCCGAGTGCGACGGTGGTGCGCCTACCTGGCGCTGGCGGCCGTGGCGGCCGTCATGGCGCCCGCGGTGGCCGCACAGCCGGCGCTGGCCCAGTGCTGGGGCTGTGACGGGGTGGACCCGAACACCAACGGCTGCACCCGCCCCACCAGCCCGCGCCACTTCACCACGTCCAAGACGAACTTGTACATCGAGCTGCGCTTCTCCGGCGACTGCGGCGGTGTCTGGACCCGCAGCACCCAGCCGGGCAACGACCGGTACGGCACCGACATCTTCCTGGAGTCCAACGACGGCATGCGGTACAAGCACCGGCTGGGACACAGCTCCCAGGAGTGGACTCCGATGATGCGCTGGACCCGGACGGTGCGCGCCTGTTACGGCTGGGGCTACGAGGGTCCGGATTGGAGCGACTACGACGTCTTCGAATGCACCTCCTGGTGGTGAGGGCGCCCGTCGACAGCGACCGGCCGATATAGTCCCCCACGAATGGGATACGGCCGGGTGTCGACGGGGGGCCGACGTGTTGCGGATCCACTTCACGCCGGAGGACATCGGCCGGGTCCGGATGGCCGACGGCCCGGATCCGATGTGGGAGACGGTGTTCAGCCTGATCCGGCTCCGCCGCCCGGGCCCCGCACCGATCTTCGGACGCGTGCGCCGGCACGCGGCACAGGCCGTCCGGCGCTCGGACCTCGACCTGCTGCTGCCCCTGGTGCCCGGCCCGTACTTCCCGGACTTCCTCACTCCGGCCGAGGGCGCGCTCGGGCTGCCGAGCGCGCTGGAGGCCCTGCTGTCCACTCCGAAGTCCCGGCTCCGCGACGACATGACGGAACTGGCCCGGCTCGGCGGTCCGGCCCCGCCCTGGATGCGCAGCCTCGCCGAGGGTGATCCGCGGACGCTGGAACGCCTGACGGCGGCCATGCGGTCGCAGTACGAGACGGCGGTGGCCCCGTTCTGGGCGGAGGCCCGGGCGCACGTGGCGGCGGAACGGGCCCGGCGCGCCCGGATCCTGCTGGACCGGGGCTGCGAGGGCCTCCTGCAGAGCTACGTCCCGATGATGCGCTGGAAGCCGCCGATCCTCGAGGTGGACGTGCAGGTCGACCGAACGCTGCGACTCGACGGCCGGGGGCTGCTGCTGGTGCCGTCCTACTTTTCCTGGCGGACGCCGGACGTGCTGAGGGACCCGTCGCTACCGCCCGTGCTGGTCTATCCGGTCGAGCACGATCCCACGCTCGGCACGACCCCGTCCGGGGCACCGCGCATGTCCGTGGCGGCGCTGATCGGCCAGACCCGCAGCTCGGTGCTGGAGTCGATCGGCGACGGCAGCACCACCTCGGAGCTGGCCCGCCGGGTCGGCGTGAGTGCGGCCTCCGTCAGCCAGCACACGACCGTCCTGCGCGAGGCCCGCCTCATCCACACCAGCCGGATCGGCAGGGCGGTGCTGCACACCCTCACCCCGCTGGGTGCCGCGCTGCTCGACGGCGCTCCGGGCCGAGCGCCGGACGATCGATTCGGCTACGGCTGAAAAGCCTTACCGTTCCGTCCCGACCGCCCGAATGATCGACCCCGTCCGAGCCCGAGTCGCCGCGAAACGAGGAGCCCATGCCGGTCACCATCCACCGACGCGCGACCTGGGCCGTGCACATCGCCGATCCCACCTGGCGGGCCAGGGCCGCCGCCGCCCCCAGGCCCAGCGCGAATCCGGAGTGGAATCCCGTCGGCGGGGTGTTCATCCACCACCGGGGTCCCGGTCCCGTGATCGGGAACGGCGACTACGACACCGAGGTCGAGTGCCAGATGGACATCGCGGCCGTCTACCTCGACCACGCCCAGGGCACCGAGTTCGAGGGCGACATCGCCTACAACTTCTTCGTCTGCCCGCACGGCAACATCTACGAGGGACGCGGGTACGAGCGCGGCGAGGCGAACTCCCCCGGCTACGTCACGAGAGGCACCGAGAGCATCGGCCGCAACGCCGGGTTCTATTCGATCTGCGCCCTCATGAACAGCAACCACACCGCGCGGGAGCCGCTGCTGCGCGCATACCGGGATCTGATCCGCCACCTGCGGGAGGAGGCTCCCCGGCGGGCCGGAACGATGATCCTGCCGCACAGCCACGAGCACGACACGGAGTGCCCGGGCAATCTCCTGATGTACGCCCGCCAGGGCTCCACCATCGACCCGGCGGCGGCGTGGGCCGGGCCCGGCGACATCTACGTCTTCGCCGCCCAGCGCTGGGTGAACAAGACGTACGCCGGCGTCGCGCCGGGCTACCTGCGCTGCCCCGAGTCCGGGTACACCGGCTGGTCCACGGTGCTGTCGCTGACCCAGGGACTCCAGCACGAACTCGGCATCTCGCCGACCGTGCAGAACTTCGGCTCCGGCACGTTCAACGCCGTCAAGGCCCGCGACAAGCTGCCGTACCAGGAGATTCATCAGCCGAATCTGACCGCCATCTGGAACAGCGCCCTGTGGTGCAAGGGTTACTGGGCCTCACCCAGCCTGACTTCCTGGACCGAGGGGTCCGAGGACTCCTTCAAGGCGCTCTACGCCGACGCGGGCCTGCCGTACGACGACCTGGCGCAGCGGCACCGGGTGTGGCCCCACGTGGCCAGGGCGTTGCTGCGAATGGATCAGTTCCGCCGCGTGCCGGGCGGAGACGCCGAGATCCAGCGCATCCAGCGACGGCTGAACTCCCGCTACGTCGCGGGCATCGGCATTCCCGCGATGATCCTGGTGCCATGCGACGGCGTCTACTCCCGGGACGTCCAGCAGGGATTCATGATGAGCCTGCAATTCGAACTGAAGCTCGACATCAACACCATCAACGGCTACTTCGGACCCGCCACGCAGGCCGCGCTGCGGGAGCGCGCTTCCGGCCCCCTCACCGGCGACCTGCGCTACCTGTTCCGGTCGGCGTGCTACTTCAACTCGCCCACCCGGATGCGCGACGGCCGGGTCCTGGTGCCGCTGAGCTACCTGCCGAGCGACCTCGGCACCGACACCGAGACCGAAACCCATCTGCAGTGGGTCCGCTCCTTCCAGGACTTCACGCAACTCACGATCAACGGCAGCAACGACTACCCCACCTGGGCGCAGCTCCTGGTGTCCTGCGGCGACACGACCCGCCCCGCCACCGGCTGCGACTGCATCACCGAGATCACCGCCGAACGCGGCCGGCAGCTCGTCGCGGCCGGCTACCAGATCGTCGGCCGCTACCTCGACGAGCATCTCGCGCCGGATGACCCGTACTTTCTGAACAAGGCCCTGAAGCCCGGCGAGCCGCAGACCATCCTGGACGCCGGCCTGCGCTTCTTCCCGATCTTCCAGTGGAACGGCACCCAGCTCTTCAACTTCGACTACGGGCGCGGCAACGAACAGGCCCGCAAGGCGCACGAGAAGGCGGTCGGGTTCGGCATCCCGGCGAACACCTGCATCTACTTCGCGGTCGACTACGACGCCATGGACTCCGAGATCGACAGCAACATCAAGCCGTACTTCGAGGGTGTCAAGGCCGGCCTGGCCGCGCTCGGCAACCGCTACACCTTCGGCGTCTACGGCTCCCGCAACGTGTGCATCCGGGTCTCCCGAGAGGTCGGCGCCAGATGGTCGCTGGTCTCCGGCATGTCCTGGGGCTTCTCCGGCAACCTCGGCTTCCCCATGCCGGAGAACTGGTCCTTCAACCAGATCCGCGAGTACGAGTTCCAGCCCGGCTGGGGCCTCGACCACGACGTCTGGCGGTATGCCGCCGATCCCGGCGTGTCCGCCCTCGACACCGGCCAGTGAGGAAACCGATGATCACCCGACGCAGTCTTCTCGGCGCCGCCGCCGGTGCCGGCGTGCTCGCCGTCGTACCCGGCGCCACGGCCCGCGCGCAGGGCCCGGGCCCCGGCCGATGGACCCGGGACACGTCCGCCAACGGCTGGACCGTCGAACCGGGCGCCCTCGCCACGTACCAGATTCAAGGGTCTCGTGCCTCGGTGGTCCTGCGCCAGGGTGCCGCGGCCGCGGTGCTGCTGCACCTCGCCCGCCGCTGGCATTACGAGATCGCCGCCCTCGACACCGGCGAAGGCGGCGGGGTCACCGGCCACACCACCAACCGCACCGTACGGGCCGACTTCGAGTCCAACTATCTGTCCGGCACGGCCCTCGCCCTCCACCCCACCGCCTACCCCCTGGGCGGCAGCGAAGGCCTGTGGCCCCACCAGGAGCAGATCGTGCGCGACATCCTCCTCGACTGCGACGGCACGGTCGCCTGGGGCGCGGATCTGACGCCGGTGAAGGCCTCACACTTCCACCTCGCCGCCCGCCCCGGCGACGAGGCCTTGAAACGCATCGCGGCCCGCCTGGACACCCGCCGGCACGCCGAGTTCCGGACGCAGACCGCCGGCGCCGTCGCCGACCCGGCGACGCCCCACCGCCGCGCCCAAGCCCGGCGCCTGCCCCGCCCCCGCTGACCCGCCCTAGCTGACCCGCCCGCCGGGCCCGAGCCTTCCCCACCCTCGATGACCCACCCGCCGGGCCCGAGCCTGCCCCACCCCTCGCTAGCCCGCCCGAACCGGACGACTGCCCGTTACCTCTTGATCGTCCCCAGCCGGGGACTGCTCCGTCGCCCGGCTCGGTATGACCTGCTGCCCCTGCCGTACGGATGATCCAGGGTGTTGTCGCCGGGCCGGGTGGCGTCGACGGACCGCTGATAGGGACTCGGCCACCCGCTCGGTGGGGGCAGGTCTCTTCGTAAACGTGGCTGCCGGCAGTCGACGCCAGACCGGCGAGCCAGGCTGCTGTCGCGAGGAGGCGATGTGCACGGCGACTATCAGGTGTTCCTGGGGGTCGAGGTCGGCAAGGACGGTCACCAGGCGGTCGCTCTGACCCGTGATGGGCAAGAGGCCGCACGACGCCGCGCTAGTCAACACCGAGCTGCCGGGCGGCCCCAGAGGTGGTGTCGTTCGCTGCGGACGCGTGCGCGTTCGCGGCGTTGAGCGGCGAGGACGTCTGGGTGGCAGGCATTGGTATTGCGCCAGCGTAGGCTGCCCACCTGCGGATTCTCCAGCCCTTGTGGGCGGACAGGTTGTCGACGATGACGTAGATCGGGGCGCCATCTGGCCGCTTCGCGCGGATCGACTTGAGGGCGGCTACATCAGTGTTCGCGGCACCTTCGGCGCACGCCAGGATGATCCTCGATCGCACAGCGAGGGCCTGCGAAGACTTCGCCCGACGCGACCACCGGGTCAACGTCGCGCGTTCCTCATCACCGCGTAACGCCACTCACTGGTCACGCGCGTCGATGGCGGAGAAGTCCGGGCTGTCGAAGTCGACGATCGGCCGGATCTGGCGCGACTTCGGCCTCAAGCCGCACCGGGCTGAGACGTTCAAACTGTCCACCGACCCGCAGTTCATCGAGAAAGTCGTCGACGTCGTCGGCCTCTACCATCATCCGCCCGAACGAGCCGTGGTGCTGTGCGTGGACGAGAAGTCCCAGATCCAGGCCCTCAACCGCTCCCAGCCGGTCCTGCCGATGATGCCCGGCATGCCCGAACGCCGCACCCACGACTACCACCGCAACGGCATCACCAGCCTGTTCGCCGCGTTCGACACCGCCGACGGCACCGTCATCAGCGAACTGCACCGCCAGCACCGCGCGACCGAGTTCAAACAGTTCCTGATCACCATCGACAAGACCGTCCCGGCCGACCTGGACGTGCACCTGATCTGCGACAACTACGGCACCCACAAAACCCCCGCCATCCGGGCCTGGCTGACGAAACATCCCCGCTTCCACATGCACTTCACCCCGACCGGCTCGTCCTGGATCAACCAGGTCGAACGCTGGTTCGGCTTCCTCGCCGACCAGAAGATCCGCCGCGGCACCCACAACAGCGTCCAGGCCCTGGAAGCCGACATCCGGTCCTGGATCGCCGACTGGAACAGCAATCCGCGACCGTTCATCTGGACCAAGACCGCCGAAGAGATCCTCGAATCACTCACCCGATTTTGTAGGCGAATTTCCGGCGCAGCACACTAGCGGCAACAGCGTCTTCAGCTTCAGACCGGCGTGCCGAAGCTCGCGCCCAACCCTCTAACGCCTTCGGTCGTCGTGCACAGAGCGGATTCCTCCGCTCGCGGGCTTGGTTGGCATAAGGTCCATATCGACCTCTCAATGCCACGAGTTGCATTAGATGCGAGAGTGCCTTGCCCGCCGCCTGGTCTGGCCTGCTACGGCCGTCGGGGCGCCGTGAGCCGATCGATGCGGCGGACAGGAACAGCGCGGCCGCGGCCGCACCGACGTCCGCGGAGCGTTCGTGCTCCAGGTAGTCGGCCAGGCCGGTGCGGCCGTCGGCACCGAGGAACACGGTGCGGCTGGTGGCGCCCTTGCCGCGCGGCCGCCGCGCACGCCGCCGAGCTCGGCAAGCACGACCGGTCCGCACCGCCTCACCCGCTCGCGACGGCCTGGCAGGACGTCGTCGCGGCGTTCGAAGCCGCCGCTGTCCAGGCCCCCACCGACCCCAGTCCCCGCAGGCACTGGTCAGCGGTCGATCGATGGCATCGACCGACCGCTTCCGATCAGCGTGGGGTGTACGGTCGGCGCCGTTGAGCGACGACGGGGTCAGGGCTCCCGGTACAGCGCCTGCGACCAGCCGAGATATTCCACACCGGGATAGACGGCACCGCCGGGGTAGTCAACGGTGAGGTACTGGCCGGTCTCGGCGTGCACCAGTCCGTAGTAGGGGCTGCCGCTTTCGCGCCGCCACTCGTAGAGATGGTTGCCGGTAAGGGTGGAGGGTTCCCACTTGAGGACCCCGCCGGGGTGCCGGATGAGGTAGCTGTCCTGTCCGTACTTCGCGCTCACCGCCTCGGACTTGAGGACGAAGAACTGAGGGCTCCAGGATGAGTCCCGGCACACCGTGAACTGCTCGTACCATCCCTTCCCGGTTCGGTTCGCGGTGAGAAAGTCGAACTCAGCCGCCGTCCAGTAGAGGTCGACAGCCGCCGACTTGATGAAGTATTTGGCGCCGCAGGAGAAGGTGCCGGCCTGCGCGGCTGTCGCGGACACCGTCGTGGTGACCACGCCCCCGGTGAGGCCGAGCGTCAGTGCCATCAGCAGCGCACCGAGCCGTCCACGCACACCTCTCGGCGGCAGGTCGCGAAGCTTTGCCATGAGTTGGACTCCTCTTCGAATTCGCTGTGACCTTAAGACTCGCTGGGCGCGGTCCTGGCGTGACGGTGAACATGCGGCGTCCCCGCGGCCGCCGCATGTTCGGGTGTTAGTTATCTTGAGTCGCTCATAGGGTGTCCTGCACGTCTTGCAACTTCACCTCAGCGCCACACCTCGGGGCTCGTTGAACAATTGGAATTGCCCGTATGCAGCTGCACACACACTTGGGTCCAGTAGTAGCGACCTCCGGTCATCTGATACGTGACGGGCCCTTTGTGGCCCAACGAACAGTCCCTTGAGTAATCGACTCTGGCCTGGTTCCAGCTACCGTTCCGCTCCCAGACCTGTAGACGTGTACCGATGCAGTCGCTACGCATAGCGTCGACGTACACATCCGCATAGGCCGTTGTGCCGCCCATGGAGATGCACGGGTGGAGCACAACGCTGGGGTTTTGGTACGCCCAGGCGCGGCAACCGCCACCGGCCGCCATCGCGGCTCGTGGACTGACGAGTAGTGCCGCCACCACGGGCGGCGGCGGACAACGCCGCAACGAGCATGCGATTACGAATCATGAATCTCCCCCGGTTTCGTAGCTGGCTCAGTGGCTGACTCGCAACCTGTTTCCGCAGCCCCCAGGTGGGGCCAGTGGATCCGTCATAGCCATTTGGTGCCCATCTTGTGGTGGGTCGGCCGCTGGTGGGCCTGGCCGGTGACCAGCATGAGCCCCACGTCGTAGTGCGCTGCGCCGCACCGGGTGACCGTCGACCGGCACCGCCAGCGTCGGCAAGCCCACCCCGGCGGTGCCGGACTGCTTCAGTTGTCGATCACCGCCACGCCATGATCCGCGGCCGACCCACTGAGGAAACACGGGCTAGCGTGGATTCAGCACGACCAGGGTGTAGTAGCCGCCCCCCTGCTCGTAGCACTCCCAGTCGTCCCACATGTCGGCCATGACGCCAGCTCCACCCGAGATCGCGCAGGCAAGGAGCGAGTCGTACGTGCCGGCATAGTGCCAGATGTCCGCCAGGGTGCTCGTGCGCTCGGTCGTGGTTCCGGCCACCGCAGCGGGCGCGGCCGGAAGGGCTGCCGCAGCGGGCGCGGCGGCGGCCACGGGTGCGGCGACCAGCGCCACGGTGATCGCTACGGCCGAGAGGATTCTGCGCATTCGGTTCATCAAGTCCGCTCTCCTTGCTCTGTCGTCCGCGGGAACCACGAACGGGGACGGGACCGGGCTAGTTGACGCGCAGCCATCCTGAGCAGCCGTGGCCGGTCTCACAGACCCGAAATTCGGTGATGTCGTCTCCCGCCCACTGATTGCCGCAGCCGCCCGCGGACCCGTTGGGGTCACCCTTGGTCATCGCGCCGCCACGGCTCAACCTGAACTCGCCGTGCACGCCGTTCCCGTCGTCCTCCATGTCGCACACCTCGACCCAGCGCTTGTCGGAGCCGACGGTGGCGTAGTTGGCGCCGTAGCCCTGACGCGTGTCCGCCCACGCTGGCGTGCTGAGCACCATGGCGACGGCCACACCGCCCGCGCCGGCCAGGATCATTCTTGGGGTCTTCAACACGTCGGATTTCCCTCCCTGGTTGCGATCTGCGACGCCGCACCGGCGCCGTCATCGTTCATCCCGGGGGGCCACCCCAGGGCTGTCGACTGCTCCCTGTCTAGCGGCCGACAAGTTGTCTTGCTTCCGACTGCCCTGTTTGGACAATGGAGCAGACAACGGCTAAACAACTCACGGGGGTGGATATGCCGCGGCCCGAGCGCGCGTTAGGTGACACCGGTGACCCGCTCGTCGAGTTCGCGGCCGGTCTGCGAAAGCTGCGGGAGAAGGCGGGGAGTCCGTCGTACCGGTCGCTGGCCGTCCTGGCGAACTTCTCCGCGGCGACGCTCGCGGCGGCCGCGGCCGGGCGTAAGTTGCCGACGCTGCAGGTGACCCGGGCGTATGTCCGGGCGTGCGGTGGTGACGTCGCGGAGTGGGAGGGTCGCTGGCGCGTACTCGCGGGGGCGGACCGTCCCGAGCCGAGTGAGCCCGTCGACGGCTCCCCGCCGTACGTCGGGCTGGCGCCCTTTCAGCAGGGTGACGCCGAGCTCTTCTTCGGGCGGGGGCAGCTCGTCGCTGACCTCGTGCGGCGGGTGTCGCAGCACCGGTTGGTCGTGGTGTTCGGGCCGTCGGGCGTCGGCAAGTCCTCGCTGGTGCGGGCCGGGCTGATGGCGTCCATGTCCCAACCGGCGGTCCTGATGGTCGCGGGCGAGCACCCGCTGACCGATCTCGCGCTGCATCTGGCCGTCCTGGCCCGGGTCCCGGCCGGTGCGCTGCTCGACGACCTGACCAAGGATCCGTCACACGCCGAGCTGGTGGTGCGGCAGGCATTGCTCACGGAGACCGCCGAGTTGCTGCTGGTGGTCGACCAGTTCGAGAACGTGTTCTCGGCCTCCGTACCGGACGGTGAGCGGGCGGCCTTCTTCGCCGCCCTGGTGGCTCTGTGCCGGGCGGACAGCAGGACACGCGTGGTCCTGGCGGTACGCGCCGATCACTACCCGCGGTTCGCGGAGTACCCGGACCTGCTCGCCGCGATGCAGGACGGACAGCTGCTGGTAGGCGGGATGAGCCCGGCCGAGTTGCGCGAGGCCGTCGTGAAACCGGCCGACCGCGTCGGGGCGCGGATCGAGGGCGCCCTGGTATCGACGATCGTGGCCGCGGTAGCGGGCCGGCCCGGAGCGCTTCCGCTGGCCTCGCACGCGTTGCTCGAGGCGTGGCGGCGGCGTCGCGGCACCACGATCACGCTGGACGGTTACCAGGCGGCGGGCGGGGTGGACGGCGCGGTCGCGGCGACCGCCGAGGGCGTCTACCGCGGCCTCGACGACCAGGAGCGCACGGCGGTTCGCCGGCTGCTGCTGCGGATGATCGACCTCGACGACCTGGATGGGGTGCGGGGCCGGCGGGTGCCGCGCTCGCAGATCGACGCGGCGGATCTGGTCGACCGGCTGGTGGATGCGCGGCTACTCACCACCGACCACGGCAGCGTCGAACTGGCGCACGAGTCGCTGATCCGGGCATGGCCGCGGCTGCGACGGTGGGTGGAGCAGGACCGCGCGACGCTGCGCGCGCATCGGCACCTCGCGGACTCCGCGGCCGTTTGGCAGGAACTCGGGTACGACCAGGGCACTCTCTACCGAGGCAACCGGCTGGCGCAGACCCGGCAGTGGACCGCGTCGCCGTCGTGGCGGTCGGCGCTGAGCCCGCTGGAGCGCCGGTTCGTCGACGAGAGCATCCGCCACGACGCGGCCGAGACGTATCGTCAGGGCCGCCACCGGTTGCGCCGGCGCTGGCTGTCGTCGGTTCTAGTCGGCTTGCTGACGCTGGTCACCGTCGCCGGCGGCGCATCGATGATCGACCCTTTGCGCTGCGACCGAGACGCCGTGGGGCTGCTCGACGTGCGGACCGGTCTGCTGGTGGCCGCCGAAGACGGCTACCAGGGGCTGGACGCGGGAGTGTTGCGGGCCAGGACGCGTCCCGACACCTACGGCACCTGGGAGCAGTTCCAGATATGCCGCCTCCCGCGACAGCCGGAGAACTTCCTGCTGAGAGGGTTCGCCGCGAACAAGCGCTTCGTGTCGACGCGGCCGCGATTGCCGGGCGACGCGGCGCTGCGGCTGTCCGCAGCCACCAAGGGTCCGTACGAATGGCTGAAGGCCGTCCCGGCCACCAAGGGCGAGGTCACGCTGTTCTCGATCGGCCGCAACCACTACCTGTCAGCCCGCCGCAACGGCCCGCGCAGATACACCGGCCTACTGGAGGCAACATCCTTGTCAACCGCGGACGCCACGAGCTTCCGCTTCACTCCCCTACCGTGAACGGGGCCTTACTGGCGGCTTCCTGGCGGGAGGATCGACGAGTCCGGCCACGAGGTGGCCAGTACTACTAACGACCTTGTGCACAATTGGGGATGGTCGTGAGCTGCGCCGGTGCGGCCTCGACTACCAGGTCAGGCCGGAGGATCGGTCGGAGACGAGTCCGGCGACGGCGTTGATGGTGTCGGGTAGTAGCTCACGTCGGCCGGTGAAGCGTTGTAGCACGCGCCACCACTTGTGTTCGGCGATGGCGTATTCGACCGGGATACGTGGTGACGACTGTGCCATGCGGGCGATCCGCCACTCGGTCTGACGTTCGGCAAGGGCGTGGGGCCGCGGCTTGAGCGGTGGGGCACGCCGCACAGGCCTCGCCCGGGCGGCCCGCCCGCATCAGCGCGTCGCCCGCCTCCAGAAGCGGATCGGACCGCAGCGGCGGACTGCCCGGGGCATTGACGGCACTCATGGTCGGGATCCTCTCCTGTCTCCAGCGATCATGACCGTACTGGTGCCGTCAAACGCCGCGGTTCCCGAGGTGCGGCCCGGGTTCTGCCGGCGCATCCGGCACCGGTGAACCGGGTGCGTGCCACCCTTGACGCCCCTCCGTACCCTGCCGCAAACCAAGGGGGACAATGATGAACAACGATCAGCAGGTACATACTTCAGGGGCCGGCGGAGCCGGTAGCCGGCGCCGCAGAGCCGTGCTCGTCGCGGCGGTGGCCGCGCTGCTCGCGGCCGGCGCCGCCGCCTGCGGCACACCGGACCGTCCCGCCGCCGTGCCGGCCACCGACCGCCCGTCCACGGCCGCGTCGCCCGTGGCGACGCCGACCGTGCAGCCGCCGCGCCTGGACGTGCGCAAATTCGGTCAGCTGCACACCACTGACGGCCGCACCCTTCCCCTCACCGGGATCGGCGGGTCCGAGCGGGTGACCCGGACACCGGCCGGCTGGCTCTTTGCCGGCACGAAAGGCGACACGCTTCTGCTGCGGCCGGACGGCACCGTCCTCGAGCTCCATCTGCCGGAAGAGGTGGCCGTCTCGGCGGACGGGCAGTCGGTGGCCTGGACGGCTGCCGGCAAGGTCACGGTCGCCCGTCTCACGACGGGCGGGCTGCGGGACCGGGTCAGCACCCCGGTGCCGGCGAAGACCAGGGCGGTGACCTGGATCGGGCACCGCGTCGTACTGGCGCAGGCCTACGCGCCGTGGTGCTGCGGTAGTGACCACCTTCAACACGACGTCTGGGACCCGGCGAAGGGCCCGTTCGTGGCGCGCTGGACCCGCGGCATCGCCCCGGTCTACGGCCCCCTGCCCGATGGTGCCGCCGGAGCCGGCCTGGTGCAGAAGAACAGCAAGGAAGAGTTCGGAGCCGGCTGCCTGGCCCGCCTGGACGGGGTGCGCGATATGTCCGTGACCAAACGGACCTGCCTGCCCGGTCTGACCTGGACCTCGAACTGGGGGTTGTCGTCGCCGACGGGCCGGCACCTCGCCGAGGCCGGCGACGACGAGTCGATCGTCCTGGCGGATCTCGCCGGTCACAAAATGGTGGGCAACTGTCCGGCCAGCCAACCACTGGCGTGGGAGGACGACACCAACCTGCTGGCCGAGACGGCAGAGGGGAAGCTGGTCCGCTGCACCGTGGGCAAATCCGGTGCGGATGCGGTGCCCGATGTGGTGCTGGATGCGGCAAGCGACCAGGCGCTGGTTCCCCGAATCGGCGTGGTCTAGCCGAGTTTGCGGAGGCGGTCGAGCGTCTCGTCCGCCTCGGCGACCAGGTCGGCCAGCACCTCGGCGACCGGCCGGACCCGGTTCATCCGGCCCACGATCTGACCTACCGGCATCGGCACGACGCTCGGGTCCCCGGCCGCCATGAGCCGGGAGTGCGCGCCGGCGACCAGCATGTTCTGCAGCGGCAGCGGCAGCGGCAGCGGCAGCGGCAGCGGCAGCGGCAGCGGCAGCGGCACGGCAGCGGCAGCGGCAGCGGCAGCGGCAGCGGCAGCGGCAGCGGCAGCGGCAGCGGCAGCGGCAGCGGCAGCGGCAGCGGCAGCGGCAGCGGCAGCGGCAGCGGCAGCGGCAGCGGCAGCGGCAGCGGCAGCGGCAGCGGCAGCGGCAGCGGCAGCGGCAGCGGCAGCGGCAGCGGCAGCGGCAGCGGCAGCGGCAGCGGCAGCGGCAGCGGCAGCGGCAGCGGCAGCGGCAGCGGCAGCGGCAGCGGCAGCGGCAGCGGCAGCGGCAGCGGCAGCGGCAGCGGCAGCGGCAGCGGCAGCGGCAGCGGCAGCGGCAGCGGCAGCGGCAGCGGCAGCGGCAGCGGCAGCGGCAGCGGCAGCGGCAGCGGCAGCGGCAGCGGCAGCGGCAGCGGCAGCGGCAGCGGCAGCGGCAGCGGCAGCGGCAGCGGCAGCGGCAGCGGCAGCGGCAGCGGCAGCGGCAGCGGCAGCGGCAGCGGCAGCGGCAGCGGCAGCGGCAGCGGCAGCGGCAGCGGCAGCGGCAGCGGCAGCGGCAGCGGCAGCGGCAGCGGCTCCGGCGCCTGAGGCCCGCGGCCCGGTCCAGGCGTCGGTCCAGCGGTTGCGCAGCAGCCGGGCCGGCTTGCCCGAGTAGACGCGGCTGCGGACCGTGTCGCCGGAGCCGGCCCGCAGCAGCGCCTCGCGCAGGGCGGGCGGGCTGCGATACTCCTCGGTGCCGAGCCAGGCCGAGCCCCCCGCGCCGAGGGCCAGCGCGGCGGCGATCTGCCGGCCGTCCGGGGGCGAGGTATCGGTGTTGCCATGCGCAAAGCGGTGCTCGGGCTCGCGTTTGACCACCTCGACGCTCTCGCCGCGGTCAGCTCAGCGCGTTGCGATAACGGCGCGTCGCTCGAGGTCTCGCGCAGTATTGGCTATACGAATAACGGCGTCAGTCTCAATGACTCAGGTAGCGGCCTTGTCGAACTGCAGCATATGAGACTGCCGGTCCAACAATGGCGCGCCGCAGGCCATGGCAGCGAGGTCGTCGTGGACGGCTTGACCCCATGCCTGCCCTGGTTCGGTCGGTAGTGCATGGTCACGGCAGTCCTTATCGGGCGACCCGCGCGACCAACACGCCGTGTAACAGGCGTCAGAGTTGCTCAGCGATCAGTTCACGGATCGCTGAAAGCGTCTGGAACTGGATATCGGGCACGACGCTGGCCTCGGGTTGAGTCGGGCTACCGGGCACTCGTTGATCAACCCGTGCGGCTTACCACAGCATTCAACCGGATCCTTCGCCTTACCGGGGCCACAGTGCAGTCGGATTCCCGCATTCGCCAACCTCGTACGCCGGATGAGAACACGCCGAAGCCATCGTTGCCGCGGTCGAGCTCGGCCTGTCCAACTCCCGCCTCGAAGGCATCAACGCCAAGATCCGGCTGATCCGGCGCCGCGGCTTCGGCTTCGGCTTCCTCGACGCTCTCAAACGCCACAACGCCACCTTCATCTGCCTCCCCCGCCGCCGCGTCGACGTCCTGTTCGCCATGCTCCGCGACAACGCCCTCTACCAGCCCAGGCCTGTCACTGCTGCCGTGACTGCGGCGTAGCCGCCAGCTCGATCACTACAGCCGTGAGGTCGTCAACCGCTCGGGTGGTGTGCTCCTCGCCAGCCCGCCACACCACCGCCTGACCGGCGCGGACGCTTTCCCCATCGCCATCGTCAGCCTGCACGACGCCATGACCTTGCATGACCACCAGGAGTTGGTCCACTGGTGCCGGATGTCGGCCGACCTCCCCACCGGCGGCCACGCGCAGCACAGTGACTCCGACTGCCTCACTGCGAAACACCGCCTGAGCGGTCACACCGACACTGCCGAAGGCCTCCACCGGCCGCCCCGCCAGACCATCGAAAGACAAGATCTCCACGCCGGAACAGTAGATCGCAGATCATCCCGCGCTCACGCCCCATCGACTTGACGGAACCCATAGGCACACCCCCCACCGGGCCCGAGTCTGCCCCACCCCTCGCCGACCCGCCCGGACCCGACACCTGCCCACCCCGCTCCCAGCCCGCTGGACCACCCGCCGGGCCCGCACCGACGACCGTCCCGTCCCCGCTGACTGGCGTGCTCCGGCGCCGGTCGCGGGTCTCGACACCACCGGCCGCACGTCGTTACAGAAGTTCGGCGTCGTGGACCAGGAGAGCTATCTGGACGCGGTTGTTCAGATCGAGCTTGCTCAGCAGCCGGGAGACGTGGCCCTTCACCGTCGGCACGCCCATGCCCAGATCGGTCCCGATCTCCGCGTTCGAGCAACCCCGCCCGACCAGCACGGCCACCTCCCGCTCGCGGTCGGTGAGCATGGTGAGCCGCTCCCGGGCCAGCGCCCGCCGGGTGCCCGCCTCGGGGTCGGCGACGTGGTCGATCAGGCAGCGGATCACCGAAGGGGACGCCGTCGCCGCGCCGGACGCGACGGCCCGCACGGCCGCCAGGACCTCCCAAGGCGGGGTGTCCTTGAGCAGGAAGCCGCTCGCTCCGCCGCGAAGGGCCTCGAGCACGTACTCGTCCGCATTGAAGGTGGTCAGCACGATCACGTGCGGCGCCCCCGGGCGGCTGCGGATGCGCCGGGTGGCGACCAGGCCGTCCACTCGCGGCATCCGGATGTCCATCAGCATGACGTCCGGCCAGTGGGCACCGGCCACGTGCACCGCCTCGGCACCGTCGCCCGCCTCGGCCACCACCTCGATGTCCGCCGACTCGCCGACCAGGATCCGCAACCCGGCCCGGACCAGCGGGTCGTCGTCGACGATCGCCAGCCGGATCGGCCGGTCGCGGGCGTCATCCGGCGGCGAGCCGGATGAACTCCCGGAAGAAGCGGCGAGGGAACCGTCCGGAAAGCCGGGCGGTGCGCCTGGACGGGATGCGCTCACGCGGGCCACGGTAGCTCCGCCTCCAGCCGGAATTCGCCCCTGTCCCCGCCGTATCGCACCCGTCCGCCTGCGAGCGACACACGTTCGCCGATGCCCACCAGACCCAGCCCGCCGTGCGGGGACGGCGCCTCGGGCGTGCCGGAGAAGGGGTTGACGATGGTGATGCGCAGACCGTGCCCGGCCTCGCCCGCCAGGCACACCGACGCGGCCGGCCCCGATCCGTGTTTGCGCGCGTTGGTGAGGCCCTCCTGGACGATCCGGTACACGGTGCGCCCGAGCGTCGATGGTGGCTCATCCGCTTCCACCGCGTTGACGAAGTCCACCGTCATGCCCGCCTCCCGCGCGATCCTCACCAACTCGACCATGTCGGCGAAGCCGGGCTGCGGCGGCTCCGGCCGCCGGTGCGGCGAGCCCACCACCGAACGCAGCTCCTCCAAGGCCTCACGCGCGCTGGACCGGATAGCGCCGGCGGCGATCGACAGCTCCTGCGGGGACACCCCGGAGCGCACCTCGAGGGCTCCCGCGTGCAGGCTGATCAGCGACATCCGGTGCGCCACCACGTCGTGCATCTCCCGAGCGATGCGCGCCCGCTCGGTGAGCTTCGCCTGCTCCGCGCGCAACTGCTGCTCGGCCTCCAGACGCGCGGCATGCTCCCGGAGCGACGCGGTGAGCCGCCGGTAGGCCTGCATGAACATTCCCCAGCCGATCGCCGCCACGGTGACCATCCCGCGGACCACGAAGTCGACCCAGATTGCGAAGCCCGGGTGGTCGTGCAGCAAGTAGTAGATCCCGGCGGTGCCCACGTTGGCCACGCCGAGCAGCAGCAGCAGCCGTGGTCGGCACCGGATCGCGGCGGTGAACAGGGCCAGGGTGATCGCCCCGGTCGCGGTGACCGACACCGCGCCGAACGGCAGCAACGCCACCGTCAGGCCGAGCGGATACCGGCGGCGCAGCAGCAGCGCTGCCGCGCACGCGAGCCCCAGAGCGACATCCGCCTGCCACGGGAGCAGCGCGCCGGGTCTGGTCGCGTCGCCCAGGACCACCATCACCGACCCGTACGCCACGGCCAGGACGATCGCAATGCCATCGGCGAGCCGATCCCGGGCCGGCGTCTGTCGGCCGGGCCGGGGTACGAGGAGATCGAACAGCATGGGGGCAGCCTAGGAGGTGCGCGCGGTGAGGGGAAACGTACCAAAGTAGGGTCCGTACCGATCCCTGCGAAGGCTGTGGCGGACCGCGGGCGGACCGCATGCTCACCGGCATGAATCTGCTCCGACTCGCAACGGCACTGGCCGCCTCGGCATCGTGGGGCGTCGCGGCCGGGCTCTGGACGCCGCGCGGCCCGCTCACCACCGCACAGGCACTCTGGTCCATCGCGATCAGCCTCGCGGTGGGCTACGCGGCCGGCCGGCTGACCCGCTCACGCTGGGCGCTCATCGGCGGCCCTGTGGCATACGCGGTGGCCGTCGAATTGACCCGGGCGGCCGTGACCGGGCCCTCCGTGGACGCTCCACACCTGAGCGTCTTCGGGCTGATGGCCCTGCTCGCCGGCCGCGGCGTCCACGGCCTGCTGGCACTGCTCCCGCTCGCGCTCGGCGCGGCCTACGGCCGGGGCCCACGGAGTCGGATCCTCGTCGGCGCGACCACCGTCGTCCTCGCCCTGGTCACCGTGGGCGTCGCCATACCGGCCCGGACCCCGGCGATCCCCGGCGGTGTCGCCGAACTCGTCACCGTTGACGCCAACGGCCACCGCCTGGGCGTCATGATCCGCGGCGGAAACCCGGCGCTGCCCGTGCTGCTCTTCGTACCCGGCACCCCGGGCGGCTCGGAGAAGGGTGCGGCACGACGGCATCTCGCCGCGCTGGAAGAGCACTTCGTCGTGGCCACCCTGGACCGGCGGGGCGGCGGCTCCTCCTACGCGACCCTCGACCCCACCTCGACCGTCACGGTCGACGACGCCGTGGCGGACATCGTCGCCGTCACCGACCACCTCCGGGAGCGCTTCGAGCAGCAGAAGATCTACCTGCTCGGCTTCTCCGGCGGCTCGGTGCTCGCCACCCTCGCGGCGCACCGGCATCCCGACCGCTTCCGCGCCTACATCGGCACCGGCCAGGCCGTGGATCTGAAGGCCAGCGACCAGATCTTCTACGCCGACATCATGGCCTGGGCGCGCAGCACCGGACACGACGACGTGGCCGATCAGCTCACCGCGCAGGGCCCGCCACCGTACGCGGACTTCTGGTCCTACGAGCCGATCCTGCTCCACGAGAACGAGGCCTACGCCCAAGGGGAGCCCGCCCTGGAGACCGGCGCCGGCGAGTTCACGCTGCTGGAGAAGGCGCACAGCGTTAACGCGATCATGGACACCTGGCACATCCTCTACCCGCGCATGCAGGACACCGACCTCCGCCGGGAGGTGCCCGCGCTGAGTATCCCCGCCTACTTCGTGCAAGGTTCTCAGGAGATGCGTGGCCTCGCGGTCATCTTCGACCAGTGGTACGCCACGCTCCGGTCGCCGGACAAGGGACGACAGACCATCCCGGGTGGTCACCGGGCACTGTTCGAGCACCCGGAGGAGTTCGCGACCGCCGTGACGACGCTACTCGCGCCCCCGTGAGGCGAAGACCGGTGTAGCCCCTAGAGCGAATCTGACGGATCATTGGCAGGCTCGGTCGGGTTTGGCCCGGAGCCAGATCATGATCGAGGCGATGGTCACGGTGGCGTGGTAACGGTCCTTGAGCTTGTCGTAGCGCGTGGCGACGGCCCGGAACTGCTTGAGCCGGTTTGAAGGCCCGTTCGATCTGGTTGCGGTCCTTGTACCGCTCGGCGTCGAACAGCGGTGGTCTGCCACCACGAGAACCACGGCGGGCGCGACCAGCACGCACGTCATCGCGTTCAGGGATGGTGTGCGGGATGCGTCGGGCTCGTAGCGAACGGCGGTTCGCCTTGGATCCGTACGCCTTGTCGGCGGTCAGATGATCCAGGCGCTTGCGGGGTCGCCCTCGCCTGCCGGACCGGGCGACACCGACCGCGTCGATCAGCGCCACTAACTCTTTGGTGTCAGAGCTCTGCCCGGCTGTGATGCGCGTGACCAGTGACCGGCCGCGTCCCTCGGCGAGCAGATGCAGTTTGGTGCTCAGGCCGCCCCGGGAACGGCCAAGCCCTTGAGCTGCCCGCGATTCGGTGGCGGTCAGCCCCTTTTGCGGGCGCCCGCAGCGTTTTGATGAGCCCGCACGATCGTCGAGTCGACCTGCGCACGCCAATCAAGTTCGCCGGTAGCGTCCGCGTCGACCTGCAACCGCCGTTCGATCCTGGCCCAGGTCCCGTCCTGTTCCCACTGCGAGAACCGGTGATAGCAGGTCTTCCACGGCCCGTAGCGGTCCGGGACCTGATGCCACTTCGCGCCGTTCTCGGTCCGCCACAGGATCCCGTTGATCACCTGCCGGTGATCACGCCACCGGCCACCACGCTGCGGCAACATGCTCGGCAGCAAGACCGCCAAACGATCCCACTCTTGATCAGTCAGATCACCAGCCACGCCACATCAACGATCGATCAACGCGATCCGCGATGATCCGTCAGATGCGCTCTAGTCGTGAGTCGTTGATGCGGGTGCAGCAGCGGGCGATGGATTCGAGGATCTGGTCGGCGGTCTTGGTCCAGACGTAAGGCCGCGGGTTGTCGTTTCCAGGTTCGGATCCAGGTCCGGATGTCTTTGTGGAGAGCGGCGCCCGCGCGGCAAGGGGCTTGCGCCGACGTCGGCCGCCGCGACCACGCCTGTACCTGCTCTCGTTCCTCATCAGTGAGCACGATCGGGACTGCTACCCGAGGAAGGCATGCACCCCGCCATACCCACCGACAGTGGATCAACGACTCAGGACACTAGTCGAGTGTTGATTGCTGGAAGCGCGTGCTCTCGGTATGAAAGTCGCGCGTGCAGGCTTTGCGACACCGTATGGTGGATGTCACCCGGCTCGGGGACCCGCACGGGTTCCCCGCCCGGATCGCTCTCGTCCTGGCTAGGTTCACGGCGATGCACATGCCCCGCTGCGCCAGCTACCGCCGAGAGGGCGTTCACCTTGTCGTTCCCGGTCACGATCGTCACGCCCGCGGGAGGCCCCGCCGGGGCGCAACGGCCACTGGAACTTCTCGAAGCCGCCCTGATCCGGGCTGGTCTGGAGCTCGGGCGGATCGGCGACGAAGGGCGGGGCACCGAGCGGCCGGGAACGCTGGCACACGTCGCCCGGTCAAGCTCGGCTGTTCTCTACACGCTGCAGCTCACGGTCCGCCGGTCCCACGACGGGCCCGAGGAACCCTCCGACGTGGCCGCCGTCCGCGCGGCAGCCGAGTTCGCGCAGGCCGTCCGCGCACACAATGACCGGGTCCCGATCCTGCTGTTCGGCGAGCAGTTGACGGCACGACGAATTCCGCAGTCGGTGCTCTCCCAGATCGACGGCGTCGTCAACGCCTACGAGGACACCCCCGACTTCCTGGCCCGCAAGATCCAGCGGGAGGTCAGCCACTATGTCGGCCAGTTGGCACCGCCGTTCTTCGCGGCGCTGATGCGCTACGCCAACGACGGCGCCTACTCCTGGCACTGCCCCGGCCACTCCGGCGGCACCGCGTTCCTGAAAAGCCCCATCGGCACCCTCTTCCACGAGTTCTTCGGCGAGAACCTGCTGCGTGCCGACGTGTGCAACGCCGTCGAGGAACTGGGGCAGTTGCTCGATCACACCGGCCCTATCGCCGACAGCGAACGCCTCGCCGCCAGGACGTTCCGCGCCGACCACCTCTACTTCGTCACCAACGGCACCTCCACCTCCAACAAGATCGTGTGGAACTCGCTGGTCGGGCCGGGCGACATCGTCGCGGTGGACCGCAACTGCCACAAGTCGGTCCTGCACGCCATCATGCTCACCGGAGCCGTACCGATCTATCTGATGCCGACCCGCAACAAGGCCGGCACCATCGGACCCATCCCACGCAGCGAATTCACCGCCGCCGCACTCCAGGCCAAGATCGAGACCAGTCCCCTGGTCACCGACAAGAGCAGACGGATCCGCCTGCTGGCCCTGACCCAATCCACCTACGACGGCATCATCTACCGCGCCGACGAACTAAAGGAAAACCTCGACGGCGTCGTCGACGCCCTCCACTTCGACGAGGCCTGGCTGCCGCACGCCGGCTTCCACAAGCTGTACGAAGGAATGCACGGTGTCGCCAACGACCGCGACCGCACCAACCGGACCGTGGTCTACTCCACCCAGTCCACCCACAAACTCCTCGCCGGCCTCTCCCAGGCGTCCCAGATCCTCGTCCAGGACACCACCGGCGGCCACTTCGACAGTCGGGTCTTAGCTCAGGCGTACCGCATGCACACCTCGACCAGCCCGCAGTACGCCATCATCGCCAGCTGCGACGTGTCCGCTGAGATGATGGCCGGCAAACGCGGCCGCGCTCTGGTCGAGGAAAGCATCACCGAGGCGATGGAGTTCCGCCGCACCGTCATCCGCGTCGGCGAGGAACGCGACGACTGGTGGTTCGGCGTCTGGGGACCGGACACCCCACCCCGGACCGGACTGCCCGAACGCTCCGAGTGGGAGCTGACCGCTGACGCCACATGGCACGGCTTCGACCAGGTCGACGACGGTTTCACCATGCTCGACCCGATCAAGGTCACCCTCAAGATGCCGGGCCTCACCGTGCACGGCGAGTTCAGCGAACCCGGCTCACCGAGCATCCCGGGCGTGGTGCTGGCGCGCTATCTCGCCGAACACGGAGTCGTGGTGGAGAAGACCGGCCTGTACTCGCTGCTCGTGCTCTTCACCATCGGTATCACCAAAGGCCGCTGGAACTCCCTGGTCGCCGAACTGCACCGCTTCAAGAGCGCCTACGACGGCAACGCCGCGATCGAACGGCTCATGCCGGCCTTCGCCGCCGCGTACCCCGGTTACGCCGGGCTCGGACTACGGGATCTCTGCGATGCCCTGCATACCACCTACCGCGACGCCGACCTCGCCGAACTGACCACGACGATCTACACCGAGCCCGTCGAGCAGGTGACGCTCCCGGCCGACGCGTGGACCGCCATGGCCGCCGGGCACGTCGAACACGTGCCGGTGGAGAAACTGGCCGGCCGTACGACCGCGGTGCTTCTCACCCCGTACCCGCCGGGAATTCCGCTGCTGGTCCCCGGCGAGCGGATCAGCGCGACGATCGTGCGCTTCCTACGGCACGAACAGGTCCTGGCCCAACGCTGGCCCGGCTTCACCGGCATCACCCACGGCGTCGCCGACGAGGGCACCGGCAATCACCGTACGGTCGCCTGCCTGCTTGCCTCGTAGACGGGCCCAGCGTCTTGAGGGTGACCGGGCCGGGGGTCCTCCCGGACCTCGACGGTGTGTCCGGCGAGTTCGACGGCGGTGATCTGCCCGGAGCCGCCGTCGGTCTCGTCGACGATCATGTATTGGACCGTGGCCTCGAACGTGGCGCCGCGGGCGCCGGTGCCGGACCGAAGGCGGTCACGGCGACAAGCGCGAGGGCCCGCGGTCCAGCCGGGCGAGATCGCTCAGGGATCATGTCCACAAACTCGCATAAACCCAAGAAGAGGATTGGAAGGCTGAATTCGGGCTCAACAAACCCTTCGCTCAGCGATGAGTCAGGAGCGTGGGTGGTGGCGCCGCTCGAAGCCCGGCATGTCGATGTGCGGGTCGAGGCCGTCGCCGGAGGACACCTGGGCGGCCAGGCGCTGGGTGAGGCGGCGGGCCCCGGGCCGGCGGCGGCCGTTGGCGTCCGGGGTCTCGGGCCGGCTGAGCAGCTCGGCCATTTCGCCCATCGAGCGGGCAATTTCCTCGAACGGGATGTACAGGGCGCGGTTCGCGGCCGAGCCGAGGTACTCGAAGGGCGTGGAGCCGGCCATCGCGACGAACCGGACGCCCAGCATGTCCAGGTTGCGGAAGGCGGCCGAGTCGAGCATGCAGACGACGTGCCGGACGTCCCAGCGGTGGCCGGCGTTGATGAACGCACGGTAGAGCATGCTGCTGACCGTCAGGCCGTTGCGATCGGTGCGGTAGCGGGGGAGCACCGCGAGCGTGGCGTAGTCCCAGATCCTGCCGCCGTCGTGCATGCCGTGCGCGTCGACGATCTCGGACAACGACACACCGATCAGGCCGGGCGCATCGTCCAGGGTCTTGCCGCCACCCTCGATCGCCCGTGCGGCGCCCGCCGGCAGCCCGGTCTCCCGGTCGAGGACCAGGAAGAAGTAGCTCTGCTCCTCGTACGGGGTGTACTCAGCGACCATCGCGGCCTCGTCCAGCCCGAACGACTCCTCGAACACGATCCGCTCGACGGTCCGCGCGATGTCGGCCAGCGGGTCGTGCGTGGCGAGGGCCAGGGCGACGAAACGGTTCTCCGACGCGTGTTCGCTGAGCGCCTCGGCGCAGAGGTCACCGAGGGTGTCGTCGTCGAGGGCATAGGACATCTGGGGGCTCCTTGGCGGTGCCGGCGAGGGATGAGCTGCGCGCACCAGGCATACCGGGGGGAATCGAACTTATACAGCATTAGCGATGAGTCCGGATATGTCAAAGAAATTCACATCACACCGGCCCGCGGCCCGCAGGGCGGCCACCGCGAGGCCGCACGTCGGCTCCGAGCGGGTGAACCGCCCCGAGATCTGCGCATGCAACCGGCCCAGCGCCGCAGACCATCGATCAGCATCAACCGCCGCCACCGCCAGCTCAGCGAGCCGATCATCAATGCGTTCCGCCTGCTGAGTGCCGGTGCAGTACTAGACGCAGTGGGCAGCGGTCAGGTGCCTGTTCAGGAGTACCCGGAGTAGCCGCGCCCTCGGGCGACCTCGACGGCCGCCCGGACGTCGGCGATCGAGGTGTCGTGGCCCAGCACGCCGTCGATCAGGTACAGCACCTCGTCCGCGGTGAACGGTTTGGCGAGGTAGTAGTTCGCACCGCTCTCCCGACCGCGCGCGGCGCCGTCCGGGGCCGCGGTCAGCAGGAGCACCGGGGCCTCGGACTCCTGCCGGACCCGGATGTGGCGCAACACCTCGTACCCGTCCAGGCGCGGCATCATGAGGTCCAGCACCACGAAGTCCGGGCACAGGTCCGCGAATGCCCGGACGCCGTCCGCGCCGTCGACGGCGACGTGCACCTCGTGACCGTCCAGCTCGAGCACGTCGCTGAGCAACTGCCGGATAGCCGGGTCGTCATCGACCACCAGGACCTTGGCCATGCGCTTCCTGTCCTTTCGTCCTTGGAGAATTACTCACAGTCAGCGGGCGAACGCGTGGATCATCTGCAGCACGCCCGGCCCGAGGATCACCACGAAGAGGGCCGGGAAGAGGCAGAACAGCACGGGAAAGAGGATCTTGATCGGTACCTTCTGGGCTATCTCCTCGGCGCGCTGGCGGCGCCGTACGCGCATCTCCGCGGCGTGCTCGCGCAGCACCCCGGCGATCGGGATGCCGAGTTCGCCGGCCTGGACGACCGCCGTGACGAACGTGCGCAGCTCCGCGACCGTGGTCCGGGCGCCCAGCGCGCGCATCGCGGCCGCCCGCCCGACGCCCAACTGCATCTCCTGCAGGACGCGCAACAGCTCACGCGCCATCGGCGTACGGCCGTGCTGCGCCACCTGCGCCATGGCGGCGTCGAACCCCAGGCCCGCCTCGACGCTGATGACCAGCGTGTCGAGGACGTCCGGCATGGACAGCAGCAGTTCCTGCTGGCGCTTCAGGGCCATGTTGTAGATCAGCAGGTCCGGCCCGAGGAAACCGGCGGCAGCTCCCAGGACGCCGCCGACCACTGCGCCGCCGCCGGCGCCGAGGAGCGCGGTGAAGCCGGCGCCGACGAGCGCGCCCGCCACCAGCGTGACGCCCTTGAGCGGCACCACCCGCTGCAGCGGCAGCCCGGGAGGGTTGCCGGCGTAGTCCAGATGCCGCTGCAGGCGAGCCACGGCGCCCGACGGGGTCAGCAGCGTGCCGAGCCGGCCGAGCCGCCGTGCCAGCGGTGCACCGAGCCGGTCGGCGAGGGGCCGGTCGCGAGGGGCGACGAAGGCCGCCGGGTTCGGCCGGGGCACCGACTCAAGGAGCCGGGCCACCGCCGCGCCGGCCGGGGCGCTCGCGAAGGCCAGCGCCAGCACGAGTACGGCGGCGGTCAGGGCGACCAGCCCGAGACCGAGCAGGACCGAAGGCGGCACGCTACACCTCCACCTTGACGAGCTTGCGCAGCCAGAGCGCGCCGATGAGGATGCCGGTCACCGAGGTGCCGAGCATGAGCAGGCCCAGCGGCTCGGTGTAGAGGGGGCGCAGGTACTCGCGCCGGAACACGAACATCCAGGCACCGAGCACGATCGGCATGCTGAGCAGGATGAGCGCGGACAGCCGCCCCTCCGCCGACAGCGCGCGGACGTGCCGGTGCAGGCGAGCCCGCTCGCGCATGGTGGTGACCGCGGTCTCCAGCACCTCCGACAGGCTTCCGCCGACCTCGCGCTGGATGCGGATGGCCATGACCAGCCAGGTGAGGTCCTGGCTGGCGTTGCGTTCGGCGACCCGTTCCAGCGACTCCTCCAGGTCCCCGCCGAGCCGGGTCTCGGCCAGCGCGCGGCCCAGCTCCTCGGCGATCGGCTCGGCGCCGTCGCGTACCAGTGCGTCCAGCGACTGCGGCAGCGAGAAGCCCGACCGCAGGGAGCCGACCAGCAGTTGCAGGGCGTCGGGAAGCTGGTCGGCGAACGCACGGGTGCGACGCGCCGCCCGCAACCGCAGGTACAGGCCGGATCCGCACCAACCCGCCAGCATCCCGCCCGGGACGGCGGCCCACCAGGACACCAGCGGCAGCAAAGCCACGGCGCCACCCACCGCACAGCCGAGCCGGATGAGCTGCCATTCCGCCGGGCGCAGGGAACTGCCGGCGCGGTCGAGCGCCAGCTCGAGGCGTTGGCGTCGGTCCGGTTCGCGGACGGCGCGCTCGGACACCACCATCACGGCGCGGACGAGCCCGTTTCCGTCGGGGGCCTCCGCGGGTACGCCGCGGCGCGCGGGAGCGAACCGGTCCAGCTCCTGAAGCCGTCGCTGGACGCGGCCGCGGGCGACGAGGGGGCGCAGCGCCAGCACGGTCGAGCCGAAGATCGCGATGGCCACCACCGCGAGCGTGAGGCCTGGCCCGGCGGGGCGGGTGGCGGGTGCCAGGACCGGCAGCGGGCCGGGCCCGGCCGCGGGGTCGGCCCGGAACGTGACGGGTGCCTCGGCGCTCAGGACCAGGGTGCCGAGCCGGGCCTGGACGCGCAGCACGGCGAACCGCCCGGCCAGCTCCCCCGGTACGCCCGCACGCACCACCACCGGAGCCGACAGGTTCTCCGCCATGCCGCGGAAGGACGCACGCAGCGCCTGGGCGTCGGCGGCGGTGAGCACCCGTCCGCCGGTGACACCGGTGAGGTCCGCCAGGCGTTCGCGGTCCGCATCGGCGCCGAACGCCACCGCGTCCATCGTGGCGTCGACCCGGGCCGCGCCGGACAACAGCCGTTCCGCGCTCAGCCGGGAGGACGTGTCGGCGCCGTCGGACAGCACGACGATGCGGCGCTCGAGGAACCCGGCCGCCGCGGGATTGCGCCGCGGGTCGAGCAGGCTTCCGGCGAGACTGATGCCGTCGTACAGCGCGGTCTGGCCGTCGGCCACGAGACGGGCGACCGTCGTGCCGAAGGCCGCGCGGTCGATGGTGGGTTCCAGCGCCACGGCGGCGGTGCCGGAGACGGTGACCAGCCCCAGTCGGACGTCGGCCGGCGCGGCCGCGGCGTAGTCGAGCGCCGCGGCGCGGGCGGCGGCCAGCCGGGCGCCCGCCATGGAGCCGCTCGTGTCGAGGACCAGCACGACCGCGCGGGCCGGGGCACGTCCCGACGTGGCGGCCACCGGCCTGCTCTCGGCGGTGAGGGTGACGCCGTCCGCCGTCGCGGTCAGGCTCGCTCCGGCGAGGGTGGCTCCCGCCGGCAGGCGGTGGCCGGAGACGAAGAACTCGACGGCGCCGGGCGACGGCTGTAGGCCGGTCACCACGATGCCCGGCGCGCCGGCCGGAGCCGCCGCGGCACCGTCCGCGGACAGGACGGTCACGACCAGCGCGAACGCCGCGGCGATCACGTACCGGATCATCGGGGACCGGCCTGGAAGACGTCGAGCGGGACCGTGACGCCGTGCGCGGCAAGGTGTTCCAGCACGCGCGGACGCAGGCCGGTGGGCTGCAGCTTGCCGCGGAAGCGCCCGGCGGCGTCGGTGCCCGCCCGCAGGTCGAACAGGAACAGGTCCTGCAGGGTGATGACGCCGGACTCCATGCCGACGACCTCGGTGATGTGGGTGATCCGGCGGCTGCCGTCCTGCAGGCGGCTGACCTGGATGATGAGGTGCACGGCCGAGGCGACCTGCTCGCGGATGGCCCGGACCGGCAGGTCCATGCCGGCCATCAGCACCATCGTCTCCATCCGGGCGAGCGCGTCGCGCGGGGTGTTGGCGTGCAGGGTGGTCAGCGACCCGTCGTGGCCGGTGTTCATGGCTTGCAGCATGTCCAGCGCGGCCCCGTCGCGGACCTCGCCGACGACGATGCGGTCCGGCCGCATCCGCAGCGCGTTGCGGACGAGATCGCGGGTGGTGACCGCGCCGCGTCCCTCGACGTTCGGCGGCCGGGATTCGAGGCGCACCACGTGTTCCTGGTGCAGTTGCAGCTCCGCGGCGTCCTCGACCGTGACGATGCGTTCCTCGGCGGGTACGAACCCGGAGAGCACGTTGAGCGTCGTGGTCTTACCGGAGCCGGTGCCTCCGCTGACGACGATGTTGAGGTGGCCGCGTACGCAGGCCCGCAGCAGGTCGGCGGTCTGCCGGGTCAGCGTGCCGAAGGCGATGAGGTCGTCGACGGTGAACGGGTCCCGGGAGAACTTGCGGATGGTCAGCGACGAGCCGTCCAGCGCGATCGGCGGCACGACGGCGTTCACCCGGCTGCCGTCGGGCAGGCGGGCGTCGACCATCGGGCTGGCCTCGTCGACGCGGCGGCCGACCCGGGACACGATGCGGTCGATGACCCGGCGCAGGTGGGCCTCGTCGGCGAACTCGACCCCGGCCGGCTCCAGGCGGCCGCCGCGCTCGACGTAGATGTTGTGCGGGCCGTTCACCATCACCTCGTTGACCGAGGGGTCGCGCAGCAGCGGCTCGATCGGCCCGTGGCCGAGGATCTCGTCGGTCACCTCGCCGGTGATCCGCGCCCGGTCCGCGCTGGTCAGCGGGGTCTCCTCGGCGGCGAGCAGCTCGGCGACGGTACGGCGCACCTGCAGCTCGAGCTCGTCGGCCGCGCCCATGTCGTCGTACAGCTTCGGGCCGAGCAGCTCGGCCAGCCTCCGCTGGATGCGCTGCCGCACGTCGCCGAGCGGGTCCGGCGCCGGACGGCCGGCGCCCGCGCGTGACGGGCCGGGCTCGGACCGCGCCGGATTCGCCGGCCGCCGGTCACCGCCTGCCGATGACGACCGGTTCCGCTGCGACAGGTGGTCGCTCAGGCCCATGTCAGCGCCTCCGGCCGAACAGCCGGCCCCGCGCCCGGCGCGCCGGCGCGTCGTCCTGGACGCCGCAGCGCCCGGCGAGCGCACCCATGGCCCGGGCCACCGGATGCGTCGGGCGTTCCGCGGCGAGCGGAACGCCCCGGTTGACCGACAGCGGCACGTCGCGCGAGGACGGCATCAGCACGGCCGCCGGTTGCCCCAGCGCCTTCTCCACGTCCGCGACGGTCAGGCCGACCTCCGAATCGGCCCGGTTCAGCAGGATGAGCCGGCGCTCGGGCGCGTACTCGAGCATCTCGAAGGTGTTGAGGGTCAGCCGGGCGCTCTTGAGGGTGGGCAGGTCCGGCGTCACGACGAGGACGAACCAGTCGGTGCGGTCGAGGGCCGCCAGGACCTGGTCGCTGACGTACGGCGGCGTGTCCACGACGATGTAGTCGTACATCGTCGTGAGCACGCCGAGCAGTTCCGTCACGAGCTCGCGGTCCACCTGGTCGCCCTCGGCAGGCCCGGCCGGGGCCAGCAGCGCGTCGATCCCGGGGCGGTAGGGAGTGATGAGGGAGCGGACCCCGTCCTCGTCCAGCCGGCCTGCCATCGCGACGGCGTCCGCCAGACCCCGCTCCGGCGGCAACTGCAACAGGATGCCGACGTCGCCGAACTGCAGGTCCAGGTCGACCAGGCACACCCGGCGCCGGCCGCCCGCGGCCAGGGTGACGGCCAGGTTGGTGGCGATCGTGCTCTTGCCGACGCCGCCCTTGCCCGCGAAGACGGTGATCACCTGGGCGCCCGCGACCGGTGCCGCCGGGCTGAGCCGGCGCGTCAGATCCAGCGACCGGGCGCAGGCGGCGTCCACGGCGTCGCGGTCACCGGCCGCGACGACCTCCCGGATGCCGGCGCGCATGGCCTCGGCGAGCACGTCCACCTCGACGCGGTCGCGCAGCAGCACGACACCGAGCGAGGGCCGCTCCACGCGCTGCCGGGCGGTGAACGCGACGGCCTCGTCGAGCGGCACGCCGGGGCCCAGCACGACAAGCTGGGCGTCGGGACGCTCGGCCAGGGCCGCCGGCAGCAGCGACGGCTCGGGTACGGCACAGTCGGGCTCGGCCGAACCCGGGTAGCCGGGCAGGGAACCGGGGTCACAGTAGATGGTCATCATCGGCCCTGTCGCGGGAAGGGGACTGGCAAAGGGAGACGGACTGTCACGGGAAGAGGGAGTTGTTGTCGATGCCCTCGTCGGGCTGCACGGTGGCCGTGTCGTCCAGCAGCGCCAGCGACAGCACTCCGGTCAGGGAGACGTGGAGCAGTTTCTCCGCCTCCTCCTGGGTCACCGCGACCGTGACCAGCATCCCGGCGGCGGACTTCGTGCCGGTCGAGCCCGCCTTCGCGGCCGGCTCCGCCGTGGCGGGAGCGTCGCCGGCGGTCACCGCCCCGGCGGCTCCCCGCTCGCCGACGGCGATCACCTCGACGCGGGGCAGCAGCATGCGGGTCGCCTGGTTGTACTCGTGGCCGCTGCTCAGGCCGTCACCCGCCGGTACGCGCCCGCGCCCCTCGCGCATCGTGAACGTGGTGAAGACGGCGACCCGCGAGCCGGGGCGTACATAGCCGGCGACCCGGGCGGCGGCGGTCACCTGCACGCTGACGGCGAGCTTGCCGTCCGGCACGGCCAGGCCACCGGTCACCTGGCTGGGCTCGGCGAACATCCCCCGCAGCAGGAGCTGGCTGGGGAGCAGGTCGGCGGTGAGCACGAGGCCGTCGAGCTTGGCGTCCACCTCGCCGAGCGCGGTGCCGGGAACGGTCCCGGCCGGCATCGCGACCTTCTCGGTGTACCCGCCGCCGCGGATGCCGGCCGCGGTGGTGCCGGCCGGGATGCGCCGCGTGCTGACGAGCACCCAGACCGCCTCACGGCCGGCGAGTGCCCGCTGGTCGGCGCCGCGCACGTACGCGACGACCGCCAGGCAGCCGACGCCCGCCAGGACGGCGGCGACGAGCACCGCGAGAAGCCGCCGTTTCATCTGTACTCCCTGCTCGACTCAGCCGACGAGATTGACGACCGCGGCACCCAGGTCGGGCCCGCCGATCTGCGCGCCCGTCGTCCGGACCAGGCCGCGCACGAAATAGCCGTAGAGGCACCGCTCGGCGCCACCGCACCGCCGCAGGCCGGTCAGCCAGGACGGTGCCGAGAACCCGGAGAGCTGGTATCCGGTCATCACGAACGAGGTGAAGCCGGCCAGGTGGTAGGTCGTCCCCGCCCCCTGCGAGCGGACGGCGTCGTAGACCGGGATCAGGACGACGCTCCGCGCCTCCCAGGCCTCCCACATCGCGTCCCGGCACGGCTGCGACGCGGAGTTGCCGGTGTTGCCGCCGAACGTGCCGTCCGTCTCGACCGTCACCGCACAGGACGCGGACGGGTCGTCAAGCCACCCGAACCCGCCCGGCCGGTCCCAGCCGGACGGGCCGGCCGGGCAGGTGCTCGCGCCGGTGCTGTCCTTGAGCCGGATGATCTGCTCGGCCTGCGGCGGCGGCAGGCCCGCCGACGGGGAAGGCCAGAACGCCGTACCGTCCTGGGTGAGCTCGCGCCACTCACAGATCGAGAACGTGACGGCGAAGCCCTCGGCCACCCGTGGCGGCCCCCAGGCGACGCGGGCGCAGGCGCCCACCGTCGTACCGTCGCGCTGGCCGGTCAGCGCCCGGGCGAACACGGACGGCAGCACGGTCGAGCCGTCCGGCAGCCGGGTCTCCACGCGGACCTCCGCGTACGGGACCGCGGCGGGAACCGTGCCCAGGCAGCTCGTCCTGTTCGCGACCGGGGCCGGGCACGCGGGCAGGCCCGGCCCGCTGCCGCAGATCTCCGTGACCGTCGCGGCCCCGTCGGCGGCGTTGCCGTCGGCGTACCCGCCGGCCGTGGCGTCCTGGTCGGCGCACCCGGCGGGCGTGGTGGCACAGCCCTCGCCGACCGCCCAGGCCGCCGCGTCAGCGCCGCTCTGGAGCTGCTCGCGCTCGGCGTAGAGCCGGCCGACGTCGACGACGACGGCGGCCACGCCGAGCAGGACACCGGTCCCGAGCAGGACGGCGACCAGCGCGGTGACCGCGCCGTCGTCGCCGCGAGCCGGCCGGCGCCGTGCCGTCATCCGACGCATGGCATGACCCCTCGCGCGACGATGGTGAAGGACCCGTCCGAGCCGCCGCCGAAGAATCCCATCAGGGAGCCCACCGGCGTCACCGGGCGGAAGGCGTGCGACATGCTGACCACCGCGTCGGCGCCGAGGTCGCCGTCGCACGCGCTGATGTCCAGGGTGTCGACCCGGACCGGGCCGGCGGCCGAGGTGACGCGGGCACGGCCGTCGAATCCCAGGGCCGCCGCCCTGGCCCCCTCGCGGGCCGCCTCGGTCAGCGTGATCTGGGCGTTCAGCGCGCGGCCGAAGTCGATGATCCCGAACAGCAGGAGCAGGAGCAGGGGAAGGACCAACGCCATCTCCACCGCGGCCGCTCCCTGGTCGCCGCCGGGGGCAGGCGTGGCGGGAGAGGTACGCCCGCCACGCCCCTGCCGGCTCACGGGTTCGGCGCCTGCACCTGATCGGCCACGCCGCTGAACATGCCGCTGAGGTTGTCCCCGAGCAGGATCACCGCGCCGATGATGACGACCGCGATGAGGGCCACCATGAGGCCGTACTCCACTGCCGTGGCGCCTTCGTCGTCGCGGAGTTCGGGGTTGACCAGAGTCTGGACGAGACGAATGAGCATGAGGACTCCTTGGACGCTTCGGTCGTACCCACCCTCATTTACGGGGTGTTGCGCCTTGCAGTCGTCCAGCGACTCTGAGTTATGAGCTCTTTTGTTGAGGATTTCTTGAGGTGCGCTCCGTTCATGGATGAAACTGAATGCATCACCGAAGGCCGCTACGGTGGGACCATGCCGCCGATCCGCGTTCTCCTGGTCGACGACCACGAGATGGTGTTGCACGGCGTGTCCGCGATGTTGTCCCGGTTTCCCGACCGGGTGCAGGTGATCGGGACGGCGAGCGAGCCGGCGGGCGCCGTGCGCGCGGTCACCGACGACCGGCCGGACATCGTGCTGTGCGACGTACGGCTGCGCCGGGCGAGCGGGCTGGACGTCTGCCGGGCGATCCGCGAGGTCGACGCCGGGGCGAAGGTGGTCTTCCTGACGGTCTACGACGACGAGCAGTACCTCTACCAGGCGCTGCGCGCAGGCGCAGCGGGCTACCTGCTCAAGCGGGTGGACGCGCACGAGCTGGTGCGCCACCTGGAGAACGTGAGTCTCGGGGAGGTCGTCATCGATCCCAGCCTCGCCGGCCGGATCGCCACGTCCGCCGCGCACCTGCAGAAGGGCGAGTTCTGGCCGGGCGCCCGGCTCGGCCTCACCCAGCGCGAGAGCGAGGTGCTCGCCCTGCTGGTCGGCGGGTTGTCGAACAAGGCGATAGCGGCCCGGCTGGTCGTCAGCGACGACACCGTCAAGACCCACGTGCGGGGCCTCTACCGCAAGCTGGGCGTCCGGGACCGGGGCGGCGCGGTGGCGACCGCGCTGCGCGAGGGCCTGTTCCACTGATGGAGCCGGCGATTCCCGGCCGGGACGCGCTCATCGCCGCCGCCGGGCGGTGGGTGACCCGTGAGCCGGCGCTGGCCGTGGTCCTGACCCAGGTCGCGCGCCTGCTCACCGAGGCGCTCGGCGCCGACGGCTGCCTGACGTTCCTGGTCGAGAGCGGCGGCGACCTGGTGCTGGCGGCGAGCCATCCGGCGCCGGCCACGGCGGGCGCGCCGCTGCGGCTGCCGGCGGGCTTCGGCATCGCCGGCCGGGTGGCCGCCGAGGGGGTCCCGGTCGGCCTGGTGGACGACCACCCGCGCAACCCCCGGCACCGCGAGTTGCTCGGCCTCTCCCCCGGTCAGCCGGTGTCGCGGCTGTGCGTCCCGGCGCGGGTGGCCGGCGGCGGCAGTTCCGCCGTGCTGGCCCTGCACAGCCGCACCCGGCGCGAGTTCAGCCGGCCCGAGCGGGACGCCGCGCAGCGGGTGGCGGACCTCGTCGGCCTGCGCGTCTACGTGGCGGCCGCGTTGACGACGATGCGCGAACACCAGGACGAGTGGGACGCGGTCGTCGCCAGCGCCGTCGGCGCCCAGGAGGCGGAACGCCGGCGGGTGGCCGCGGACCTGCACGACGGGGTCACCCAGGCGATCGCGAGTCTGTCCTTCCATCTCTCGGCGGCGGACGTGGCGCTCGGCGACGGCGACGTGGGGTACGTGGCCGAGCAGGTGGCGGCGGCCCGGTCGCTGGCCGACCTGGCGCTCGGCGAGACGCGCAGCGCGATCACCGGGCTGCACAGCCCGGTCCTCGACGACCAGGGGCTGGCGGCCGGCCTGGCCAGCATGGCGCGGGGCGTGCCCGGCCTGAGCATCGAGGTGGACGCCACGGAGTTCGCGCTGCCGGGCCATGTGAGCTCCTCGTTGTTCCGCATCGCCCAGGAGTCGGTGCAGAACATCGTCAAGCACGCCGAGGCGAGCAGAGCCGTGATCCGCCTGGCCAGGCACGGCCGCATGGTCATGCTCAGCGTCACCGACGACGGGACGGGGTTCGACGCGTCGGGCAGCCCCGGATCCGGCTACGGGCTGACGGGGATGGCGGAACGCGTGCATCTGCTCGGCGGCCGGCTGCGCATCAAGTCGCAGCCCGGTGGTGGCACCACGGTGGAGGTGACGGTCCCCAACGTGTGTTAGGCACGCCGGCGGCGTTCCATCAGCCGCAGCACCATCGGCGTCAGGATGAGCTGCATCGCCAGCTCCATCTTCCCGCCGGGAACGACGATGATGTTGGGCCGGGACATGAACGAGTCGTGCAGCATCGCGAGCAGGTACGGAAAGTCGATGCCCGCGGGGTCCGCGAACCGGATGACGAGGAAGCTTTCGTCGGCTGTCGGGATGTAGCGGGCGATGAAGGGGTTGGAGGTGTCCACAGTGGGGACGCGCTGGAAGTTGATGTGCGTACGCGAGAACTGCGGGCAGATGTAGTTCAGGTAGTCCGGCATCCGGCGCAGGATCGTGTCCACGACCGCCTCGTCGCTGTAGCCACGAGTGGTCCGGTCGCGGTGCAGCTTCTGGATCCATTCGAGGTTGATGATCGGTACGACGCCCACGATCAGGTCGGTGTGCCGCGCGACGTCGATCTTGTCGGTGACGGCCGCGCCGTGCAGGCCCTCGTAGAAGAGCAGGTCGGTGCCGGCCGGGACGTCCTCCCACGCGGTGAAGGTGCCCGGCTCCTGCCCGTACGGCGCCGCCTCCGTCTCGTCGTGCAGGTATCTGCGGATCCTGCCGGACCCGTTCTCGCCGTAGCCGCGGAACAGTTCCTCCAGTTCCTCGAGGAGGTTGGCCTCCGGGCCGAAGTGGCAGAAGTGGTGGTTGCCCTCGGCTTCCGCCCGGGCCATCTCGGCCTGCATCTGCGTACGGTCGAAGCGGTGGAACGAGTCGCCCTCGACCACCACCGGCGTGATCTCCTCGCGCCGGAAGATCTGCTGCACCGTCCTGGTGACCGACGACGTGCCGGCGCCGGACGAGCCGGTGACGGCGACAACGGGGTGTCTGATGGACAAGGCATGGCCCCTATGCGTCACGTACGGAAAAGGGAGCGGGTGTTGAACAGCGAGAAGTCGTCGTCGTGCAGATCCACGCGGTCGCGGTGGTACCGCTCGATGCGCTCCACCTCGGTGCGGGAGCCGAAGATCAGCGGCACCCGCTCCCGCAGACCGCCGGGGACGCAGGTCATCAGCCGCTGCCGGCCGGTGCTCGCGAGGCCACCGGCCTGCTCGACGACGTACGCGATCGGGTTGGCCGCGTACAGCAGCCGCGGCCGGCGCGGGCGGCCCGCGCCGCTGTCGTCCGGGTCGAGGAAGACGCCGCCGTGGGTGAGGATGCGGAACGTCTCGGCGGCCAGGCAGGCGACCCAGCGCATGGTGAAGTCGCGCTGGCGCGTCCCCGAGCGGCCGGCCAGGCACTCGGCGACGTAACGCTTCACGGGAGGTTCCCAGAAGCGCTCGTTGGAGGCGTTGATGGCGAACTCCTCCGTGCTCTCCGGTATCCGCATGCGCGGATGGGTGAGGATGAAGGCGCCGATGTCGCGGTCCAGCGTGAAGCCGTCCACGCCGTCGCCGGTGGTGAGCACCAGCACCGTCGACGGCCCGTACAGTGCGAATCCGGCGCAGACCTGGGCGACGCCCTGCTGCAGGAAGTCCGCGGCGCTCGCGGGCGCGTTCGGGCGGGGACTGCGCAGGATGGAGAAGATGGTCCCGACGGGAATGCCGACGTCGATGGTGTCCGAGCCGTCGAGCGGGTCGAACGCCAGCAGATACTTGCCCCGCCGGTACGGCTGCGGGACCGGATAGACGTCGCCGGTGCGGTCGGAGGTCATGGCCGCCAGGTGGCCGGTCCACTCCGTCTCGCCGATCATCACCTCGTTGCTGATGCCGTCGAGGTTCTTCGGGGCGCCGACCAGGGCCCCCTTGTTCACCTGGTTCGCGATGATCTTCACTGCCGTGCTGATCGCGTTCAGCAGGCCGGAGAAGTCACCGGTCGAGTCGAGATGCCGGTGCTCCTGCTCGATGGTGTAACGGGTCAGCGTCTTGTGCGCCTCCGGCACGGCGGGCCCCCTCTCGGCGTTGGAGGCGACGGTAGGCCGGATGACGCCGTGCGGGCCTCACCCGCACGGGGGGCCGCCGGGGTGAGTGTGCCGGACGCTCAGTCGCGCGCCGGACCGCGGCGCGGCCGGAACGCCAGCTCACCCACACTGTCCCGGTCGGTGATGTGTTCGAGGAACAGCGTCGCGGTGGCGGTGGGGGCCGCGGTGGTGACGGCGTGCCAGGGGCGGTGCAGCGGCGTTCCCCGCACCGGGACGCGTTGCAGCGTTCCCTGCCGGAGGTGGCCGGTCACGGCATCGGCCGACACCAGCGTGACGCCCAGACCGAGGGCGGCCGAGGCCACGACGGCGCCGTGCGAACCCAGCGCCAGGGTGGGCGGCGCCACCTGCAGGGCGTCGAGCAGCGCGAGGGCCGTGTCGCGGGTGCCCGATCCGGGTTCGCGCAGGAGCCAGGTCACGGCCGACAGCTCCGGCACCGTGCCCGGGGCGGCCACCACGATCAGCGAGTTCGGCCGGGTGGCCCGGGTGCTCGAACCGCGGCTGGGCCGGCCTCCGATCACGATGTCGAGCCGGTGGTCGGCCAGCAGGGCGGACATCCGATCGCGTACGCCGACGTCGAGGGTCACCTCCACCTGCGGATACCGGGCTCGAAAGGAGGCGAGCAGACCCGGGACGAGGTATTCGCCGGCGGTCGTGACGGCGCCGAGGCGGACCCGGCCCCGCTCGGGGTCGCCGCTCTGCCGGGCGGCGGACAGTCCCTCGTCGAGCAGGCCGAGGATGCGCCGCGCGTAGCCGGCGAAGATCCGGCCGGACTCGGTGAGGCGCAGGCCACGACCGTGCCGCTCGAACAGCACGACGCCGGCCTCGCGGTGCAGGGCGGCCAGCGCCGCGGACACGGCCGACTCGGTCACCGACAGCCGTTGCGCCGCGGCGCGTGCCGAACCGTGCTCGACGATCGCCAGGAAGGTCTGCAGCCGGGCCGGTGTCACGGCGCCACCATAGTCAAGTATTTGCTCATGTGTCTATGGCGAACACTCGCTAGACGGCTCAAGGGAGACCGACCATTGTGGTAACCGAGCCCGGCAACCCGGGCCGGATCAGGAGGAGGCCCCGTGACCGAGCCGGACCGATGGGACCCGGGCGTGCACAGCTACGCCAGCATGGGCTACTACGACGCCGACTATCGCCCCAAGGACACCGACGTGCTGGCGGTGTTCCGGGTGACCCCGCAGCCGGGCGTGGAGCCGGTGGAGGCCGCGGCGGCGGTGGCGGGCGAGTCGTCGACGGCGACCTGGACCGTGGTGTGGACCGACCGGCTCACCGCGAACACGCACTACCAGGCCAAGTGCTACCGGGTGGATCCCGTGCCCGGCCGCGACGGAGAACATCTCGCCTACGTCGCCTACGACATCGACCTCTTCGAGGAGGGCTCCATCGCCAACCTCACGTCGTCGATCATCGGCAACGTCTTCGGGTTCAAGCCGCTGAAGGCTCTGCGCCTGGAGGACATGCGCATCCCGGTGGCGTACGTGAAGACCTTCCAGGGTCCCGCCCACGGCATCGTGACGGAGCGCGAGGTCCTCAACAAGTTCGGCCGTCCGTTGCTGGGTGCGACCATCAAGCCGAAGCTGGGACTCTCGGCGCGCAACTACGGCCGGGTGGTGTACGAGGCCTGCCGCGGCGGACTGGACTTCACCAAGGACGACGAGAACATCAACTCCCAGCCCTTCATGCGGTGGCGGGACCGGTTCCTCTACGCGATGGAGGGGGTGAACCGGGCGATGGCGCAGACCGGCGAGATCAAGGGCCACTATCTCAACATCACCGCCGCGACCGTCGAGGACATGTACGAGCGCGCGGAGTTCGCCAAGGAGCTCGGCAGCGTCGTCGTGATGATGGATCTGACGGTCGGCTACTCGGCGATGCAGTCGATGGCCCACTGGGCCCGCCGCAACAGCGTGCTGCTGCACCTGCACCGCGCCGGCCACAGCACCTACACGCGGCAGAAGACGCACGGGGTCAGCTTCCGGGTGATCGCCAAGTGGTCGCGGCTGATCGGCGTCGACCACGTCCACGCCGGCACGATCGTGGGCAAGCTCGAGGGCGATCCCGCCACCACCAAGGGCTTCTACGACACACTGCGCCTGGGGCACGTCCCGGCCAATCACGGCAACGGGATCTTCTTCGACCAGGACTGGGCGAGCATGCCCGGCGTGCTGCCGGTCGCCTCGGGCGGGATCCACGCCGGGCAGATGCACCAGCTTGTCGACCTGCTCGGCGAGGACGTCATCCTGCAGTTCGGCGGCGGCACCATCGGCCACCCGCTCGGTGTCGCGGCCGGGGCCGAGGCCAACCGGGTCGCGCTCGAGGCGATCATCAAGGCCCGCAACGAGGGGCGCAACCTCCTCAAGGAGGGCCCGGACATCCTCCGGAGCGCCGGGCAGCGCAACCGGCCGCTGGAGGTGGCGCTCGCCACCTGGGGCGACGTGACCTTCGACTACGCCGCCACCGATGCCCCCGACGCCGTTGCGACGGCAAGCGTCTAGGAGCCGCCATGTACCTGCGACACGGATCGTTTTCCTACCTGCCGGAGCTGACCGACGACGAGATCGCCGCGCAGGTCCGCTACGCGCTGCTGAACGGCTGGCCGATCTCGGTGGAGTACACCGATGATCCGCACCCCCGCAACGTGTACTGGGAGATGTGGGGTCTGCCGATGTTCGACCTCGCCGAACCCGACGGCGTGCTCCGCGAGATCAACGACTGCCGCGCCACCTTCCCCGGCCACTACGTCCGGGTGCTGGCGTACGACGCGAAGCTCGGCCGCCAGACCATCGCGATGAGCTTCGTGGTGCAACGCCCGGCCGAGGAGCCCGGCTTCCGGCTGGACCGCACGGAGGGCAGCGACCGCGTGCAGCGGTACGGCGTGCATTCCTACGCCACCGAGGCTCCGAGCGGCGCCCGCTACGGCCGCGGCGGTGACGGCGCCCGGTGAGCACCGCCGACTCCGGATTCTCGATGTACCGGCCGGGGGCCGCCCCCGCGAGCGGCGGCGGGGAACCGGCGGCCCCGCCGGCGCCGATCCTCGACGCCCAGGCCAAGGTGGACATGCAGGCGGACGAGGCCGCCGCGCGGGTACGGGCCGTGCTCGGCGCCGTGGACGCGGAGCTGGTCGGGCTGGCCGGCGTGAAGCGGCGCATCCGCGAGATCGCGGCGCTGCTGATGGTGGACCGGGCACGCGCACGGTTCGGCCTCGTCGCCAGCAGGCCATCGCTGCACATGAGCTTCGCCGGCGGACCGGGCACCGGCAAGACCACCGTCGCGCTGCGGATGGCCGAGATCCTGCACGCGCTGGGCTACCTGCGGGCGCCGCGGGTGCACCCGGTCACCCGCGACGACCTGGTCGGCCAGTTCATCGGGCACACCGCACCGAAGACCAAGGAGGCGCTGGCCAGGGCGGCCGGCGGCGTACTGTTCATCGACGAGGCCTACTACCTGTACCGCCCGGACAATGAACGCGACTATGGGCAGGAAGCGATCGAGATCCTGTTGCAGGAGATGGAGTCCGCACGCGACTCGCTGGTGGTCATCTTCGCCGGCTACGAGGACCGGATGGAGACGTTCTTCTCGTCGAACCCCGGACTGAGCTCGCGGGTGTCGCACCACATCCAGTTCGAGGACTACGGCACGGACGAGCTGGCCGAGATCGCCGAACTGATGCTCACCCGGGACGCCTACCGCTTCACCGATGCGGCCCGGGAGGCATTCCAGGAGTACCTCGACCGCCGGCGCACCATGCCGCGCTTCGCGAACGCGCGCAGCGTCCGCAACGCCCTGGAGCGCGCCCGCCTCCGGCAGGCCAACCGCCTCGTCGCGCTCTCCGGCAAGGTCAGCCGCGACGACCTGATGCTGATCACGGAGGAGGACGTCCGCCGCAGCAGGGTGTTCGCCGAATCGCCGGACCGCGGCTGACCGTGGTGCCTACGTACGGTCACGGTCCGAGCGGTAGCGCAGGACCACGATCCCGTTCGCGCCGACCGGGGTCGCGTCGAGAAGCGTCAGCCGCTGCGGGTCGAACGGGCCGCCGACGAGCGGGACGCCTCCCCCGGCGAGTACCGGGTTGAGCTTGACCACGAACTCGTCGATCTCCGACCGGACTGCGGCGGCGAACGCGCCACCACCGCACAGCCAGATGTCCATGCCGGGCTGCTGCTTCAGCTCCCGCAGGTACGGCACCGGGTCGTCGGCGACGACGGTCACCGCCGGGTCGGTCGCCGGGTCCAGCGTCCGGGAGAACACGTACTGGCGCAGATGGGCATAGGGGCTGGTGACACCGACCGCCAACGCGGGCTCGTAGGTGCCGCGTCCCATGACCACGGTGTCGAAGGCCTGGTGGGGCGCGGTGACGCCGAACTGCTCCCGCAGGGCGGTCGGGATGGTCTCCGGGAACCGGTCGTTGACGAACGCCGCGAGGTCGGGGTCCACCGGCCCGAAGAACTCCCAGCTCCCGTCCGGCGCGGCGATGAACCCGTCGAGGGAGGCGGCCACGTAGTACACGAGCTTTCGCATCTTGACTCCTCATCAACCACTATCGTTGTCGTGGTTGAAACTACATCAGGTGTAGTGGTCAGTGCTAGTGTCTTTTCCGTGGCAAGAAATCCGGAGCGCCGCCGACTACTGGCCGACGCCGGGCTGCGCGTCCTCGCCGAATCCGGGGCCCGCGGCCTCACCCACCGCGCGGTCGACGCCGAGGCGGCCGTACCGATCGGCACGGCGTCGAACTACTTCCGCTCCCGCGACGCCCTGCTCGGCGCCCTGGGCGAGCGGATCATGGAACGGTTCACGCCGGACGAGGCGGTGCTCGCCGACCTCGCCGACCGGGAACCGGGCCGCGAGCTGTTCGTCGACTACCTCCGGTACATCCTGCAGCGCACCACGGCGCAGCCCGAGCTGACCCGGGCCCTCATCGAGCTGCGCCTGGAGGCGGCCCGCCGGCCCGGACTCGCCGAGATCCTCGGCGGAACACTGCGCCGCCACTACCGCGACGACGTGGCGTTCCACGAGACCACCGGGCTGCCCGGCGGGGCGGCCGAGATCGCCCTGCTGCACTACGCCATGGACGGCCTCCTGCTCGACCTGCTGACCACCTCGATCGGCGCCGACCTCTCCCCCGACGACGCCGTCACGGCGTTCGTCGACCGGCTCGTACGCTGACGACCGGTTTCGACCGCGGCAGTCACGACAGGATCATGGTGCAGTTCTGCCGGTACGGCTGCTGGCGCCACAGACAGACCTGCACCCGGACCGCCTCCCCGCCGATGGTGGTCGCCACCGCGGGCGTTCGGACGTAGTCACGCTCGTCGACCGCCAGTGTCACCGGACAGTCGTGCCATGGCCCACCGGCCTTCTGCCAGCGGATCCGTGCCCCGCCGGCCTGTGGCACATTGTCGTCCGAGCCCGCCCGGCCCCAGTAGTACGTCCGGCCGCGGTAGCGGTTGTACCGGGCCGAACCGTTCATCTCGTCGAAGTCCAGGAACGGCTCGATCACCTGCGCGGCGCTGTCCGGTCCCACCACCTCGGGCCGTACGAGGTCGTCGCCGGCGGTGTCCTCCGCACACGGCCGGTCCGCGACCGGCTCGGCTTCGGTCGACGTGGCGAACTGCGGTGCCACCTGCAGTGTCACCAGTGCGCCGATCGCGGCGGCAAGCACAGCGACCACCGCCATCGCCGCCGCCCGGGTCGGCCATCCGTCACGCCCCCGCAGCGGCCTGGCGTCGATCACGAACTCCCGCCCGGCATCTTCTTCCGCCGGCTTCGGGCGAAGCACGCGCGCGAGCGCCGAGGGCGGCCGTGGTGCCGGCAGTAGCCGTGGCGCACGGACGTCGGCGGCCTTCGCGGCTTCGATCAGAGCGGTGATGCGTGCCGAGGCCGCCGCGATCTGCGCGGCGTCCGCCACCTCGAAGGGTCGCCCCGCGATCCGACGGCAGGCGTGCATGACGGCGATGACCGGAATCGGATCCACGACGATCCGGTGATCGCCGGCGAGCACCTGGGCGACCGCATCCTTGTCGACCGTGGCGCCCGGAGCCAACCGGTGGGTCCGGATCACCTCGGCGATGTGCCGCAGCGACGCCGGGCTTCGCCGGCGCCGAGGCGCCGGGGCGTTCGGCGGGGCCACATAGGAGCCTTCTCGGGCAGCTTGTCCGGCTGCGGTGTTCACCGTCGAGACCAACAACGCGACCGCGTCGTCGACCTCACGCCACCATGGCGGCTTGGGGTCCGTCACGATGATCCAGTATCGCCATGGATCATCGGTCTGTCACTACCTGTCGCGAAGGTCCGGTTGAGCCGTCCGAGGACGGCGGGCCCGGGCCGGAGGCACCCGACGCTATCTGTCTGAGCAGGACAGATAGCGGAGGCGGCGGATAGATACGTATTGAGGCGAGGAAGCCGCCCGGTCGACGATGACCGCCAGAACACGCACCCGGACAGAAAGGATCCTCTGGTGCGCAAGAATCTTCGGAAGACTGCCGTGGCCGCCGCCGTGGGCGTGCTGGCCTCGCTGGCCGTCGCGTCCCCCGCGCTCGCCGTCTATTCGCCCGAGCCGGTACGGCTCGGCGACTACACCTGGATCGGGCTTTACACCGACCACGATGAGCACTACCTGGGCGCGGTCTGGTTGACGAACTACGGGAACGGCGACTACGGCCTGCGGGTCTGTGACTACTACTCGGACGGCTACTACGTCTCCGCGCGTATCGATCCCGGCAACGGCGACGTCCAGACGTACAACTCACTCGGCGTGGGCGAGAGCAATTGCCTTGAACGGGACATCACCTACGGCGTCCGCAAGTTCCGCCTGGCGTGGAAGAACTTCGCCTCGGCGTGGGCGGCTCCGTGAGCCTCACAGACCCGGCGACGCCGACCGGATCGACACGATCGACGGACTACAGCCTCACGAAGGAATGTGCCTCATGGAAAACGAAGTAGACGGTTCGCGGCGCGACCCTTCCTCCGCGCCGTCGCGCCTCAGGAGATCGGTTTTCCGGTTGGCGGCCGGCGTCCTGGCAGTGTCGGCGACCATGGCCGTCACGCCGGGAGTCGCACACGCGGCAACGCTCCGATACAGCGAGATGCGAAGCTGGGACGATCTCCATCATCGCGCCGAGTACAAAATCAACTTCTACTCCGACGGCCACAAAGAGCTGATCATCGCCGACAAGCGAGTCGACGGTGACATGCCCGCGATCAGGGTGAACAACAGAATCCTCTACTGGGATGACGACGACGACATCAGGTATGGCAGTCATTACCCCATCTACTACGACGTCGACAGCTTCGACTATTGCCTCAATGTCGACCAGGACGGCATCACCTACTGCGTTCCCTGGTGACGAGCGGCGCCGCGTCACGGTGCTGCGGTGGTCACGGCGGCCGGTCGTCACGTCATAGCAGAGTGGGTCGAGGGTTTGTGACGACTCGGCCCGAGTCGTAGACGGGGGAAGGCCTCCGGTGGTGGAGTGGAGCCGTCCAGGAACCAGTTCCACAACCAGGAGGCCTTGTCGCCGGACGCGCGGCGGGAAGCGGACCTGCGTATATTGATGGATGTCGCTGAAGATGTCAGGATGGGCCGGTGACTGGTAGCGCTCAATGAGCATCAAACGGCGTGTGACTGCGGCTCTTCCGGTCGTGCTGCTGGTGCTGACCGGCGCCTTGGCGGCGGCCCCGGCCCACGCCGATCCCGCCAGCGCGGGCTCTGAGACTCCCTGGCGGATGCGGCACTGGCCGCAGACGCAACCATGGCAGCGTGCCCAACCGGCCGCCACGATCCACCCGCCCGGCGCGCCACGCCCGATCGATCCGCAGACCTACGAGCTGCCGGACACGATGACCTGGGACGACTACGCGCCCATACCGGGAACGACGTGGGCGGATCCTTCGGTGCCGGGCTCGGAGCGCAACTTCCGCGGCGCGCTGGTGCTCGTCGACTTCGCGAACCAGCCCTTCGTCGTGACACAGCCCGCCAACTCGAGCATCTACGGCAATCCCTTCGCGGTGCACGACCTCGCGCGCGGCGACGTGCCGGCGTTCTATCGCGACTTCCTCAACCGGCCGGGCCCGCTCAACCGGGGGCACACCATTCACGAGTACTGGATGGAGGACTCCGGTGGGCGCTACGGTATCGAGCTCGGCAGCTTCGGCGTGTACGAGATGCCGCACCGCAGCCATGAGTACGGCATCGAGAACTCCTGGCAGAAGGGCCTCGGCTGTCCCGCGGGCGACACCTGCGGCCGGGACCTGCGCACCGATGCCCGGGCAGCCTGGATCGCCGACGTCGGTGAGGAGACCGCCGCCCGGTACGACTTCGTCTTCTTCCTCGCCGCCGGCCAGGACGAGTCGTCGTCCTGGCAGGAGTTCGGCGAGATGAAGTTCGCCGGCAAGGAGCAGGTCACCGACGCGTTCGGCCCGCCCGACGAGGCGCTCGCGAACTGGAACGCGACCCGGTACGTCGACTGGACCTCGTGGCAGGCGTCGGCGAACATCTGGCCCAATGCCACCAGCGGCAGCTCGGTGCAGGCCGAGAGCTCCGGCATGTCCGTCTATGCGCACGAGTTCAGCCACATCCTCGGCGTGGCCGACAACTACAACAACCCGTACTCGGTGCCCGCCCGCCGCGACTACAGCGGTCCCTGGGAGATGCTCAGCCGGGGTACGTTCAACGGGCCCGGCGGGCCGCACAGCCGGTGGCTCATCCCCGGCACGGCCGGGTCGTCCATGGGCGCCCAGCACATGCTGCGCAACAAGATGAAGCTCGGCATGGTCGACGACGCCGCGGTGCTGCGACTGTCCCGGGCCGCGCTCGCCTCGTCCGGGGTCGTGGTGGCGCGCGTGACGGCGCGTGCGGTGCGGCCCGGCCCGGGCGGGCTCACCGGGATCAACGTGACGCTGGACGGCGGGGACGACAGCCCCGCCTGCGACACCGCCACCGACCCGTACTGTGACGGCGGCGGGTACGACGACTACACCCTCGAGATCGTCGACCGGATGGGTTTCGACTCGTTCACCCCCGACTCGGGAGTGCTGCTCGCCAAGACCAAGGACGCGGACCGGGCGCCGTACATCTGGACGGTCGACGCCAACCCACAGGACATCGACAAGGTCGACTTCGTGTCACCCGACGGTACGCCGCGGAAGATGACCATCGGCGACTACCGGCAGCTCTCCGACGCGCTGTTCCACGCCGGCACGGACTCCGGTAGCCGCTACGAGTACGCCGACACGGCGAACCGGCTGCACTTCTACGCGCTGGAGCGGCACCGGGACCGGGCCGGCGTGCTCTCGTACACGGTCGCGGTCCGGTCCCTCGACGGCGCCGGCCCACAGACCCGCGGCGTGACGCTCGGCCCGGGCGCCGGCGCCGTGGCGCCCTCCGGCTGGGCGCGCTGCCGGCTTCCGGTGCGCAACACCGGCAGCGCCCCCACGGCGGCGGGCGACCCCGGGATCGCCGGCTCCGACGTCTACCGGATCTCCGCCTCGACCGGTGCCGGATGGACGGTCTGGCTGCCGCGTGCGGTCACCGCCGTGGCGGCCGGGCGTACCGCGCCGGTGGAGGTCTACGTCAAGCGCGACGGAAGCACCCGGCGGACGACGAAGGTGGCGGTCACCGTCACCTCGGAGAGCGATCCGTCCGCGACTTCCTCGAACTCGTGCCGCGTGTCGTGACCGTCGCCGCGCGCGAGACCGCCACGAGGACGCCCGTGGCGACGAGTGCGCACGCCGCCGCGTACCCGAGGCTGCCGATCGGTGTGCCGGCGGGGGTGAGCCCCGCCGTGGCGTTCAGGTAGTCCGGCAACGCGACCGCCCACAGGCCGGCGAACACGAGGAGGAAGGCAGCCCCGGCCACGACGGGATAGCGGTCGAGGAACCCGTCGTCCGGCCGGAAGTCGCGGCTCGACCGCACGTCGCGCCCCACGGTCAGCGCGGCTACCAGGACGAGCACCGCGAGGACCGCCCAGAGCGCCACGGCCTGTCCGGCATCGGATCGGCCGAGCCACCGGGACAGGACGCCGTACGGCACCGAGCAGAGCATCATGGCGAACGGGGTGAGCACGCCGACGCCGACGACCCGCAGCACCGCCGCCGGCGGGCGAGGACGCCGGGCCAGCAACAGCCGGGTCAGCAGCACCATCCCGAACGGCGAGGCCGCCGCGAAGACCACCACGCTGCTGACCGGGACGGCCGCCAGCCACGGCGAGTTCGAGGGGGCCCCGGGGTTCCAGGCCCACCAGCGCAGTTGCGGCCCGAGCTGGTCGAAGATCTCGTAGAAGCAGTGGAAGACCACGGCCACGCAGGCGGCGCCGGCGGCAGGCGAATGCCGCTCCAGCAGGCCGGTCCGCTGGACGAGCGCGTACGCCGCATAGGTCAGTGCCGGGTAGACGGCGACGATGTACAGCGGCAACCGGTCGTACAGGAGCTGCACCGAGAACACGTTGTGCACGAAGATCAGGCCGAGCTGGTCCTGGAGGCCGAACCGCTGGGGAAAGTAGAGCGGCGGCTCGAGCACCACCAGATACACCAGGGTGGCGCACCAGAGTCCGAGGTTCGTCGGGTCGCCGCGGCGACGCCACCACAGCACCGCGTGGACGAGCGCGACGCCCGCACCCACCACCATGAACGCCTCGACGACCGGCATCGTGCCGTCCGCCAGCGAGGTGGGAGGGCGGACCGAGACGACAGGTGGCGCGTTCGCGCAGTCGATCTCCCCGAGGGTCCGGGCGGTCTCGGCGAATCCGGGCGGGCAGCCGCTCATGGCGCGCCACCCGTGGGCCGGGTCGCAGAGTAGAACCGGGTCACGTCGTCTCCGGCCGCGTACCGCTCGAACCAGATGTCCGCAAAGCGCGGCAACGGCTCGCGGGCCGGGCGGTGGTGCGGCACCTGTGACAACAGCAGCCGGTAGACCAGGATGAGCATCTCCCGGTTCGAGGCCGGGGCGAAGGTAGCGGGCGGGAACATCCCGAGGCGGGTCCGCCACGACGTCCGCAGCGGCAACCGGGCGAGCAGTTCCTCCCGGCGCACGCCGTCCGGGGAGACGTTGCGGTACTCCGCCCGCCGGTCCGCCTCCGGCACGTGTTCCTCGAAGCCGGCGAGAATGTCGCGGTAGAGCTGCATGACGTGCCGGAACACGGAGCGGGCGACGCGCGTACGGTAGTAGCGGTTGCGCACGACGGCATCGCACACGATCAGCGCCGAGCTGCGGTGCTCGACCTCCTCGACGAAGTGCCAGAGGAACAGCGAGGCGACGCGTTCGTCACCGGGGCGGAACAGGACGTCCTCGTGGTCGAGCATCACCTTGAAGATCGGCGTGAAGGTCGACTCGAGGTCCGCGGTGTACGCCAGCCGGTACGCCAGCGACGTGGTCTCCACCAGCCGGTCGAAGGAAGCGACCGCCGCGTCGACGGTCTTCTGCAGCTCGGGGTACTGCCGGACCAGGGACGCCACGTGCTTACGGTGGTTCTTCGCGTGCTGCGCCTCCTGGCGCAGGAAGGCCTCCGCCTCCTCGGCCGCGGCCGGGTCGTCGATCAGCGGGATCGCGGCCCGCGTGTTGGTGACGATGAACTTCTCGAAGGCGATCGCCATGATGCTGATCGCATTGGCCATCAGCCCGAACTTCGGATGGCTCGGCAGCCACTGGAACGGGGTGGTGTCGTCGAAGCGAAAATCGATCTTCCGGATCTGCAGGTGGGTCATGGCGACTCCGTCATGCAGGAAGTGAGGGACGTCAATTGACGCGTGTCAAATTCGTTTATAGAGTCTCGCCATCGGGTTGTCTAGGGCTCGGGAGGCTCATGGACTCACCACCATCGGCGGAGGGCACCGTGCGGGCCCGCCGCGACGCCTCCCCCGCCTGGGAGTCCGGGACGACACGAGGCGACCAGCGCCGGGAGGCCCTGTTGCGCGCCCTGGACGAGCTGCTGCACGAGTCCGACCTGGAGTCCATCACGATCGCCGACATCACCACCCGGGCCGGGGTCACCCGGTCGGGGTTCTACTTCTATTTCGCCAACAAGGCGGCCTGCATGGCGGCGCTCGGCGCCGACGTGTACGTGGCCAGCGTCGCCGCGGCCGCGCACCTCGCCGACGACTCACTGCCCGCGGTGCGCCGGATCGAGCGGATGGTGTACGACCTCACCGCGTCGGTGCGCCGGCACCACTACCTCTACCGCGCGATGCTCGACGCCCGTCGGCACAGCGGCGCGATCCGCGAAATGTGGGACAGCTACCTCGACTCCTTCGTGGCGCCGATGGCGCAGTACATCGACAGCGAGCGGTCGGCCGGGCACGCCCCCGCCGGACCGCACAGCCGCACCCTCGCCGCGTTACTGCTCGGGCTCAGCGACCGGGTGCTCGAAAGCCTCGGCCCGACCGAGACACCCGACGACCGACGGCGCGTCGACGCCCTGGCGACGATCTGGCTCCGCAGCATCTACGGCACCTCCGAGATCGCGCGCCCGCGCGGCGAGCCTCCGGGCGTCGAGCGTTGATCCTTCCGCGACTCATGCGCCCGGGATGATGCCGCCGCCGGCCTTGGACGTCCAGGATGGCCACGCACCGGTTCGGCGAACGGGAGGCAAGCTGTGGACTGGACGTTCGGTTCGTTGTTCTACCTGATGTTCCTGGCGTGCTTCTGGTTCGGGATCATCTGGACGTTCATCGCCGTCTTCAATGATCTGTTCCGCCGACGGATGCCGGGTGGGGCGAAGGCCGCCTGGGTCGCGCTCATCGTGGTCCTGCCACTGCTCGGAGCGCTTATCTACCTGGTCACGCACGCCGCCATGCCGCGGGACGGCGCGTCGCTTCCGCACGCCCCGGCGACCGGGAGCGTCGGCCCGGCGCACCGCCCCGCCGACGAGATCGCCACCGCGGCCCGACTCCACGACGAGGGGCGGATCTCCGTCGAGGAGTTCGAGTACATCAAGCGCCAGGCCTTGGCGATCCGCTGACCGTGACACGCCGCCGACCCGCGACGGCTCCGCCGCAGGCGCGACGGCCCCGGCCCGCCGGAACCGCGGGCCGGGGCCGGTCTCGGCGATCACCGCCGGAGCTGCACCTCACCCGCCTTCTGGACATTCACGCATGCGTCCGCGGCACAGACGGAACCGACCGCGGTGACGTACGCCTCCCCGGCGTGGAAAGCCAGCGTCTGAGCGGTCGCGGTCAGTTCCACGGTGTGCATCGTGCCGTCACATGGCAGCCTCTCCATGTACCCGTACGCTCGGGCGACCTCGCCACCGTGCGCCCGCTGGATGACCTCGATCGACAGCCAGCTCGTGGCGGCGCCCTCGCTGCAAGCGACCTCGATGGGCATCGTGACCGCGGCACCGCGCGCTCGGAGCTGCCCGTCGGTGGCTACCTGTACGGCCAGGGACGCGGCCGCCGGGACAGCCGCCGCGGCCCCGGCCGGCGCTCCGGTCACGAGCACGATGCCCGCCACCGCGGCGACGAGCGTGGCACCGAAGCGACGCTGTGATGTCATGCGCATGGTCCACCTTCCGTGTGGAATGTCGGCGATCGCCGACGACGGAGACATTTACCGTTTGCTCACTGACCCCGAATTGTCGGTCGATAATCAGAATCAGCCCACGCCGCAGGCGCAAGCCACTCGATGCAGTCATGTATACCGTAAATCCGCGGAGCCGGAGCGTCAACTCCCGAAAATGGCAATTCCTGATGACGAATTGGACGTGACCGGAAATTAATATCGCTATTACCGTCGCATTCACGTCATTGTTTGTCGGATCCCGGCCGCGCATCGGAATGACCTTCGTCAAAGATGGCGGACCGCGGCCGTAGGGTGGCGTCATGACTGAGCGCTCCCTGACCCTGATGGCGGTGCACGCGCATCCCGACGACGAGGCCACCAGCGGCGGCGGCGTCCTCGCCCGCTACGCGGCGGAGGGAATCACGACGGTCCTCGTCACCTGCACCGACGGCCGTTGCGGCGACGGACCGGGCGGGGTCAAGCCCGGCGACCCGGGACACGACCCCCTGGCGGTGGCGGCACTGCGCCGAGCGGAGCTCCAGGCCAGCCGTGCCGCCCTGAAGCTCACCCACCTGGAACTGCTCGAGTACGCCGACTCCGGGATGATGGGCTGGCCCACCAACGACGCGCCCGGCTCCTTCTGGAGCACCCCCGTCGACGAGGGGGCCGAGCGGCTCGCCGAGCTGATCCGGCGCTACGAGCCGGACGTCGTCGTCACCTACGACGAGAACGGTTTCTACGGGCACCCGGACCACATCCAGGCGCACCGCATCACCATGGCGGCGGTCGCCCTGACCGGCATCCCCGCCAAGGTGTACTGGACGACCGCACCGCACTCGGCGATGGCCGAGCTCGGCAAGGTGCTGCGCGAGCTCGGCGTCGACTGGGAGGAGGCCCGGATCGCCGAGGACGACGCTCCCCCGCAGCTCGGCCTGCCCGACGAGGAGATCAGCACCTGGGTGGACACCCGGGCGTACGGCGCTCAGAAGTACGACGCGCTGGCCGCGCACGCCAGCCAGAGCGAGAACCTCATGTTCCTGCGCATGGGCAAGGAGCGGTTCACCGAGCTGATGGGCACCGAGACGTTCCTGCGGGTGCACGACCGGACCGGCGCGTCGCTGCCCGAGGACGACCTGTTCGCCGGGCTACGCTGACTCGGCACAGCCGCCCGGACGCGGTCCGTACCGGCGAACGGCCCCATGACGGTCGGTGTTTGCCCTGGTCGGTCGTTTGGAGAGGTCGGCATGCGGGCATCGACACTCACCATGAGGGCGGGGCGACTGCTGGCGGGGCGCTATCGACTGCGCCGGCAGGTGGGTGCCGGGGGCATGTCGGTGGTGTGGTGCGCTCACGACGAAGTCCTGGGCCGCGACGTGGCGGTCAAGATGCTGGCACCGAACACGGCGGCCGACCCTCAGTTCGTGCATCAGGTGCACCGGGAAGCCCGTGCCGTGGCGGCGCTGCATCACCCCAACATCGTCGACGTCTACGACTACGGGCAGGACGAGGCGGCCGGGCCGGCCCGGCCGTACGTGGTGATGGAGCTGGTCGACGGCCCCTCGCTGGCGCAACTGATCACCGACGGTGGCCTGCCGTGGCCCCGGGCCGTGGCGATCTGCGCCCAGGTCGCCGCGGCGCTGACCGCGGCGCATGCGCGCGGTGTCGTGCACCGCGACGTCAAGCCCGGCAACGTGCTGGTCATCGACGCCGACGTCAAGCTCGTCGACTTCGGCATCTCGGCCTCGGCCGGGGATTCGGACGGCTCCGACGGCCAGGTGCTGGGCACGCCGGCATACCTCGCGCCGGAACGGATCGACGGCACCCCGGTCAGCCCCGCCGCGGATGTGTACGCCCTCGGCCTGCTGCTGTACCGGGCACTGACCGGGCATCTTCCCTGGCCCGCGGCCACCACCGGGGAAATGCTCGCGGCGCACCGCTACGACGAACCGGCACCGCTGCCGCCGATCGCGCAGCTCCCGCCCGAGGTGGTGCAACTCTGCCGGCGCTGCCTGCACAAACGCCCCGGCGACCGGCCTGACGCGGCCGAGGCGGCCCGCATCCTCGCCCGTGCGGCGGGCACTGTCGCTGCGACGCCGGCCTGGCCCGGTTCCGCGGCGGCCTTCCGCGCGGCCCTGGACCGTACGGCCACCGTCGGCCGCCCGACGAAGACTCTGGCATCTCGGCCTCACCGCCGGCGTACGGTGCTGGGATTGTCGACCGCGGCGGCGGTGGTCGTCTCCGCCGCGGCCGGCGTCGCCTGGCTCGGCGACGGGACAGGCACCGCACAGGTCTCTCCGCTGGCGGCTCCCCCAGCGGCGGCAGCCGCTCCCCCACAGCCGAGTCCCCGCTGCGAAGTGCGCTACGCCGTGCGGCAGGCGGTCGACGGTCGATTCTCGGCTGCCGTCACGGTCGCCAATACCGGCACCGCGCCGATCCGGGACTGGCGGCTGACCTTCACCTTCCCCGCCGAGCAGGACCTGATCCACGGTTGGAACGCCGACTGGCGGCAGGTGGGTCGCACGGTGCAGGCACAGGGCGGCGACCTGCCGGCCCGGGCGTCCGCCTCCACCCGCCTCGACGGTACCTACCGGAAGGCCACCGCCCTACCCGCAGAATTCCGGCTCAACGGCACCCCGTGCGAGACAGTCCTGTCGGCGGCCGACCAATCCGTGCGTCCGACCCGGACAGTCGCCCGCGAGAAGGAAGGAAAAGACGACCAGGGCGGCAAGGACGACGGGCAGAAATACGACGAGGACGAGAACGACCGGACGCACAAGGGAGGAAAAGGAAAAGGGAAAGGCAGGAGCGGAACGGGGTAACCCGTCTACCCGGTTGTGCCGGAGGCACACGTGAGAATGGCGAGATGAGCGGCGATCGCGTCCGCGGCCGCGGCGCCGGCGGTGGTGAGCGCGTTGTGCGCGGCCCCCGGCAGGGTCACCGAGGCGCCGCCGGTGAGTGTGGCGACCCGGGTACGCCACTGCAGCGGGGCAACCGGATCCCGGTCGCCGCCGAGCACCAGCGTCGGCGCCTGCACCCGGCGCAGATCCTCCTCGACGCGGTTGCGGACCGAGTGCCCGATGGTCGCCCAGATCCGCCACGGCCGCGCGTCCCACACGTCGCGGGCCAGAATGGCGGCCTGCCGCGGGTCCTCGACGGGCAGATCGGCGAACCACCGGCCGATGAGGGCGCGCCGGCTGCGCGCGGCGGGATCGGTCGTCGGGCTCGCCAGCACGAGCGCGGCCACCGCATCCGGCCGCAGGCACGCGACGGCGGCCGCAACCTCCGCGCCGAACGAGTGCCCGAGGACGGCCACCCGGGTGAGCCGGTGCGCGTCCAGCCAGGCGGCGACGAAGGCGGCGTGGCGCGGCACGTCGTACGCGACCGGCGGCTTCGCGCTGAGCCCGAAGCCGGGCAGGTCCGGGAGCAGCACCGGGTGGCGGTCGGCGAGCGCGTCCGCCGTCGGCATGAGGTACCGGTGGGACACCGCGAGGCCGTGCAGCATCACCACGGGCAGGGCCGGCACGGGAGCGGTCCGCAACCGCGCGTGTGTCCGTACGCCGGCCACGGTCGACCAGCGGCTCACCCATCCACGGCGTGATCGCGGAGCGGACAGGGCGAGAGGCAGCACTGTCCGCTGATACCCACCCTGCGGACTCTCAGACCTCGCCGGTGAGGCGAGCCGGTGGTTCCGCCAGAAATCCCCGCCGCGCTCGGGCTCTCGGCCCCGGTTCAGGCCTGCGGCAGCCGCAGGCAGTCCATGCCGCGCTTGACCAGCGAGCGGTCGTACCCACGGCCGCCGAAGATCTGGACGCAGCGGTCGATGACCCGGCCGGAGGCCTCGCTGGGTCCACCTCGAGCTGGGCGGCAACGCCCCGGTCGTGGTGTGGGACGACACCGACGTCGACCGGGTCGCCGAGACGCTGGCCCCCATCGCGTACTACAACGCGGGCCAGGACTGCACCGCGCCGTCCCGGCTGCTGGTGCACGACCGGGTCCACGACGCGTTCGTCGCGGCATTCGCCTCGGCGGCCGCGGCGCTGCGCCAGGACGTCCACTACGGCCCGCTCAACAACGCCCACCCGCTTGCCGGGGTACGGGCGGCGCTGGCCGCCCTGCCCGCACACGCCTCGGTGGTGTGCGGCGGCGGCACACCGGACGGACCCGGGTTCCACCACCAGCCGACGGTCGTCGCCGGCGTGCGGCAACAGGACGACATCGTGCGGCGCGAGACGTTCGGGCCGGTCGTCACCGTGCAGCGCTTCGGCACCGAGGTGGAGGCCCTGCGGCTGGCCAACGGCACGCCGTACGGCCTCGCCGCCAGCGTGTGGACCCGCGACCACGGCCGGGCCATGCGGGCGATGCGCGACCTCGACGCCGGCATCGTGTGGGTGAACACGCACGGCACGACGGTCTCCGAGATGCCGCACGGCGGCACCGGCGACTCCGGGTACGGCAGCGACCTCGCGTTGCAGGGGTTGCTGGAGTACACCCGCGTCAAACGCAATGTCCGCGCTCGACCGGCGGGCCGGTCCGCGTGATTAAGGCCGAATCTGCCGTTATGCCGGCACTCCGCACTCCAGACTTGAAGGATGAGGCTCGGTTATCTGGCGGTCGGCTTGTGGCTCTTGAGTCCGCTCACGGTGGCGGCATGTGGCGACGATTCCTCTTCTGACAAGGTCGTCGTCTATACGTGCTGCAAGCAGGAGGATCTTGACAAGGAATACAAGCCCGGAGAAACACTGACTCTGCACTGGGTGCCCGAAGAGAAGGAAGGGCAGCCCGGCACGGAGACGATGGAACTGACGGCGCTGATGGTGGGCCCGGTCGGCGCCGACACCGCGAGCGGCGCATCGATGGGCGTGAGGATCCCCGCCCAGCCGGTCAAGGTGTCCGGCTCGCCGGGCGCCCCTCCGGTCAGCAAGATTCTGATTCCGCGAGATGCCGCGCCCGGCAACTACACCGTGAGCCACACCCGTCGAGGGGGTGGCGCGAACGTGACCGGTGACGCGGTCATCAAAGTCGTGGCGGGCGGTTGATCCCGCCGGCGGGCCTCTGTCGTCCTTCTTAGCCGACGGTCTAGATGCGTCGGTTCTCTACCGTGGTGGCGATGTTGATCGAACATCCTCGCCTGTGCCGGCGGCGGCGCCACAAGCGCGCCGACGGCAGGGGTGGGCACGCGGACCAGAGAGGGACGTCATGCAGCTCGCGTACCGCTATCCGGTACGGACCGTAGGAGTGGTCGGCGGAGGGATCATGGGCAGCGGCATCGCCCTGACCTACGCTCTCGCCGGACACGACGTCGTGGTGGTGCAGCGCAGCCCGCAGGGCTGTGCCGCCACCGAGGATCGGTTGGGCGGGCTCGCCCGCCAGTTGGTCCGGGGCGGATCACCGGACGCCGGCCGGATGTCCACAGTGTTGGGCCGGATCCGCACCACCACGGAGCTGACGGAGCTGGCCGCCGCCGACTACGTCGTGGAGGCGGTCGCCGAGGACGTGGCCGTCAAGCAGCAGGTGCATGCCGCCATCGACGACATCGTCGCCCCGGACGTGATCGTGGCGAGTGCCTCCACCGCGATACCGGTGGACGTGCTCGCGCAGGACTGCAAGCACGCCGAGCGAGTGCTCGGCACCCGGTTCTACCTGCCGGCCCCGCTGGTTCCCCTGGTCGACGTGGTGAGCGGCGAGCAGACCGACGAGGCCGCCGTCGAGGTGGCCACCCGCCTGCTCGGTGGCGCGGGCAAGCGGCCGGTGACGTTCGACCGGCACGCGGCGGGCGCCGTCGGCCCCCGGTTGCAGACCGCGCTCATCGGCGAGGCGCTGCGCATCGTCGACGAGGGGCTGGCCACGCCGGAGACCGTCGACCGGGTCCTCACCCAGGGCATCGGCCGGCGCTTCGGCGCCACCGGGGTGTTCGACCGGCTGGACTTCGCCGGGCTGGACACCGTCGCCGCCACGCTGCGCGCCCTGGGACGGCCGGTGCCGGCCCCCATCGAGGAGCGGCTCCAGCAAGGCCGGCTGGGCGTGAAGACCGGCGCCGGCTTCTACCCGTGGACCGGGGAACGAGTCACGGCCGCGGAGGATGCGCTGGCCCGGCTGCTGATCGCCCAGGCGGCGCAGGACCGTGCCTCGACGCCGGCCGCCGCAGGGTCCCGGATGGTCGTGGCGGACCCGGCGGTGCTGCGCCCGTTCCTCGACGCGGCGCTGGAGGCGTACCGGTCCTGCACGCCCGCGGAGCCTCCGGGCTGCTTCGCGTTGCTGGTCGGCCGGTTGGAGCCGGACCGCATGGTGGTGGAACGCGCGGTGCTGGCCCGCAACGTCCGCGGCACCGACCGGGCGGCGATCGGCGAGTACGAGTCGACCATCGTGCCGTGCTTCGGCGAGGCCTACGGCAACGAGCGCCGCGGCTTCTGGTGTCACGCCGTGGATCAGTTGCGGGTCCACCGGGAAGCCGAGGCGGACGGGCTGGAGGTGCTCGGCTCCATCCATCTGCACCCGGACTGGCACCGGATCGGTCCTCCGGCCGAGCGGTCCCTGCGGATCAGCCAGCATCCGACCGCAATGGACGCCTACATGATCCAGCAGACGCAGTGGCCACTGAACATGATCTGCTACGTCGAATCGTCCGATGGCGAAAGTTCCTACACCATCGGTGCGTGGGCGCCGCCCGCCGACGGCGGCAACCGTTGCCAGGAGTTGACGCTGCACTGGAGCGTGCCGGCCCGCTAGCCCCGCGCCGGGTCACGTCGCGGCCACCGCGTGCGTGACCCGGCGATCTCAGCGTCTTCTCAGTGCGCGTGCCGGACGATCTCCGGGTGACGGACATGATCCCCGGCCTCCGGTTGACCGTACGGGAACTCCTCGTCATCCTCGGGTCGTCAGCCCTCGTCCTGGCCCGCTGGCTGCCGCCCGCCGCCCGCCGCCGGACCGCGGTCATCGCCGCAGCTCTCGTGGTGGCCGGCGCCGCCACGGCCCTTGCGGGAATGCGATGGCAGTTGATGCTGGTACTCGCCGGCGACGCGCTCCTCCTCGCCGGCGCCGGCATCGCACGGTTGCTGCGGCGACGCGTACGGTGGTGGCTGGCTGTTCCGGGCACGTTGGTGTGTCTCGGTCTGGTCGCCGCCGGCTCGGTGGCGGCCTGGGCGCTGCCGGTGCCCAGCTTCCCGAAGCCGTCCGGGCCGTCCGGGGTCGGGACCGCCGTGGTGCAGTGGACCGACGCCGGACGCGACGAGCCGGGCACGCCGGACGCCGGGGACCGCCGGACCGTGGTGGTGCAGCTCTGGTACCCGGCGCAGCCTGCGGCCCACGACGTGCCGCGAGCACGCTATCTCGGCCGGACCCGCGCGGAGGCGGAAGCCGTCGCCGCAGGCGCGGCCGACTACCTCGGCGTGCCCGCGCTCCTGCTGTCCGGGCCGCCCCGCGCCCACACCCATGCGGTGCCCGGTGCCACTCCGGCAGACGGCCGGTTCCCGGTCGTCCTGTTCTCCCCCGGGCTCGGCGGTGTCCGTAGCCAGAACACCGCATGGGCCGAGGACCTGGCGAGCCGAGGGTACGTCGTCGCGGGCGTCGACCATCCCTACGACTCCGCTGCGGTGGTGTTCGCCGACGGCCGTACCGTCGAAACCGCCGTCGCCGCCAGCGGCGACCCGGAGGAGGACGACAAGCGCGCCGCCGGGTGGACGGCCGTGCGGGCGGCAGACCTCGGCTTCGTGCTGACCCAGCTCGGCCGCCTCGACCGCGGCGAACTCGGCCACCCGCTCGCCGGACGGCTCGACACCGCCCGGGCCGCGGCGACCGGTCACTCCATCGGCGGAGCCGCCGCTCTCCGGGCCGCCGCACGGGACGACCGCTTCACCGCCGTCATCAACCTGGACGGCGGGATCGGCCCGGACCAGGGCCCGGTGCGCCAACCGGTGCTCGCGCTCACCCACGCGATCGACCGTCCGGAGGACACCCGGTACGTGGCCCGCCTCACGGCGGCACTCGAGCCCGCCACGGCGACCAACTACCGGCTGACCGTGCCCGGTAGCGCGCACCTGACCTTCACGGATGCCCCGCTGTATCTGCCGCCCGTGCCTGCGGTGGCCGGCTCCCTCGGCCGGACCGGGAGCGTGCGGATGACGACGCAAACCTGCGCCGCATTCCTCGACGCCACCCTGCGCGGCCAGGGCATCGACCTCCCCGCGGCCCTGGCACCCCACGGCGACCTGCACGTCTACCGCCCCACCGGTCCATGACGGGTGTCCGGCGCGAACGGTCCGGTGGTAATCCTCAAGTCGCCGTGCCGCCGGACGGTGCCCGGGGTGCGGGTGCTCTCCAACAAGATCACCAACGGGTTCCTCCACAACGACCCGTACGTGGTGCGGCCGCGCTCGCTGGACACCGCCGACGTGTTCGCCGGGATCTTGGTGTACGCCTCTCGGGTCGCCGTCACCGGCAACTCGAGCACCGGCACGGGCAGCGCCTACACCGGCATCGACGTGGACGACGGGCCGCTGTCGGACCTGACGGTCACCGGCAACGTCGTCGTCAACGGCAGGTCCGCTCCGGCTGCCTGCCGCCGTCCACGGTGGCGTCCGCGGCGGAGCTGCGCAATCGCGGCGGCGAAACACCCTGACGCTGACCGGCAGCGGCTTCGGCGCCGACCAGGCCGCCTCCCGGGCGGCCGGGATCACGGTGGCCGTCAACGGCCGCCCGGGAGCGTCACCTGGGTGAACGCGTCGACGCTGCGGGTGCTCACGCCGGCCGGCACACCCGGCACCCGGCCCGTGGTGGCGCTGTCCCGCGGCGGCGTCGCCGCCGCGCCGGTGAAGGCGCCCGGCCGGTACGCCGCCGGCATCACCTGCCTGAAACCGAGCTCGGTGGCACTCTCCGGCGGCCCGGTGACCGTCACGGCCTCGGCCGGCGCGACAGCACCGGCTGGCGGCTGACCGGACCGTCGACCGAGCCGCTACCCCCCGTGGCGGACCGGACCGCGCTGACCGCCGCGCCGGCCGGCGTGGTCGGCAAGGACACGGGCGGCACAAAGTCCGGCAAGGCTGCCACCGATGACGACAGCGTGGCGAGGCGTACGCGCGGATGACGGCATCCCTCCATCATCGAGCCTCCCCGATACCCCGTGCGAGCGCCCGGCACCGTGGAGGTCTCACATCTGGCGCGCACCCAGTCGGAGCCGTTGCGGCTCTGTGGCGATCTCCCAGTGCCTCATCCGACATTGCCGGCTACCGCTCCACCGCCCCGTCAGAGGCCATGCCTCTTCAATTCATCGCCCTCATCTCCTCGCCCGAGCGAGTACAGCAGGTCGATCAGACGTGTGAGGGCATGCCCGTTGCCTTTGTGCGCTGCTTCTCTCAGGGGCGCTTCGGCCTCGGCCGGACGACCTCGTGCGATGAGGAAGTCGGCCAACCTGTGGAAGTCACCGGTGCCGCCGTCCTCGATGCGGTCCCGGAGGAGCTGCTCGGCTTTCCCCTGTTCACCGCGTCGGGCCAGCAGGAGGCAACGGCGCTTCAGCACGCCCCGGGAACCGAACTTGTCCATCGCATCCCAGAGCCGCTCGGCTTCGTCGAGGTCTCCTTCCTCCTCCATGATCTCGCCCAGTTCCTCGAGCGCATGAGTGGCGGTCGAGGAACAGTGGGACTCGATGCGCCAGTCGGGTGGCCGCGGCGGTGATTCCAGGAGTGAGACCATGCATCGGGGGTACGGGTGACCCCAACTCTCGACGCTTCGCCGGAGCCACTCCCTGGCCTCGGGAAAGCGGCGTTCCCGGCGTAGGTCCTGAGCCAGCCAGACCATGGCCTCCAGGTCTCCCGCCGCCGCGCCGCGCCGCAACCAGTAGGCGGCTCCCTCTTTGTCGCCGGCTTCCGCCAGCCCCCACTGGAGGCTACGCATGGCATTCCGGTCACCGGCTTCAGCGGCAGCCAGCAGGTTGTCCTTCAACCGTTGTGCGGCCGACTCGGGATGGCGTTCGTCCAGCAATCGGACGGCATCGCTGCTGCCTTCGCGTGCCGCCGTCCGAAGCATGCTGTCCGCCTCATCGGCACGACCGGTCCGCTCCAGCAGCAAGGCCAGCTCGTACATCGCGCCGGTCCAGACCAGGTCGATGCTCGGCGGGTGAGCCAGCGCCAGGTTGCCGTGGTCGACCAACGCGCGGAGCAACCGCTCGGCCTCGTCGATGCGTCCCTGGTGCCGCAGCACACCGCCAAGCTCCAACGTGGCCGAGCGGTCACCGTCCGCGGCATCCGAGCGCAGCAGATCGAGCCCGTCCTCCAGCCGGCCCGAACGTTCCAGGAGCCCGATCAGGTCCGTCCTTGCGAGCAGGGTGCCGGCTTCATGGGCCGCACGAAGCCACTTCTCGGCGCCGACGAGGTCACCTCTTCTCTCCTGCAGTTTGCCGAGGTCGTACAGGACTCCGCCGTCGCTGGTGGTTTGCGCCTCGGCGAGCAGCAGTTGCTCGGCGAACCGGAAGGAGCCTTGTCTCTCGGCTTTGCGGGCCAGGTCCCAGCGGTCTGCCGGGGCCACGACATGGTCGATCAACGCCTGCGAAACCTCGGCCGGCACGGGGCCGCCGGCGCGTACGGCACGTCCATGCTGGGCGAGGTAGTCGGCGAGTATGTACCCGTCGGCAGGTCCGATGCCGGGAGCAGCGCGGGTCGGAGTCAGCGCGGCGACCCCGTTCACCTCGGCGGTCGCCTGATGGATGCTCTCGACGAACCAGGTCTTCTCGGCTACGCGCTGGCGTGCCGTGAGGTAGGCGGCGGCAGCGACTTCCAGGTACGGGGCAGGAAGCTGCCCGGTGACGTCGAGCCAGTGGGCATCCATCGCGGCGCTGACGATCGCCCGGCAATGGGGGTCCAGAACGCGCTCGTACCGGTCGACCAGAGCGGGGCCACCGGAGAGCGCCTGGATCACCCGGCCGTCTGTCGCCTGCACCGCCATGGCCAGCCGCGTGTCGTGCCGGGCGGCTTCTCTCAGCGCTTTCCACTCGACCGGATCCTGGAAGGTTTCCGGTACGAGGACGATCTCGGCACTGTTGAGGAGTTCGCGGGCGTTCACATCGGCTTCGGATGCCTCCTCGGTGATCGCGAGGAGCCGGTCGTAGTAGCTGGGCCACAGCGTCCCGAGCACCACCGTGCAGCCTGGCATGGTCAGCCGCCGCCGCAGCTCCAGCGCAGCCTCGGCGCCGGCCGTACCCTGCAGAAACCGCTGCATCTCGTTGAGCCACAGCACGACCGGCTGCTCGACCGGCCACTTTCGCAGCGTCGCGAGGAGGCTCGCGGTGTCCACCGGCGCGGCCAGGGGCCGGTCGGGAAGGCCGGTGCGCACCGCCTCCATCGCGCTGCGGGTCTTGCCGGTCGACGACCCCCCGACCAGGATCACCAATGCATGCCGTTGCTGCTGCACGGCGTTGCGCAGCACCTTGCTCATCCGGTGATCATGTTGCCGAGGTACGAACGCGGTGAGTTCACTGCTTCCCTCGACGCCGGCCGACACCGCCTGGTGAACGCCGAGCATGTAGGGGCTCCAGGCGGTTACCGGCCACGCCGGCACCGGAAGATCGGTGTCGAGATGACCCGCGGCAGGACGTGGTTTGGCGCTGGCCTGTTCCCGCAGCCTCACCAGCGCCACAAGCAGGTCGCTCGGGTCCGGCGACAGGACACGGCAGAGGCTGCCCAGGGTCGCGGTGCTCGGGACGCCCTTGTCGTCGTCGAGGGCGGCCCCCACGACGTTGCGGTTCAGCCCGGACCTCTTGGCCAGATCCGCCTTTGACCATCCTCTCAGCTCGGTCGCCTCGCGCAGAAGGCGTTTGAGCTCCAGCTTGGGGTCGATCGACGGTCGTCCGTGGGCAGGCCGGGTCACTTCGCGCCCTTCTTGATCGCAGTTGGTCGGCGTTGTTCGTCCTGAACCACACCGAACTCAGTTCAGGCTTTCCTGGTGCTCACGGGATCGCACCGAAGGAGCACATGGACTCATGCCTACTCGTCGCCGAAAGAATGTTCGACGCCCACGTGACGCCCAGCGGCCCTGCCGCGGTGACCGATACCAGGATCTCCTGGCATTGCTCTCCTTCCTGGCAGTTGGCGTCGCACTCGTCTACTCGAGCCACCTCCCGGCCGGCAGCCTTGCCGTTGCACTGGGCGGATTGGTCGCGCTCTTCGAGGCATGGGTGCGGCGTGGCCGGTAATCGGATGCTACTCAAGCTGGCTGATCTTCCATGGCGGGTGAGATGCATTGTGCGCCGCGCTGTCACGTGATAGTGCGACGCTGATCGAGCACCGAAACGAGCCTCTGTGCCTTTCGGCCGAGTGCAACCGCTCCAGAGTCTGTCTGCGGTCCCATACCCGGGAAGTACGGCGTCCGTACGATCGCAAGCCATGAAGATCGACCGCGGGGTCGCCGTGGCGGCACCCATCGCGGGCTGCCTCTGGGGATTCCTTGACTTCGTCTGGATCAAGTACATGCCGTCCCCGGTAGGCGGGCTCGGCAATTCGATCGCTGTCTGGGCGGTGGCCGCTTTCCTGTTCACGTACCTCCACCGGTGGACCATGCCGCGCAGCATCATCGGTGCGGTCGTGATGCTGGTGGTGGCCGTCCCCGGCTACTACGTGGCGGCGGCGCTGATCCAGGACGACGCTTGGTCGAATGCCTGGAACACGGTCTCGTTCGTGTGGATGGGGCTCGGGGGGGTCGCCGGAATCGTCTTCGGCGCCGCAGGGGTGACGGCACGCAGGCCCGGCCGATGGCGGCTCCCGGCTCTCGCGCTGCCGGCCGCCGTCCTGCTGGCCGAGCTGATCATCGACCTGAGCCGACTCGGCAATCCGAACTACCGGACGGCGGAACTCGTCGAGTACGCGGTCATCCTCGCCGTACTCGCCGTCCTGGTGACCGTGGTGGTCGGGAAAACCTGGCGAGATCGCGCCGGGGCGTTGGCGTACGCGGTCCCGCTGTCGGCGGCCGGCTACCTGCTGATGATCGCCACGGCCTTCGGCGGACGCTGACGGCCCCCGGCCGGCGGCGGAGCTGAATGATGTTCCGCGACACGAGGTCCCGGACGACGGTGACATCAGCGCCGAGGTGGCACCAGCCCCTGGCAGGAGACCGGTCGGATGCACGCCGCCCCGGGGAGGACCGCCCGTGCCGGCCGGTCCTCCCTGGGGTTGGTGCTAGTCGAGCAGCTCGGTCACCGTCCCCGCCGCGACCGTACGGCCGCCCTCGCGGACCGCGAACCCGAGACCGGCGTCCATCGGCACCTCCTTGCCGAGGTGCACGGTCAGTTCCACCGTCTCGCCCGGCAGGACCATCGGCAGGTCACCGAGGTCGATCGCGCCGGACACGTCCGTGGTGCGGAAGAAGAACTGCGGGCGGTAGTTCGCCACGAACGGCGTGTGCCGACCGCCCTCCTCCTTCGTCAGCGCGTACATCCGGGCTCGGAAGCTGCGGTGCGGGGTGACGCTGCCCGGCAACGCCACGACCTGGCCACGTTGCACCTGGTCGCGCTTGATGCCGCGGAGCAGGACGGCCGCGTTGTCGCCCGCCTCCGCGGACGGCAGGGACTTGCCGAACATCTCGAGCCCCGTCGCCACCGTGGTGATGGTGGGGCCGAGGCCGACGACCTCGACCGGCTCACCGACGCGCAGCGTGCCGCGCTCCACCTTGCCGGTCACGACCGTGCCGCGGCCGCTGATGGTGAGTACGTTCTCGATCGGCATCAGGAACGGCTCGCCCAGCTCGCGCGGCGGGATCGGCACGTACGCGTCGACCGCGTCAAGTAGGTCCACGACGGACCGTACCCATCGCGGGTCGTTCTCGAGGGCCTTCAGGGCGCTCACGCGCACGACCGGCACCTCGTCGCCCGGGAAGCCGTACTCCCCCAGCAGCTCGCGAACCTCGAGCTCGACGAGGTCGAGCAGTTCCTCGTCCTCGACCGCGTCGCTCTTGTTGAGCGCCACGACGAGGTACGGCACGCCGACCCGCTGGGCCAGCAGCACGTGCTCGCGGGTCTGCGGCATGGCGCCGTCCTGCGCGGAGACGACGAGGATTGCGCCGTCCACCTGTGCCGCACCCGTGATCATGTTCTTGACGTAGTCGGCGTGCCCGGGCATGTCGACGTGGGCGTAATGGCGAGTGGCGGTCTCATACTCGACGTGGGCGATGTTGATGGTGATGCCGCGGTCGTGCTCCTCCGGGGCCTTGTCGATCCCGTCGAACGCGACGTACCGGTTGGTTGCCGGGTCGCGGTCCGCGAGAACCTTGGTGATGGCGGCGGTCAGGGTGGTCTTGCCGTGGTCGACGTGCCCCATCGTGCCGATGTTCAGGTGGGGCTTCGTACGGACGAACTGGCTCTTGGCCATGGGAATGTCCTCACTGGATGCGAGAAACGGATAGAGACAAGCCAGAACCCGCGCAGGGCCGAGCCACCCTCCCCCTGGGTTCTGATGCTGATGGGGAAGGGTCAGACTCGGGTATCGGCGCCGGGAAGAACGCACGCGGGAGCCACCGGCGGGAGGAATCCCGCGGGCGGCTGCAGACCGGGCGCGAACATGACGACCACCGTAAGGGGCACCGCCGCCCGGCGCGACCGTATTTTCTGGGTGCGTACCCGCCGGTCGGCCGTAAAGTGGCCTGACGGCTTCGCCCACCTGGGGGTGTCAGCGGTGCGCACTTCATCGAACCTGGACGTCCTGCCGAGCCTGCTCGGCGTCGCACCCGGCGACGTCCCGGCGGCACTGAGCGACATCGTCGGCACGCCGGTCGGCGCGGCCGACGTGCGGGTCGCACCCGTGCCCTACTCGTCCGGGTCACCGGCCACCGGCGGGCTGTGGCGGATCCACGGCGACGGCTGGTCGATGTTCGTCAAGCAGCTCCACCATCTCAAGCACTGGCCCGCGCTGAGCATGATGCCGCCGCAGATCGCCGAGACGTTCGCCGCGGAACTACCCGCAGGCCCTGCCGCACGGGGACGCCAGCCCGCAGAACCTGCTCGTGCCCGGGGACGGCAGCGCCGAGTTCATGGTCATCGACCTGTCCCTTCCGCACTCCCCACGCGCTCGGCTTCGACCTCGGGCAGCTGTGGGTCGGGCTCACCCACGCCGGGCAGATACCGGCCACGATGCTGCCCACGATCAGCGCGGTGATCGTACCGGCGTACCTGCGAGGCCTCGCGGCCGAGCACGTGACCGGGGTGGACGCCGAGGTCCGCGACGGCTTCGCGACGTCGGTGATGATCCGCAGCGGATTCGACGGCTTCCTCTACGACCTGCTCGGACAGGACGACGAGCCGTCCCGGCATGCGTTCATCGAGCGGGTGACGATGTCACGCTTCCTCCTGCACCAATTCGACGATTGGCACGCGTGACCCGGCAGTGCAGACGATCAGAGGCTCACCTCGTCGGCGTGCCAGGCCAGGACCGGCCCGTGGATGCTCACCCGCACGGCCGAGCCCAGCCCGACCATCGCTCCGTCGTTGAGCCGGCGCGACTGCAGTTCGGTGCCGTCCTCGAGGCGTACCACGGTCAGCGAGTCGTGCCCGTGGAAGTTGTGCCGCAGCACCCGGGCGGTCGCCTCGCCGGCGGCCGGCGCCTCGACGGGAGTGAGCCGTACCTGTTCCGGTCGGAGCAGGACAGTCACCGGACGGTTCGCCGCATCACCGGTGCCGCCGTGCAGCGCCGCCTCGCCGGCAGCGGTGTGGGCACGCCCGTCGCGGACCACGCCGGGCAGCAGTATGGCGTCGCCGACGAAGCGGGCGACCCAGGGGTCGACCGGCGCCGCGTACACGCCGGTGGGCGGGCCGTCCTGCACGACCTTGCCGTCGCGCATCACCACGACGTGGTCGGCCAGCGACAACGCCTCGGCCTGGTCGTGGGTGACGAGCACCGCGGTGGCGCCGTCCGCGCGGAGCGCCGCCCGGACGTCCTGCCGCAGGCTGGCGCGTAGCCCCGCGTCCAGCGCGCTGAACGGCTCGTCGAGCAGGATGAGCTGGGGACGTGGCGCCAGGGCGCGGGCCAGGGCGACCCGCTGCTGCTGGCCGCCGGAGAGTTCGTGTGGCATCCGGCGCTGGTAGCCGTCGAGTCCGACCAGCGCGAGCACCTCGTCGGCCCGGCCGGACCGGCGCCCGGCGCGATCGAGGCCGTACTCGACGTTCCCGGCCGCCGTCAGATGCGGGAACAGCGCACCTTCCTGGGGCACCAGAGCGACCCGGCGGCGGTGGGCGGGCACGTGCGTCCGCGCCCCGGCGACCAGGGATCCGGCCACCCGGATCTCGCCGGCGTCCAGGCGTTCCAGGCCGGCGATGCAGCGCAGAAGGGTGGTCTTGCCACAGCCGGACGGCCCGAGCACCGCGGCCAGTTCGCCGGCCGGCACGGACAGGTCGACGTCGGCCAGGGCGGGTACGGCGCCGTAGCTCTTGCGCGCGGCCGTGACGGTGAGGGCGGTCATCGGTCTCCTCCGATCGCGCCGCTGCGGGCGGCGAGGAACCAGGCGGGGATCGCGGACAGCAGGACGAGCAACGCGGCGTACGGAGCGGCGGCCGCGTACGCCGCAACCGTGGTGTGCGTCCACAGCTCGGTGGCCAGCGTGTCCATGCCGGTGGGCCGCAGCAGCAGCGTGGCCGGCAACTCCTTCATGCAGGTGAGGAAGACGAGCGCGGTGCCGGCGGCGATGCCGGGCGCGACCAGCGGCGCCGTGACCGAGGTGAAGGCGCGCAACGGCGAGCGGCCCAGGCTGCGGGCGACGTCGTCGAGCACCGGCGGCGCCTGCGCCGCCGCGGCTCCCACGGAGGCGACGGCGAGCGGCAGGAACAGCGCCGCGTACGCCAGCATGAGCAGCCAGCGGGTCTGATACAGCGGGTAGACGACGTGGATGCCGAAGAAGACGAGCGACAGCCCGATCACCACGCCCGGAAGCGCGTGAGTGAGGTAGCCCAGCCGGTCGACGGTGGCCGCCAGCGGCCCGGGCGCGCGGGCGACGAGCAGGCCGATCGGCAGGGCCAACAGCATGGTCAGCACCGCGCCGGCGGCGGACACGGTCAGCGAGTTGCCGGCGGCCCAGGCCATCTCGACCAGTGAGCCGGGCCGGGACACCCCGGCGACGAGGCGCCGCGTCAGGTTCAGGGCGGGTACGCCCAGCGCCAGCGCCGACACCGAGCCGAGCAGCAGCGTGACCGGCCACCGCCACGGGCCCAGCCCGATCCGTACGGGTGGCCGGCGCGCGCCGGAACCCACCGGGGCGTACCGGGCGCTGCGGCGGCGGGTGAGTGACTCGCCGGCCAGCAGCAGCGTGGTGAGGGCCACCAGTACGGTCGAGAGCACCAGCGCGCCGGTGCGGTCGAAGCCGAGTTCCAGGGCGGTGAAGACGGCCCGGGTGAAGGTGTCGGTACGCAACAGCGCCACGGCCCCGAAGTCGGAGAGCACGTACAGCGCCACGAGCAGGGCGCCTCCGGCCACCGCCGGGCGCAACTGGGGCAGCGTGACCGACCGGAACGTCCGCCACGGGTGGTGTCCCAGCGATTGTGCGACGTCCTCCTGCGCCGGATCGGCCCGGTGCAGGGTCGCCGCCACCGGCAGGAACATGTACGGGTAGCAGCAGAGCACCAGCACCAGCGCGGAGGCCCAGAAACCGGCGAAGCCGTCCACCGTCGAGATCCACGTGAAGCCGGCGATGTAGGTCGGCACGGCCAGGGGCAGGGCGGCCAGTACCGAGAACATCCGCGAGGCCGGGAGGTCGGTGCGGGTGACCAGAAACGCCGTGCCGACGCCGAGCACCGTGCACGCCGCCGTCACCACGGCGGCCAGGCCCAGGCTGCGCGCGGCGAGCTCGCCGACGCGGGCGGTGAGCAGTTCCGCCGCGACCCGGTCGGCGCCGGCCTCGCCGACCCGGATGAGCAGGTAGCCCAGCGGCAGCAGCGCGATCAGCACCGCCAGTGCCGCGGCGGTCAGCAGCACGGGGCGCGGCGCCCACCGCCGGGCCGACCGGCGCCACGCGGGCACGGCGGGCGCCTCGTCGCGCACCCGCCGTGCCGGGGAAGTGACGATGGTCAGGGCGTCAACCCCGCCGACTTGATCAGCGCGATGCTGGCCTCGAGGGTCTCGAGGTCGTTCAGGTCGATGTCCGGCACCTTCAGCTCGGCCAGCGGTGGCACGTACGCGGGCGCAGGGGCGCCACTGACGAGCGGGTATTCGTACGTCGTCTGGGCGAACCAGGTTTGCGCCTCGGTGGAGAGCAGGTAGTCGAGCAACGCCCGGACGTCCGGGTCGGTGGCGGAGCGGCGCAGCACGCCGATGCCGGAGACGTTGACCATGGCGCCGCTGTCGCCGGCGGCGAAGAAGTGCAGCTTGGCGTTGAGCTTGTCGGGCGTAGTGCCGCGCTCCTTGGCGACTTCGCCGAGGTAGTAGTGGTTGACCAGGCCGACCGGCACCTTGCCGGCTTCCACCTCCTCCACGATGGCGATGTTGTTCTCGCGGATCTGCGCGTCGTTGGCCTTGAGCGCGGTGAAGAACTCCTTGGCCTTGTCCTCGCCGTGCTGCACCCGGACCGCGGTCACGAAGGCCTGGAAGGAGCCGTTGGTGGGTGCGATCGCCACCTTGCCCTTCCACTTCGGATCGGTGAGGTCGAACACCGAGGGCGGCAGCTCCTCCTTCTCGGCCATGGTGGGGTTGTAGACCAGGACCCGGGACCGCGCGGTGACGCCCACCCAGTTGCCGTCCTTGGCCCGGTAGGTCGCCGGCACCTTCGCGGTGAGCTCGGCGGGAACCGCGGCGAGCAGGCCCTTCTTGTTGACCGCGCCGAGGCCGCCGGCGTCCTGCGACAGGAACGCCTCGGCGGGCGACTTCTCGCCCTCCTCCGCGAGTTGGGCGGCCATTTGGGCGGTCGAGCCGTACCGGGCCTCGATCTTGATACCGGTCTTCTTCGTGAACATCTCGAACAGCGGCTTGACCAGCGCCTCGTTCCGGCCGCTGTAGAGCACGACGGTCTTGTCGCCCGGTTCGCTCGCGGGTTCTCCGCCACACGCGGCCGTGCCCGTCAGCAGGACGGCACACAGCGCCGTCAGCAGGGCGGGTCTTGCACTCCAGGTCCGCACGGGGTTCTCCTTCAAGAAAATCGGTGGTTCATCGGAAAGTCGGTCTCAGTCGGCGAGGGCGTACCTGGTGCGCCCGGAGGCGACGGGGTGCCCGCTGCCGGAACCGCAGCCCGCCCAGCCACTGAGTGGCCCGCCCGGCCACGACGCCGAGCGCGACGCCCGCGACCACGGCTGCCAGCGTGGCCAGCAGCGGAGACAGCCGCTGCAGGGGCGGATAGACCTGCCAGTGGATCAGGTAGATGTAGAGCGAGCTGCCCGCCAGCATCCCGGCGACCCGGTTCAGCCCGGGCAGGCTGGGCAGATGCGGCATCCACGCCAGCAGGACCAGGCCCACGCCGATCACCGCCTCGCGCAGCGGATCGCCGAAGTAGCCGGCCACCGCCACCACGCCGGCCACGGTGACCAACAGACGCTGCCACGGGGCGCCGGCCTTCGCGACCGCCCAGCCGAGCGCGAAGAACCAGAACAGCGTCGCGGGCGTCGTGAAGTTGTCCTCGAAGCTGAGCGGGATCAGGTCGTACCGGACGGCGAGACCGACGGTGAGCAGCCCCACCGGTAACAGGAACGGCCACCGCCGCTCCCATCGGTCGACCCTGCGGATCGCGAGCACCGCCGCCAGCGCCACCAGCATGTACACCAGGGTCTCGACGAACCAGTAGTGCCGCTGCGCTCCGTAGCGCGGGCCGATGGCCTCGTTGAGCAGCAACGCGTTCTGCCAGCTGTACTTGTGGTCGAGCAGTGCCACCAGCGCCAGATACAGCGACGCAGGCACGGCGATGCGGGCCACGGATGCGCCGAGATGCCGGATGCGCCGCCGCCGCGGGGCATCGGTGAGATGGAAGCGGGCGAAGTTGAATCCGGCCAGCGCGAGCAGCAGATGCGCGCCGCCCCGCACGGTGAAGAGATCGGCGTGCGTGCCGACGATGAGGACGATGGCGACGGCCCGCAGCGCGACACCCGTGTCGAGCGTGCGGCGCCGGCGCGGCGACGGCTCGCCGGCTCCGGCGCGCAACTGCCGGATCGGCGTGGTGTGCCAGCCCACCGGAAGCACGCCGAGGACCTGTTCGAGACGGACCGACATCTCGACGTACGACAGCGAATCGCCCCCGAGCCCGACGAAGGTGCTGTCGTCGGTGACGTCGTCGCGGTCGAGGATCTCCGCATACAGCAGGCGCAGGTCCGTGCCGTCCACCGCGGCGGGCGCCGCCGGGACCGGCTCCGCGGCCAGCGCCGCCACCGCCCGCAGGTCGACCTTCCCCGACGCCAGGCGCGGCAGTTCCGGCAGCACCAGCACGCGCACGGAACGAGCCGGCAGCTTGCACCCGGCCGCGACCAGCCGCCGGGCGTCCCCGCGGCGCTCGGCCTGCTCGATCGCCACCACCAGCTCGTCGTCGCCGGCCACGCAGCAGGCCCGGATGCCGTCCGACTCCAGACCCGCCTCCACGTGCTGCAGGTCGATGCGGATGCCGAACAGCTTCGCGAAGCGGCTGCGCCGGCCGATGATCTCGAACAGGCCGTCGACGCCGCGCCGCGCGAGGTCCCCGGTGAACAGCTCGTCCACGGTACGGCCCAGGGCCAGGTCGGCCGGCCGTCCGGCGTACCCGAGCATCACGTTGGGGCCCGAGTAGACCAGCTCCCCGATGCCGTCCGGCGCCTCGTCGACCGGGGCCAGTCGCAATGCCCCGCCCGGCACCGGCACGCCGATCGCGGACGGATGGGTCAGCGCCCGGTCCGGAGGCAGGTACGCCATCCGAGCGGTCGCCTCGGTCTGCCCGTACATGACGAAGAGGTCGAAGCCGCGTCGCCGGCCCAGCTCGGCGTAGCGCCGCACCCGGTCGGGCGGCATCGGGCCGCCCGCCTGCGTCACATAGCGCAGGTGCGGCAGCTCCATGGTGTCGAATCCGACCCGATCCAGCAGCGTGAACGTGTACGGAACGCCGGCGATGCTCGTGCCCCGCGCCGCGCGGAACAGCTCCCAGAAGCACGCGTCGGCGACCGACAGACCGGTCAGGATGATCCCGGCGCCGCGGATCAGATTGCTGTGCAGCACGGACAGGCCGTAGCAGTAGTGCAGGGGCAGCGTGGTCGCCGCCCGGTCGCCGTCCCGGACGCCGAGGTACGCGGCGATCGACTCGGCGTTGGCGCGCAGATTCTCGTACGACAGCCGCACGAGCTTCGGCGAGCCGGTCGAGCCGGACGTGCTGAGCAGCAGCGCCAGGTCCGGGTGCAGCTCGTGGGCCGAGCCCCGCCGCCGCTCGACCTGGCGCCACGCCCCGTCGGCGGTCCGGCACACCACGTCCGGGTCATATGCCCGGGTCAGCGACTCGATCGCCCTGTCCTCGTCCGGGACCAGCAGCACCACATGACCGGCGGCGAGCACACCGAGGTACCCGACCACCGCGTCGACGGTGTTCGCCCCCGCGACCAGCACCAGCCGGCGGGTCGGGCCCAGCGCGCGGCCGGCCTGGTCCACCCGCGCCGCGAGCTCCGCGTAGGAGATCTCCTCGTCCGCGGTGACCAGAGCGGTCCGCTCGCCGAACGCCGCGAGGTCCCGGCCCAGCAGGAGGCGCCGGGCGGGCGCGTCGGGGTCGAGCCGGTCGGACATGGGCCGACCATAAAGCAAGCCTTGCCTAACTGCCTAATCCCCTCATCGAGGGACCGCGACACCACCGATCCGCCGCACATGAACTGCTTTCGCGATGAGGGCCAGGGCTCTGACCTGGGTGGACACGGCGGACGGGGCATTTCCGTCAGCAGGCGCTCGAATACAGAAAGGCACCAAAAATCGTAGAAGAACGCGATTCATCAGCGCTTTCCGGCCGCACATTCGGGCCCTCAGGCGGCCACCGCGACCGACCCGGCAAGAACCCCCGCGAGATCGCGGGCGGGCATCGGGCGGTAGAAGTGGTAACCCTGCACCACCGGGCAGTTCAGCTCACGCAGCATGTCCGCCTGGGCGGCGGTCTCCACACCCTCGGCGACCGTGGTCAGCCGCAGGCTGGCGCCGAGGTCGACGATCGCCCGGGTGAGGGTCAGGTCGTCGGGCCGGAAACCCGCGTCGCCGCGGTCCTGCGGGATGAACGCGCGGTCGATCTTGAGGATGTCGACCGGAAGCTGGCGCAGGTAGGACAGGGAGGAGTATCCGGTGCCGAAGTCGTCGATGGCGACCCGGACCCCCCACTCGCGGATACCGACCAGCCGGGCGATCACCTCGTCGGCCTCGGCCATCGTGGTGGCGACCAGGTCGGTCTCGGTGATCTCGAGGGTGAGCGCCTGCGGGGGCAGGCCGGTGTCGCGCAACACCCGCCGCACGGTGTCGGGGAAACCGGGGTCACGCAACTGCGGGCCGGCCACGTTGACCGACACCGTGGTGCCGTAGCGCTCGTACCACGCCCGCGCCTCGGTGCAGGCCCGGCGCAGCACCCAGTCGCCGATGACGCCGATCAGCCCGCTCTGCTCGGCGACCGGGATGAACGCGCTCGGCGGTACCGGCCCCTGGCCCGGCGGGCTCCAGCGCAGCAGCGCCTCCACCCCGCGCACGCCCCCGGTCGCCAGATCCACCAGCGGCTGGTAGTGCAGCTCGAACTCGTCGTCCTTGAGGGCACGGCGCAGCCCCGCCACGGTCTGGGCGTAGTCCTGACGCTCGCTGCGCAACCACTCGGTGAAGACCGCCACCTGGTTCTTGCCGGCGGACTTCGCCGCGTACAGCGCCAGGTCGACATCGCGAAGTGCTTCCGCAACGGTGGCCGGCGACCGCACTGTGTGCAGGCCGATGCTGGTGGTCAGCGACAGCTCCACCCCGGCGACCGTGAACGGCTGGCGGATCGCCTCCAGCACGGCGGTCGCCACCGTGACCGTGCGCTCCGGATCGGTCTCCTCCAGGAGGATGGCGAACTCGTCGCCGCCCAGCCGGGCCAACGTGTCGCCGTCGGGCACCAGGGCGCCCAGGCGCATCGCGACCGCGATCAGCAACTCGTCGCCGACCGGGTGGCCGAGCGTGTCGTTGACGTCCTTGAAGCCGTCCAGGTCGAGCAGCAGCAAGCCGTGCGCGCCGCCGGCCCGGCGGGACAGGGCGTGCCCCAGCCGTTCCTGCAACAGCAGTCGATTGGCCAGATCGGTGAGCGGGTCGTGCAGGGTCTGGTGGCTCAGCCGCTCCTGCAGAGCACGCTGCTCCTCCAGGGCCCTGGTGAGGGTGGACGCCTGCGCCGCCAGATCCGCGGCGCGCGCCGTCGCGGTCCGGGCGAACTGCTGCTGCCGGACCACGAGCAGCATCGACATCACGGCGGTGGTGACCAGCGGAACCAGGACGTCGGCCGACTCCGCCTCACCGACGGTGAGCTCGTCGAGCAGGGAGACGGCGGTGACCGCCGGCCCCAGCAGGGCAAGCACGATCTGCACCCCGGGCTGCAGTCCGAGGCCGAGCCGCAGCCGTAACGGGCCCGCCTCGGTGGGGCGACTGATCGACGGGTGCGTGGACGCCGCGCCGGCGAAGACCAGCCCGAGCAACCAGCCGGCGGTCGACACCGGGTTGTGCGCGACCTCGCCGACGACACTGCCGGCCGTGTCGGCGAAGTGCACCATGTCGGCCGTGATCAGCGCGGCCACCATGACGGCTGCCAGCAGGTGCGCCATCGGGGGTGTGTTCCCGGTGAACAGCAGCCGCGCAGCGACCGCCACCACCACAAGATCGAAGACGGGGAACGCCATCGCTATCGCCAGCCGGGCGCCGGCCAGCGGGTAGCCGTCCAGGAAGCCGTCGATCACCAGGGTCCACATCAGTACGGCGAGCCCACTGGTCACGATGGCGGAGTCGACCAGCCCGGTACGGCGGGCACCACGCCCGGCCATCGTCCAGAGCGAGGCGACCAGCAGCGGATAGGCGCTGAGATAGATCCAGTCACCGAGGGAGCCGAACGGGATCCGCTGCCCGGTGAGGTGGAATTCCACCGACCAGTACACGTTGCCGAGGGTGGCCATGGAGACCGCGCCGACCAGCAGCCACCACGGGCGGGCCGACGCCGGCCGGTGCAGCCGGATGCCCACGACGGCCGCGGCGACGGAAGCCAGCCCTGCGAGGCCGTACAGCGCCTGCGTGGCAGCCCACGGCAGAAAGGGGCCGACCACGACGGTAGCGGCGCCGAGGCCGCTGACGTATCGCCAGGCGTACCGGCGCAGCCGCCGCAGCCGCCGCAGCCTCGACGACACGGCGATCGCCGGACTCGCCGCCGGCGACGGTCCGGCCGCAATCGTCGACACCATGTCGTCCGCCCCCTTGGTCAGCTCACCTCATGGATACGCACCGACGGTTAGCGGTTCGGTGCGATCCGGCGCTCGAAAGGTAGCGAACTGCACCCGTGCGCCGACAGCTCCGGCATCGGAAAGGCCGGGCCGACCGCCGGCTCAACGGTTGTCGCCGGGCGCGGGCAGCAGCCCGGCGGGCAGGTAGAGGCCCTGGCGCAGGGCTCGCACGGCCGCCATGGCCCGCGTACCGACGCCGAGTTTGACCATGATCTGCTCGAGGTGGTCAAGGGTGGTGCGCACGCTGGTGGTCAGGCAGACGGCGATGGCCGTGATGCCGCGGCCCTCGACGAGCAGGCCGAGGACCTCGAGCTCCCGGCGGGTCAGGCCGTGCAGCGGCGGTGCCGGCGAGATCAGCACCAGCCAGCGCGACCAGGGTACGCAGCGGGTCGACCGCGTCCGCGATCAGCGGAGCCGGCGCGGCGAGCAGGTCCCGTACGTCGTCGCCCCCGCGTCCGGTCCATTATGCCGCCACCGTCATGTACCAGGCCACGCGGAACGGCAAGAACATGGACGCAACCGCTATCCAGGGGCAAAAGCCCCTTGGGGGCATATTTCTGGCTCTAACTCTCACGAGCCGGTCGTATCGGCCGATGGGGCAGTGAGGCTCCGGAGAACGCGAGGTGTCTGCGTGGCAGGGAACGGCAGGCTAAGGCCGAGGGCGGCCCCGGTCGAGCTGACCGACTTGGCGGCGGAGGACCTGCTGGGGCACGGCGCGCACACCGTGGTGAAAGTCGCGCGCCGGGGCGAGCGTCGGTACGCCCTCAAGCAGGAGCGCAACGCCGCGGACGAGGCCGCCGCGCTGCTGGCGTTCCGGCGGGAGGCGGCGCTGCTGGCCTGCGTCGACCATCCCGGTGTGGTGCGCGCTCGCGCCGCCGGCCTGTTCGAGGGCCGCGCCGCGCTCGTCACGGAGCTGATCGACGGCCGCCCGCTGGCCGAGCTGCTGGGCGACGGCCCGCTGTCGGAGGCCCGTACCGCGCAGCTCGGCATGGAGCTGGCGGGTGCGCTGAGCGCGGCGCACCGTACCGGCCTGATTCACCGCGACATCAAGCCGCAGAACATCATCGTGCCTTCCGACGGCCCGGCGGTTCTGATCGACTTCGGATTGGCGGCACGCGACGGCGAGTCGGATGCCGAGCACACCGCGGTCGGTACGTTCAGCTACACGGCACCGGAGCAGGCAGGCATGCTGAAGCGGCCGGTGGACGGCCGCTCCGACCTGTACTCCCTCGGCGTGGTGCTGTTCGAGTGCCTGACCGGGCACCCGCCCTTCGCGGCATCCAGCGTCGGCGAACTGCTCCGCCTGCACACCGTCGCCCCGGCTCCGGACGTACGCACGCTGCGACCGCAGGTCGGTGCGGAGCTCGCCGGGGTCGTCGCCCGGCTGCTCGCCAAGGATCCGGACGATCGGTACCCGGGCGCGAGCGACCTCCTCGCCGCCCTGCGCCCCTGCGCCGGCGATACCGGCCCCGAGACGGTGGCCGATCCCCCACTGATCGGTCGCGACCGCGAGCTGGCCGTGCTCACCGCCCGCCGGCAGGCCGCACGCGCCGGTACCGGCGGGATCGCGGTGGTGCACGGCCCGGCCGGCGCCGGCCGCAGTGCCCTGATGGCGCAGTTGCGCATCCCGAGCGCGGGCGACGAGGGGCCGACCCTGCACGCGCGTTGCTCTCCGGACATCGATGTGCCCATGGCCGCCCTGCGCTCCGCGATCGACGGATACCTGCGGCAACTGGAGCGGCTCGCCGCGGACCTGAGAACCATCGCTCATACCCACCTGCGTCGGGCCGCCGAGACCGCCGGCGCCGCACTGATCCGCACGATCTCCCCGGCCCTGGAGACAGTGCTCGCCGACGTCGCGGTGGGAGCGTCCGACGGGCGCGACGAGCGCCTGACCGCCGCCGTGGCGACATTCCTGGCCGAACTCGCGCGCCAGCACGGCGGTGCGGTCCTGGCCCTCGATGACGCGCACCTCCTCGATCCGGCCAGTCAACGGGTCCTGGCCACGCTCGCCACAGGGCTGGCGCAGACGCCTCTGCTGGTGGTCCTGACCGCGCCCGACGACGCCGACCTCGCGGCCGTGCGGGAGTCCTGCGGCGCCGCCCTGGACACCACCGTCATGCTGCGGCCGCTCGCCAGGACCGACGTCGCCATGCTGCTGGCCTCCCGGCTGCCGGGCGCCACCGTTCCCGCGGACCTGGTCGCTCATGTCGCCGCCCGCAGCGGTGGATTACCGCTGGCCACCGTGGAGTACCTGCGGGAGCTGACCGACCGTGGACTGCTCGTTCCGCACTGGGGTGAGTGGGCATTCGACGCCGACGAGCTGCACAAGGTTGCGGCCGGCGGTGGCCATGAGCTGGTCGTGGCACGACTGGCCGACATCGACCCCGGGCATCGGACGGCCCTTCAGGTCGCCGCCGTGGCGGGTGTGCGGTTCGGGTTCGACGTCGTGGCCGCCGCCAGCGGCTCACCGGCGGAACTGGTCGCCGACGCGATCGGCGCCGCCACCGCCCGGCGACTGGTCGAGCGGGGCACCGGAGGACGGTACGCGTTCGTCCATCCGGCCGTGCCCGAGGCGCTCCTGGCCGATCTCGAACCTGGCGAGGTGCAGCGGCTGCACCGCCACCTCGCCGTGGCGCTCGAGCAGTCGGCCCGCGATCTGGAGGACCCCGCGCACGTGTACGCCGTGGCCCACCACTACGCCCATGCCGGCGCGGCGACCGATCCCGAGGCGCAGTACCACAGCGCGGCTTCCGCCGGCCGGCAGGCGCTGGCCGACCGCGCACCGGCCGACGCGGTCGAGCACTTCGAACGCGCTCGCGACGCCGCCGCGCGGGCCGGCCGGCCGTTGCCGACCGACGTCGCCCACGACCTGGCCCTGGCCTACCTGCGTACGGCCCGCTTCGAAGCGGCCCGGCAGTTGATCCGCGCGACGCTCGACGACGAGGCCGACCCCACCGCCCGGGCCCGGCTGTGGGCCACCCTCGCCGAGGTGGAGAACGACCTGTTCGCGGGTGCCGCCGCGGTGGCGGCGACCACGTCGGCGCTGGCGGAACTGGGCCACCCCGTGCCCCGCCACGCCGCGGCACGGCTGCTGTCGGCGCTGGGCAGCGCCGCCGCCGGTGCCCTGGTCCGCCGCACCGGGCTGGGCGCCGGCACGGCGCGCGGCGAGCGACGCGCCGACCTGGAACGGCGAGCGACGCTGCTGCACGCCGCCGCCTACGGCGCCGCCAGCGTGCAACAGGTCGTCCCGTCGATCCTGTTCCTCCTGCGAGCGCTGTACCTCGTCAACCGGCTGGGACCGGGGGTCGCCTACGCCCGGGTGTACGCGGTGCTCGGGTACGTGCTGGGGCTGGCCAAGCGGCAACGCTCCGCCGGACGTTGCCTGGAGCTCGGCATCCAGGCCGCCGAGCAGGTGGGCGATCCGGCGCTGATCGCCTACGTGAACTGGCTACGGGGCATGAACGGCTACGTCACCGGCGCCGACAGCGGCGCCGAGTGGGAGCGGATGATCCACCGCGACGCCCGCTGGCTGGATCCGCCGCAGTTCCTGTTCAGCTACAGCTTCATCGGCCTGCGCAAACTGCTTGCCGGCCACGTCGAGCAGTCCCGGGCGGCGCACGAGCGCGGTCTCTCCCTGCTGCCGCCGGACAGCACCCGCCTCGGTGCCGACTACTTCTCGCTGCTCGGCGTCATGGGCCCGGCGATGCAGGGACGGCCCGCCGAGGCCGCCCGGGCGCTGGCCGCCATCCGCGCCGCCATGCCGGCCGACGCCACCAGCGGCGAGCGGGGCAACATCGCGGTCGCCCAGCTCTGCGTCGTGGTCGAGCAGGGCGAATTCGGCGAGCCGTTCGAGGCCGCCGTCGCCGAGTTCCAGGCGCTCGGGCTGCGCCGCGCCGACATGTCCGTGATCCACCACTGGTTCTACGTCCTCGCCGCGGTCGGCCGGCTGGCGCAGTGCCGGCTGGCTGCCCCCGGCGACCGGCAGGCCCGGTTGATCGCCGCCCGGCAGGCGATCCGCGAGCTGGGCCGGGTCGCTGTCGCGCCGTTGTCGAGGACGGTCCACGGGCTCGCCGGGGCGGCCCTGTTGGAGCAGTCCGGCAAGCCGGACGAGGCGCTCGCCGCCGTGGCCCGCACCGAACGCCGCGCCTGGGTGCTGGACGCCCCGCTGCTGGAGTTCGACGCGGCCCGCATCCGGGCCCGCGCGCTGCGCCGGCTCGGCCACGACGGCGCCGCCGACCGGCAGGCCCAGCGGGCACACAATCTCGCCCAGGTCCAGGGCTGGGAACACCGCGCCCGTCAGGTACGCGCCGAGTTCGGGGTGAACACGACACAGCAGTCGGAACGCCCCTCGTACGCCCACACCGGCACCGCGGACTCCCACCGCAACCGCCGTCTGGAAGCGCTGCAACAGATCAGCGTGGCCGCGGCCACGGTGCTGGACCCCACCGAACTCGCCCGGGTCGCGCTCGACGAGACGCTGCGCATCCTCGGCGCCGAGCGCGCCCTGTTGTTCATCTGCGACGACGACGGCGAGCTGCGCCGCTTCGCCGGACGCGACGCCGCCGGCACCGATCTGAAATCGGTCACCGACTTCGGCTCGACCCTGCTGGAACGGGTACGCGAGTCCGGCCAGGCGGTGGTGGTGACCGGCACCGAGCATGGCGCCGCGCTGGGTTCGCACAGCGTGGTGGCGCACGGACTGCGCAGCATCATCGTCGCCCCGGTCCTGCTCAACGGCCGACTGACCGGCGTCGTGTACCTCGACAGCCGGCTGGCCCGCGGCATCTTCACCGAGGCCGACGCGGACGTGCTGACGGCCATCGTCAGCCACGTCGCGGTAGCCCTGGAGACCGCCCGCGCCGCCCAACTGGACGCCGACGTGCGCACCGCCCGCCGCCAGCAGGAGGTGGCCGAACTCCTGCGCACCAGCCTCGCCGAACTCGGCGGGCTGCACGAGCCGGGCGCCGTCCTGGACCGGCTGTTCGCCACCCTGCTCCACTGGTCCGGCGCGGCCGGCGGCTGCCTGCTACGGGCCGACGACGCCCTGCTGACGGTCGTCGCCGCGGAGGGCAACGTCGACGAAGGACGGCTTGGCACCCAACTGAACCTGGCGGACGCACCGGAGCTGGCCGCGCGGGTGAACACCGGCGGGCCGACGCTCGGGCCGGCACCGCAGGAGCTGACGGGGCCGCTGACCGCGGACTCGACGGCACTCGCCATTCCCATCACCGCCCGCGAGCGGCTCGTCGCCGTGGCGATCCTGCTCGATGCCGACCCCGACGCCGCCTCCCGCGAGGTCGCGGCCGCCCTGGCCGATCAAGGCGGCAGTGCCTACGACAACGCCCACCTCTTCAGTCGCGTGCAGGAACTCGCCACCACCGACGGCCTGACCGGCGTCGCGAACCGCCGGCACTTCCACGACCTGGCCGAGACGTTGGTCAACGCCGCCCGTCGCGGCAAACGGCAACTCGCCGCGATCATGCTCGACATCGACCACTTCAAGAAGGTCAACGACACGTACGGCCACGGCGCCGGGGACGACGTCATCCGCGAAGTCGCCCGCCGTCTCGGGCTGAGCGTCCGCCAGTGCGACGTACTCGGCCGCTACGGCGGCGAGGAGTTCGCGGTCGTGCTGCCCGACTACCAGGGCGCGGAGGAAGCGGTCGCCGAGCGGATGCGGGCCATGGTGGCCGGCGAGCCGATCACCACCCGGGTCGGACCCGTCCCGGTGACGATCAGCCTCGGTATGGCCCGACTCGACCCCACCGACGACGGCCTGGACACCCTGCTCGCCCGCGCGGACCACGCGCTGTACCGGGCCAAGGAGGCCGGCCGGAACCGGATCGCTCTGGCCTGAACGTCTGGCGGAGCAACCCCCGCCCGCCCGCGCAACTTGGTCGCAGACCTCGGGCTCGAACCGAGCGACCCGCCCGTATGAGAGGCGGCGGGCTCCAGCGCCCGTCTGCGTCATCTCACAGCGGATGGCATGCATCATGGAGGCCTCGCCCGGAGTCGAACCGGAAGGGTCACCCGCTTTGCAGGCGGGGCGCTCCCGATGCGTACCCCTGGCAGGAGTCGAACCTGCGACCTTCCGGTTCGTAGCCGGACGCTCTTTCCACTGAGCTACAGGGGCATGGTCTCGCCGGCAGGGATCGAACCTGCGCCCTCCTCGTTATCAGCGAGGCGCCCCTACCAACCGGGCCACGGCGAGACGATGCGGAGGGTGCAGGGATCGAACCTGCGCAGGACCGGAGCCCTGTCGACGGCGTAGCAAGCCGCAGCCTTCCCACTCGGCCAACCCTCCAGACGCGCCGACGACGGGGATCGAACCCGCGGCCTACCGCTCGACAGGCGGTTGCTCTTCCACTGAGCTACGTCGACTTGCGTGGACCTGATCGGACTCGAACCGACCACCTTCCGAGTGCAAGGCGGATGCTCTCCCAGATAGGGCGATCGGCCGGATCGCCGTCACAGGTCTTTGGCCATGTTGCGGCCGGTCTCGGTGAAGCCGAGCTGCTCGTAGAGGGCCCGGGCGCCGGTGTTGTGGGCGAAGACGTGCAGACCGATCCTGGTCAGCGCGTTGGCGTGGCACCAGCGCTCGGCGGCCAGCATGATCGCGCGGCCGTAGCCTCTGCGGCGGACGTCGGGCTCGACCGCGACGTTGTAGACGAACGCGGTGTCGTGGGTGACCTTGACCCACAGGAAACCGATCCGGCGGTCGCCGTCGTAGGCGTACCAGAAATGGTGGTCGGGGGTGGCGGACCCGTCCGGAAGGAGCCGGCCGTAGGTGTCGGCGGCGTCGCGGGCCGCTTCCTCGGCCGAGCGGCCCGACGCCGCGACACTTTCCGCGTAATGGGCCTCCGCCTCGGCCCGCCACGGTTCGTACTCGTCCCTGGTCATCGGCTCCAGCCGCACGTCCATCATGATCGAGAACTTACCTGAGCTCCATCGACATGCGTGGACCTGATCGGACTCGAACCGACCACCTTCCGTGTGCAAGACGGATGCTCTCCCAGATGAGCTACAGGCCCGGAACCGTGATTCTGCGTGCCCGGGACGCGATTCGAACGCGCACTGTGCTGGTTCTAAGCCAGCCGCCTCCTACCAGTTGGGCTACCCGGGCATGGGGGTGTGTCGCGTGCCCCCGGCGCGACTCGAACGCGCACTGGACGGTCCCTCAGACCGTTGCCTCTGCCGTTGGGCTACGAGGGCGAGTGAGCTGCGAGCGGAGGACTCGAACCTCCAACCTCCCGGTTCAGAGCCGGGCGTGCTGCCAGTTGCACCAGCTCGCATCGAACGATGGTGGCGTCACGGGGCGTGGACCCGGCCGTACGGCCGGATGGCGCCTTCCCCCCGAGTCGAACGGAGACCCCGCGGGCTTCAACCGCGTGCGCTGCCGCTTACGCCAGGAAGGCGAGGTCAAGCCCGCCCGAACCGGGCGGTGCCTGCCACGTGGACCCGGGCGGACTCGAACCGCCGACCCCCGGTCTGCCGAACCGGTGCGCTACCGCTGCGCCACAAGCCCCGAACGCGTCCGAACCCCCCGAGTCGAACGGGGTGTCTCCTACTCGCAAAGAAGCAGGCGGGTTGCCGTCTCCCCCGGTCCGGTCACACCCGGCGTGGACACGGAGCTTTCCGCATCCACGCCGGGTCGTCGGCGGCCCCGTGAGAAAGAGCCGCCGCATATACATGCCATCCACTGTTGAGTTGACAATGAGCAATTCCCTGAACGCATTCAGGGCACGCACGGGCGGCAGGATTCGAACCTGCAACCTTCGGTGTTGGAAACCGGTGCTCTATACCGTTGAGCTACACCCGCAAGACGACTACCGGGAACGAAAAAGCCGCCCGTCCCTCGGCTCTGGAGGTGGGCGGCGTAGGCACAGACGTTGCTGCGCTACCCGCTCCACCGCTCCAGGTCACGACTGGCTTCGAGACCTCGGAGGTGCAGCTTCATCGCCACGACGGGCGTGGCGAATCCATACGCCGCCCATGGCTGGGCGATCGCGCAGTTCGGCTGCCACGACATGGCGGTTCACTTCCCTTCGAGGCTCTCGTACGATGTCGGCATCAAGGATGGCCGACGTCCGGCGTATTCGTCAACGCTTTTGTGAGCTGCATTTGAAACCCCGCCGGCGTTGAGGCATAGTCTGCCCACCGCGTATGACAGACGCCAGCGAATTAATCGCCATTGGTTCACCGATCACACCGTGGTGGGTGGCAGCCGTGCGGGAGGGTCTCGTCAGAAGAGGGTGCGGAGGTACGGAACGCGAGCCGCGCCGATGGACACCAGAAAGGCGGAGCCGAGCACGAGCGCGTACGCGCCGAGCATCACCGACAGCGAATCCGCCTCCCGGACGGCGGGGGACAACGCGCGGAGCAGCGCGAAGAGCACCAGATGTACCAGGAAGACCCCGAAGGACGCGTCGGAGAGCCGCCGCAGCACACGCTGGACCGCGGCAGGCGGGCTCCACCGGGCGCCGATTGCCACCGCCAGAAGGAACACACCGATCGCCGCCACCGCGGTGACCGCGCCCAGGCGGTGGACCGGGAACAGCCCGTCCAGAACCTTGTGACCGGGGTGGCCGGCCTGCCAGATCAGCTCGGCGAGCAGCACCGCCACGACGACGGCCACGGCCCACAGCGCCCTGCCGCGCAGCACCACGCGGTGCAGCGCCCAGCCCGCCACGAAATAGCCGACGTACGGGACCCACTGGTCCCAGGCCCCCAGATCGTTGATCCGGCGCGTTCCCAACAGGGTGGACACGCTCGGGACGATCCAGACGACCACACCCCAGCCGAGCGCCACCGCCGCCGTCGCGAGCGCCCGCCGCTGCCCGCCGGCGTGCAGGAACGCGGCCAGCACCGGCGCGATGAGGTAGAGCCCGGCGATGAGCCAGAGGAAGTACAGCCCGGTGTAGACGCGGGCGTCGAGCAGCATCTGCAGCGTGTACCGCAGCGAGAGATCCTGATCGAGCAGCAAGCTGCGGATCAGCAGCAGGTAGACGACGTGCCACACCACGAAGGCCGGCAGGATCCGGACGAATCGCTTCCGGTAGAACGCACCGGGGCCGGCCGCGTGCGCGCGCGGCGCGAGCACCAGCGCCCCGCTGAGCATCACGAACACGGGCACGACCCAGGTCGAGCCGGCGTGCGCGGCGACCGCCACCCACCACCGCAGGGTGCCGCGGATCTCCGGGTTGCTCACCATCATGCCGATGACGTGAATGGCCACCACCCCCGCGATGGCAGCCACCCGGAGCGCGTCGAACTCCCACTGGCGCGTGGGCCGGGGCGTCGCCTCGATCCCCGTCGGCCGGGTGGACAGCGTTCCGGCATCAGGCATGGCACGCAGGGTAACGGCAGACCGGGGCAGGCCGCATCACAGGTCAGGCGTGATCGAGGGACCCCTCGGGGCGATCCACAAGGCCCAGCACTGCCACATCTCAGCGGGATACCGCCCGGCGGATACCGGGTTGCACCCGAAATGGTCCTGAGCTGCACCGTGACGAGCGTTACATGGCCGAACGGCCCTGGGCTCCCCGGCCCGGCAACGCGTCGAAGGCGGTTCTGCATGGAATGGTCTGTGGCGCGGCCGTCCGTGGGTGGAGCCTGGCGGCCGGGTGGTACCGCCGCGTGGGCGGCGTACTTTCTCCTCGGCATGGTCGCCGTGGTGGCGTTCGTGTGCTGTCCGCGCCTCGTCGGCGTCGTCGTCTTCGCCCTCATCATGGGATCCGGTGTGGTGGCGGCGATCGCCGGGGTGCGGCGGCATCGTCCCGCGCGCACCGCCGGATGGTGGCTGATGATCGCCGCGTTGGCCGTGTCGATGCTGGCCAACACCATGTTCGCGGTCGGCTACGAGGTCTACGGCCAGGCCGTCTTCGGCTCGGTCGTGGACGCCGTCTACTTCGTGATGTACGGGCTGCTGATCGCGGGGCTGGCGGTGGTCGTACCCCGGCGTTCCTGGGCCTGGACCGCGGCCGAGCTGGTCGACGCCGGAGTGGTCACCGCCGGCGTGGCAGCGATCTGGTGGACCGTGGTGGTGCAGCCGTACCTCCATCAACCCGGCGCGAGCTCGGGCATGGTGGGCATCTGGATGGCATACGCGGTGTGCGATCTGCTGATCCTCACCGGCCTGGCCCGGCTGATCTTCACGACCGGCTCCCGGCGCCCGGCCAGCGCGCTGCTGACCGCTTCGATCTTCGCGCTGCTGACCGGCGACGTCGTGTACTTTGCGCGCGTCGGGCTGGACGGCTACATCTCGGTGAGCAACCTCGACAACGTCCTGTGGCTCACCTGGGCCGTGGTCTTCGGCACCGCCTCGCTGCACCCCTCGGTCGCCGGCCTGGGCCGGGTCCGCCGGGCCACCCGCGGCGTCCGCCCCGGCCGGCTGTTGGCCTTCGCCGGCATCGCTTTCCTGTGCCCGCTCGCCGTCGTCACCGGCGTACGTTTCGTCCACCGCTATGCCGCCAGCACCGCCTGGTACGACACACTCGTACCGACCCTGCTGGGCGCGATCATCTCCACCCTGCTCGTCGTACGGCTCGGAATGCTGGCCCGGGTCGCTCAGCGCCGGGCGGCCCTGCTGGACCGGCAGGCCATCGAGCTGACAAAGGCACTGCGCGACCAGGAGACGTTGCAGCGGCAGCTCACCCACCGCGCGCTGCACGACCCGCTCACGGGTCTGCCCAACCGCGCGCTGCTGCTGGAGCGGCTGGAGCGGGCGCTGGCCCGCCGCCGGGAAACCGGATCTCCGGCGTTGCTGCTGGTGGGCCTGGACGGTTTCGCCGATCTCAACGACACACTCGGCCACGAGGCCGGCGACCGGGTGCTCATCGAACTGTCGACCCGGCTACTGGGCCTGCTCACCGAGTCCGACAGCCTGGCCCGGGTCGGCGCGGACGAGTTCGCGCTGGTGCTGGAGGACCCGGCGGGCACCGATCCCGCGCTGCGCGCCGCGCAGATCATGGCGGCCGGGCGTGTCCCGTACCTGCAGAACGACCGCGAGGTCGTCGTCACCGCCAGCATCGGGTACCGGGTGATGGACGCGCCGCTGACCGCCGCCGAGGCACTGCGCGATGCGGGGGCGGCCCTGCGTACCGCCAAGGCCGACGGCCGCAACCGCATCGCGGCCTTCGACGTCGAGCTGCGCAGCAGCCGTCTCGACACCGCCCGGCTCGTGGACGACCTGCGCCGCGCTCTGACCGATGCCGAGTTCCGCGTGCACTACCAGCCGGTGGTCGACTCGCGCACCGGCGAGGTGCGTTCCCTGGAGGCTCTGCTGCGCTGGACCAGGCCGGACGGCACCAGCGTCCCGCCCGACGAGTTCATCCCGGCCGCCGAGGACAGCGGGCTGATCATTCCGATCGGCGCGTGGGTGTTGCGCCACGCCACCGAACAGGCCACCGAGTGGCATCAGCGTTTCGGCCTGAGCCTGTCGGTCAACGTCTCCGGCCACCAACTGTCCGACCCGCAGTTCGCAGAGACGATATTCGAGGCGCTGTCGGCCAGCGGCCTGCCGCCGACCGCCCTGATCCTGGAGATCACCGAGACCGCCCTGGTCGCGGTGACCGGCTCCACCGCGACCGACGTACACAGCTGCCTGCAACGGCTCCGCGATCACGGCATCCGCATCGCCATCGACGACTTCGGCACCGGCTACGCCTCGCTGTCGTACCTGCGGCACCTGCCGGTCGACATCCTGAAGATCGACCGCTCCTTCGTACGCTCCGACGGCGGCAACGCCCCGGGCCCGCAGGACCACGCGTTCATCCGGGCCATCCTGCACCTCAGCGAGACCCTGCGGCTGAGCACCATCGCCGAAGGCGTCGAAACCCCGCAGCAGGCGGCCCTGCTTCAGCACATGAACTGCCACCTTGCGCAGGGTTTCCTGTTCCACCGCCCGATGACCCAGGAAGCCGTCGAACACCTTCTCGCCGCCACGACCTCCGGTCCGGAAGGCAGCGCGCCGCACGGCACCCATCTCACGGCCGCGTGACTCAGTCCTCGCGACCCATGACGTAGCCGAACTGCTTCATCGACCCGGCCCGGTCGATCTCGTCCAGGGCGGCCGGGTCGAGGCTCGGTAGCGGCGGCCGCGAGGCGCGCTCGCGCCTCTGACCTCGTCACCCGCCACGGCGCTCGTCGTCCTCCTCGCGAGGGGCGGGGAAGCGCTCGTCGTACGAGTGGATCACGGCGCGACCGGTGTCGGAGTCGGCGCCGACGGTGTCCCGGACCTGGTCGGCGACCTTGGCGGAGAGGTCGGCCTGGGCCCGGGCGATCACGCTCATGATGTCGCGGCCGAGCGCGGGATGTTCGGTGAGGTCGAGGCGGACGACCTGGCCGGCCGGGCCGACGGCGACCGTGATCGTGCCGTCGGGGTTGCGGGCCTCGCCGGTCAGGGCTGCCACGCGGCGCGACAGGTCGACCGCCCGCGCGGCGTTCGCGTCGACGCTTGCTGCCCACGAGTCCAGCCATTCCTCAGCCGCATCGATGTCTCTCATGCCGCCTCCCGGTTGCCGAGAACGCCACTGTAGCTGCGGATCGGCGCCTCACCACTGGTGCGCAGCGTCTCGGGAACATCCCCCGTCAGGGCCTGGACAGCGGGTCCGGAGGGCGGCGGGTCAGGACCTGGGGGCCGGAAGCCGTGATGGCGACGGTGTGTTCGGAGTGGGCGGTACGGGAGCCGTCGGCGGAGCGGATCGTCCAGCCGTCGTCGTCGACCTTGACTCTGTCGGTGGAGCGGCAGAACCAGGGCTCGATGGCGATGGTGACGCCGGGTTCGAGCTTCATGCCGCGGCGGGCCCGGCCGTGGTTGGGGATGTGCGGGGCCTCGTGCATGGTGCGGCCGATGCCGTGGCCGCCGAATTCGGTGTTGACGCCGTACCCGTAGGAGTGGGCGACCTCGCCGATCGCGGCGGAGATGTCGCCGAGACGGCCGCCGGGCTGGGCGGCGGTGATGCCGGCCTCCAGTGCGACCTCGGTGGCCTCGATCAGTTTCAGGTCGGCCGGGTCGGGGGTGCCGATGATGACGGAGATCGCGGAGTCGGCCACCCAGCCGTCGATGCCGGCTGCCATGTCGATGCTGAGCAGGTCACCTTCCCGCAGTACATAGTCGCGCGGCAGGCCGTGCAGCACGGCGTCGTTGACCGAGAGGCACAGAACATTGCGGAACGGGCCGCGGCCGAAGGAGGGGGCGTAGTCCCAGTAGCAGGATTCGGCGCCGCGTTCCTTGATCCGGCGGCGGGCGTGGTGTTCCAGGTCCATCAGGTTGACGCCGACTGCGGCGACACCGCTCAACTCGGCGAGCAGCTCGCCGACGAACTGGCCGGCCACCGCCATCCGGCCGATCTCCTCGGCGGACTTAAGCTCGATCATGACGGCCTCCCTGCCCGCGAGCGGTATCGGCGCGGGCTCCCATCAGGCGCGCCCCAGCACGGCAGCTCGCGTCGGGCGACGGTCGATCTCCATGTAACGGTCAGCGCCGTCGAGGACCTCGAAGCCGGAACGTCGGTACACCCCATGGGCGTCTCTGGTGGCCAGCAGGAACCGGGGAATTCCTTGGGCGGAGAGATCCTCGAGGATGCTGTCGACCAACCACTGGCCCAGTCCTCGCCCTCGGTGGTCGACGTCGACGAACACGTCACAGAGCCACGCGAAGGTCGCTCCGTCCGTCACGGCCCGGGCAATTGCCACCTGCTCGCCGCCGGCGAAGATCGAGTACGGCAATGAGCCCTCCATGGAGCGCACCACGGCCTCGTAAGAACGCCCGGTGGCCCAGTAGGACTGCTCACCCAGCCACTTGTGAACTCGATCCACATCGACCCGTGCCGCGTCGTTGGTCAGCACGTAGCCGTCACGCTGACGATCCCCCATGGAGCCTCCTCGACATGCCCGCCCCAGGATGGCAGAAGCGGCGGTAGGCACCGGGCAGCCCGGCCTGCAAGATCCATCACACTTTCCCAGCCGGCATGGTGTGGGAGATGTCCGGCGACACGCCGGCGGCACGCTGATGAGCGCGCTGCAGGGGTTCTTCGGCCGGTCCCGACGACGGCGCCGGGCTCCGGCCGAGAATCCGCTCAGGGTGCGACGTACGGCTTGATGATCGGCCGGATCGTCTTGCTGTCGATCGACGGGTAGTACTTGCTCTTGTCCTCGGTCGCACGGCGGAACGTCACGACCGGGCACTCCTTCTCGCTCCTGGTGCCCTTCTTCTCGAACACGCTCTTGCCGCTCTGCGCGTCCAGCACCCGGATCCGGTAGTCGACGTCGTACATGGTCATCTTGTACTTCCCACCGGACTCGCGGTCCTCCATGTCACAGATCCGCGATGTCGGCTTGGCACCGGTCTGTTCCACGCACACGACCAGCTCGGTCCTGTCCGTCCCGGCGATGGTGTCCACCATCCAGGTCGCCGGGAAGTCGCTTCCCGACGGGGAGTCGACGTACCACGAATCATCGGTCTTCTTGACGACCGCCATCGGGTGCACCCGACCGGCCTTCTTCTCGTACGCGGTCAGACCCGGGAAGCCCAGCCCGTCGGCGCAGGTCCGCTCGAAGTCGCTGCCGGTCCGCGGCTTCTCCGGCTTCGCCGCGGCGTACTGCTTCTCGGCCTCGGTCGGTCCGCTCCCGGCCGAACACCCGGCGCCGGCCAGGGTCAACACGGCGACGGCGACGGCGACGGTACGTCTCATGAGAATTGCGGTCCTCTCCCGCTCAGGCCCAGATCGTTGAAGATCACTGGACCGAAGTATCGACCGACCGCCGGATGCAATGTCAACTCGGTGACGAATACCCGTCTCGCAACAGGGACGCATCGGTCTGCCTGAGAGACTCCCGTACCTCCATGAGGGCGAATCCCAACAAATTGAGCCCTCGCCAACGACGGGGGTCGGCCGCGGCCGGATCGTCGTGGGCGAGACCGATACCCCAGATCCGGTCGACCGGACTGGCCTCGACGAGGACCCGCTCCCCCGTGCCCAACAGGAAGGCGCGCAACGGTGAGTGCCGGCCGAATTTCGCCAGGTTCCCGGCGACCACGATGGGAAAGCGGTGCTCGTCCCAGGTCCGCTGATCGAAGCCTGCGACGCGGCCGCCCAAGGCCTTGGCCGCCTTCGGATGCGGCGCGGCGAGGATGCGTTCGGCCATGCCGTGATCGTCGAACAGTGTCGCCTTGCGCCACATCATGTAGTGCTCCGCGGTCGCGAACTCCACGCCGTCGACGGTGAACGGCGCCGCCCACCACTGGCTCAGACAGCCGGCGCCGATGCCACCGTCCCGTTCGGGCTGATGCCCCCAGAAGAAGAGGAACTTGATTCGATCTTGCGTCGCCTCCGCGGCGATCAGACCAGGGACGCTGCGCACCGATCTCACCATGATCAGGAGTGTGCCGTGCCGGGATCGGGCCGCGCCAGTATTTTCTCCCGGGTCACGCGGACTTGAGGTCCTGGGCGCGGCCCGTGTTCTCCCAGAGCAGTTCCGGAAGCTCACGGCCGAAGTGACCGTACGCCGCGGTCTGCTGGTAGATCGGACGCAGCAGATCCAGATCGCGGATGATCGCGGCCGGGCGCAGGTCGAACACCTCGTGAATGGCCTTCTCGATCCGCTCCACCGGCACGTTCTCCGTGCCGAACGTCTCCACGAACAGGCTCACCGGGTGCGCCTTACCGATCGCGTACGCGACCTGCGTCTCACACCGCTCGGCAAGGCCCGCCGCCACCACGTTCTTGGCCACCCACCGCATCGCGTACGCGGCCGACCGGTCCACCTTGGACGGATCCTTGCCGGAGAACGCGCCACCACCATGACGGGCGTAGCCACCGTACGTATCCACGATGATCTTGCGACCGGTCAGGCCGGCGTCGCCCATCGGCCCGCCGATCTCGAACCGGCCGGTCGGGTTGACCAGCAGCCGGTAGCCCTCGGTGTCCAGGCCCAGGCCCTCGAGCTCGGGGGCGATGACGTGCTCGCGGACGTCGGGGGTCAGCAGCGACTCGAGCGAGATGTCCGCGGCGTGCTGCGACGACACGACGACCGTGTCGAGGCGGACCGGGCGCAGGCCGTCGTACTCGATGGTGACCTGGGTCTTACCGTCCGGCCGCAGGTAGGGGATCGTGCCGTCCTTGCGGGCGGCCGACAGGCGCCGCGCCAGGCGGTGGGCGAGCGCGATCGGCAACGGCATCAGCTCCGGCGTCTCCGAGCAGGCGAAGCCGAACATCATGCCCTGATCGCCCGCACCCTGCGCGTCCAGGACGTGCTCGGAGTTGCCCTCGCGCAGCTCGACCGCGCTGTCCACGCCCTGGGCGATGTCCGGCGACTGCGAGCCGATGGAGACGCTGACGCCGCAGGACGCGCCGTCGAAACCCTTCTTCGACGAGTCGTAGCCGATGCCGAGGATGGTTTCGCGCACGATGCTGGGAATGTCCGCGTACGCCTGGGTCGTCACCTCGCCGGCGACGTGCACCTGACCGGTCGTGATCAGGGTCTCCACCGCAACGCGGCTGCGCGGGTCCTGCGAGAGCAGGGCGTCGAGAATACCGTCGCTGATCTGATCAGCGATCTTGTCCGGGTGGCCTTCCGTGACCGACTCGGAAGTGAACAGGCGGGAAGCGGGCATGGCATTCCTCTCCGCAACGGATTCGATGGGGTCGGGGATCAGCGGCGGGAGTACTGGTCCTCCGAATCGGGGGACGCCTCGGGCTCGTCCTGGGACTGAAGGTCACGCAGCTTGACCGCCACCACGGCCGCGGAGACCGCAATCAGCACGGCGCCGATGCCGGAGATCACCGCCAACCCGTTGCTGAACGCGTCACGGGCCACGTCGGCGAGGCGGGCCCCCTCGGCAGCCGGGAGTCGCCGGACCACCTCCAGGGCTCCGGCCAGCGTCTCGGTGGCGCTATCGGCCCACTCGGCCGGGATGCCGGCCGGGAGCTCATCCCGGACCTGACCGCTGTAGACGGCGGTGCCGACGCTGCCCAGCACGGCGAGGCCCAGGGCGCCGCCGAACTCGTTGCCCGTCTCCGACACCGCGGAGGCCGCGCTGGCGCGTTCCTCCGGGACGGAGCTGACGACCAGGTCCGTGCCGAGGTTCAGGGCGGCCGCGATGCCGCTGGAGATCACGGCGAGACCGGTCACCAGCAACGCGAAGTCGGCGGGACCGACCTGGGTCACCAGTGCCAGGCCCGCGGCGGCCAGACCCAGGGCGGAGGCCATCACGTACGCCTTGCGTACGACGCGCAGCAGGCTGGTCGCGATCACCGTGCCGAGCACGCCGCCGATGCTGCCCGGCAGCGTCCACAGCCCCGCCTCGAGCGGTGACAACCCGTGGACGAGTTGCAGGGACTGGACGATGAACAGGTTGATGCCGAACATCATGAACGACAGGGCGGCGAGCGTCCCGAGCGAGACGGAGAAGCGCGCCTCGCGGAACAGGCTCAGATCGATGAGCGGGTCCGCGAGGCGGCGCTGACGGTGCAGGAACAGCCAGCCGGCGAGCAGGCCCGCGGCGATGGTCAGCAGCGCGGTGAGGCTCACGCCGGCGCGGGCGATCTCCTTGATGCCGTACACGGCGGGCAGGACGGCGGCCAGCGACAGCGCGGAGCTGATCAGGTCCAGGCGCCCGGCATCGTCGGCGCGGTACTCCGGGAGCAGGGCGGGGCCGGCGATGACGAGCAGCACCATCACCGGGACCGCCATCAGGAACACCGATCCCCACCAGAAGTTCTCCAGCATCAGGCCGCCGACGAGCGGGCCGATGGAGGCGCCGATGGTGAAGCTGAGGGTCCAGACCGAGATGGCGATCGTGCGCTGGCGTTCGTCGAGGAACATGACGCGCAGCAGCGAGAGCGTCGAGGGCATCAGCGTGGCACCGGCGAGGCCCAGCAGCGCGCGGGCGGCGATCAGCATCTCGGCGCTGTCGGCGTACGCCGCGAGCACCGACGCCGCCGCGAACGCCGCGGCGCCGATCAGCAGCAGGCGGCGGCGCCCTGTACGGTCGCCGAGCGTTCCCATCGTGATGAGGAAGCCCGCGACGAAGAACCCGTAGATGTCAGTGATCCACAGCAACTGCGAGCTCGTGGGGGCCAGGTCGGCGCTGAGCCTCGGCACGGCGAGATGCAGCACCGTCATGTCCATCACGATCAGCATGGCCGGCAGGGCGAGGACGGCCAGGCCGGTCCACTCCCTCAAGCCGGCCCGGGGGGCCTGCGTGTGGCTCATCGTCACTCCCTCTCCAGGGGCGTGCCTTCTCAGGCGGCCCACTCATCGTTCTTGCGGTACCAGTCGACCGTGTCGGCCAGCGCGGTGCGCAGGTCGCGGCGCGGTGTCCAGCCCAGCTCGGTCCGGATCTTCGTGCTGTCCAGGCAATAGCGGCGGTCGTGGCCGGGCCGGTCGGCGACGAACTCCACCCGGTCCCAGTCCGCGTCGCAGAGCTCGAGCAGCGCGGCGACGAGCTCGCGGTTGGTGAGTTCGACGCCGCTGCCGATGTTGTAGATCTCCCCCGGCCGGCCCCGGGTGCGTACCCGTTCCAGCGCCTCCACGTGGTCGTCGACGTGCATCCACTCGCGGACGTTCTCGCCGGTGCCGTAGAGCGGCACGGTGCACCCGGCGAGCAACCGGGTGACGAACAGCGGGATGATCTTCTCCGGGTACTGCCGCGGCCCGAGGTTGTTACAGCAGCGCGTGACCACGACATCCAGTCCGTAGGTGGTGTGGTAGCTCAGGGCGAGCAGGTCGCTGGCCGCCTTGGACGCCGAATACGGCGAGCTGGGCCGCAGCGGATGCTCCTCGGGCCAGGAACCGGTGGCGATGGAGCCGTACACCTCGTCGGTCGAGACGTGCACGAATCGCCGGCCGCCGTGGCGGCGGGCCGCCTCCAGAAGGGTGCCGGTACCGAGGACGTTGGTGCGGACGAACTCCGCGCCGTCGGCGATGGACCGGTCCACATGGGTCTCCGCGGCGAAATGCACGATTTCGTCCGCTTCACCGACGAGCTCGTCCACCAGGTCGGCGTCGCAGATGCTGCCCCGGACGAAGCGAAACCCCGGGAGTTCACGAATTTCGTCCAAGTTTTTCGCATTACCGGCATAAGTGAGTTTGTCCAGAACGGTGACCGACAGGGCGTTCCGGTGTCCGTCCAAAAGCGACTGGGCATAGTGGGAGCCGATGAAGCCGGCACCACCTGTGATCAGGATTTTCTTGGGCACGATTGCTCCTCTGGGTCGACGGTGCGCCTCCGACCAGAACTCGGCGGATGGAACGCGGCGACGCGCTCGGGACAATGAGAGCCGTTGGACGGATTGCCCTCAACGTGATCAGGTTGGTATCCATCGACGACACGGGGGAGTTACTCGATGCACTTCGAAGCGAGGCGCCCGCACCATTCGTTGGCCCGCAACGCGGAACACCTCGCTTCGCCGGGCGCGACCGCACCGGGGGCACGCATCCTCATCGCCTCGGACTGCCCGGCGGTGGAGACCGTCCGGCAGGACGTGATGCGGCAGAACTACTCCGCGTCCGTCGCGACGAGCGGGCGTGCCGTACTGGAGACCTTCGCCTCCTACGACCTCATCCTGCTCGACACCGACCTGCCCGATCTCGACGGCGTGTCGGTCTCGCGCGCCATCCGCCAGATCAGCACGATCCCGATCATCGCGTTCGCCTCGGCCGACGAGACCGATCAGGTCCTGCTGCTGGAGACCGGGTGCGACGACTGCATCGAACGCCCGTACCGGGCGCGGGACCTGATCGCCCGCATCAAGGCCGTGCTGCGCCGCGCCGCGCCGGAACGCTTCCCCGCGCTGGACTATCCCGCGGCGGACCTGGCCGGACCGCCACGCCCCCGGGCCGTGCCGCAGCCCGTCGAGGCACGGCACGACGCCGTGCCGTACGAGGACCAGGGCAACGTCGTCAGCGTGGGCAACCGGCTGGTCATCAACCCCGCCCTACGGGAGGCTCGCCTCGACGGCCGGGTGCTGAACCTGACCCGCAAGGAGTACGACCTGCTGGAGCTCCTCGCCTCCGCGCCCGGCCGCATCTTCAACCGCACCGAGCTGATGACGAAGATCTGGGAGTACCCGGCCGGCAAGCGGATCAACGCCCAGGCGAGCCGCACGATCGACACGCACGTCAGCAGCCTGCGCGGCAAGCTCAGCCACCGCGACTGGATCGCGAACGTGCGCGGGGTGGGTTTCCGGCTGGACGTGCCGGGGCCGCGGCGAGCCGACCGGGAGCGCGGTGTCCACCCCCGGCTGTCGCCCACGGACCTCGACGAGTGGCCGCGGCGCCGCCTGGTCAGGCCGCTAGACGCCACCGAGTCTGCGTGACCCCGTCCTTGCGGAAGGCGAAGACGGTCCGCGGCGCGATGCGCATGCCCCAGGCCCGACCGATGGCACCCTGATACAGGTCGCCGTCGACCTTGTAGTCCCAGGCAGGGCCGTACTTGGTGCGAAAGGTCTGCGCGGCCGCCTCCAGCTCGGCGCCGTCCACGACCCGGACCGCCTCGCCGGTGACGGTGACGTCCACGCCCTCGCCCAGGACGTTCGTGCCGGTCAGCATCGTGCATCGCGGGTTGGTGCGCAGGTTGCGCATCTTCTGCTCGGTCGGCAGCGCGCAGAACCACAGGGCGTCGTCGTGCCACGCCCCGGCGACCGGGGTCACGTGCGGCGTCCCGGACGCCAGCACGGTCGACAGCCAGTAGAGCTGCGCCGTGGCGAGCAGATCCAGCGTCGCGGTCCAGTCCTCGGGTTCCGCGCCCGGCCGGCTGTAACGCGGATCGACGGTGACCTCGTACGGTGTGCCGGCCATCAGTGTTCTCCTCTCGCAAGCGCGGTGGCGGCCAGGGCCAGCGCCGGCTGGCGCCGATCCTGCCCGCTCAGTCCACGGCGGACCTCGGGATACGAGCCGATGATCATGTCTGCCTCGGTGTCGGGGTCGTACACGTCGCAGAGCGCGTCGAGGGCCAGCTTGTCGATCCGGCTACGCCGCACGATCTCGTCGTACGGCGTCCGGGTGAAGGCCACGAGCTGATACAACTGGGTGAACTCCGCGGGGTGACGCTCGTGCAGCCGCCGCTCCAGGCGCTTGCGGCGGTGGAACTCCTTGTCGCCGATGTGCTCGCTCAGCTCGTGCAGGTTGTCCATCGACAACTGCGAGATCGCCTGGCCCGCGGCCACCCGGCGCTCGCTGAACTCGGCACCCGCCGCCCGGATCGCCTCGTGCCGGTCCACGCCCGAACCCAGATACTTGTCGAGCAGTTCACACAGGACGTCGGCGTCCTCGAAGCTGCAGTTGATGCCCTGGCCGAAGAACGGGACGATGGTGTGCGCGGAGTCGCCCACCAGCACCGCCCGGCCGTAGTTGTACGGCGCGCAGTCCACGACCTTGAGAAGCGCCGGACGGGTCCGGACCACCTCCTCCGCCGCGAACGGCAGCGACCCCGCGATGTCCGGGTATTCCCGCGCGAAGTGCTCACGTACCGCCCGGCCGTTCGTCAGGGAACGGAAGCGCAGGTGGTCCCGGTCGTTCTCCACCGGCATGAACAGCGTCGTCGTGGCACTGCCGTCCCGGTTCGGCTGGGCCTGCAGGAAGTGGTCGGTACGCGGCCACAAATGCATCCCGTCCGTGGCCAGCTCCGCGGAACCCTCCGCGGTGAGGGTCAGCTCGAGATGACCGTGCGAAATGTAGTGCTGGTGGACCTGCATGCGGGCGCCGCTCTTCGACAACTCGTAGCGCAGGGCGCTGTTCGCGCCGTCGCACCCGATCAGGATGTCGCCGGTGGCTCGGCGCACCGTACCGTTCGAATCGACGAACATCGCCTCGCCGCGGTGTGCGTCCGCCCCGACGCAGGCGTGACCGAAGAAGACCTCGGCGCCGGAGGCCCGCGCCTCGGCCAACAGGTTGCGCTGAAGCTCGCGGCGGGGCACCGACAGCAGGTGGTGATCGTCGCTGACCCCGTACGGCTGGTGGGTCAGCGTGCCGTCGCGGTGGTGCACGATCCGCTGCTGCAGAATCGTGCCCGTCTCGTAGATGCGGTCACGCAACCTCGGGTGCAGCACGCTGAAGCCGCGGTGCGTGAGGGTCAGGTTGAAGGAGCGGCCGGCGCCTTGCCGGAGTACGACGTCCGCGGTGCACTTCTCGTACACCTCGACCTTGAAGTCGCGACGTAGGAGCTCCACCGCTAGGAGGCAGCCCACCGGGCCGGCCCCGACGATGACTGCCCTGGGCCTGGTTGCTGACATGTGGGGACGTCCTTCCTCAGGTCAGGGCGCCGCCGAGGGGGCGAGCTGACCGGTCTCGGTGAAGTACGCGATCATCGAGGTGATCCACCCCGGCTCGGCCGGGGGAATCTCGAGGCCCAGCCGGGCCAGGTCGCGCACGGTGCGCTCGTTGACGAACCGGTGCTCCCCCAACTCCATGACGCCCTCGCGGAACAGCGGGACCAGGCTCGCCAGCGAGCTGCCGTCCGTGCCGGCCGGCGCGGCTTCCAGGGCCGCCAGCCACTCCCGTGCGGGCACCCTCCGGGGAGGGCGGCCGGCCGAGGCCAGCGCGGCGAGGACGGTCTGCCAGTCCATGCCGGTGGGGTGGAAGATGTGCACCGTGCGGTTCTGGGCCCGCTCGGAGCGCGAGAGGCGCACGACCGCGTCGGCCACCACGTCCACCGGCAGCAGGTCCACCGGTGGGCCCAGGTCGTCCGGCGCCACCCCGAGCTGCAGGAAACTCTTGATCTGCAGCCAGAAGAAGTCGTCCGTACGGCAGGCGCCGGTGGCCGAGTCGGGGCCGATCCGGCCGATGCGGTGGACGGTGACCGGCACGCCACGCGCCCGCGCCACCAGGGCGAGCCGTTCGGCGACCCACTTGCTCTGCGCATAGCTGATGCCGAGGCCGTCGGCGGTGTCCGCAACGCAGTCCTCGTCGACGTCCCGGGCCGGGTCGGCCGGCGAGAAGACCGCCAGGGTCGACATGTGGTGCAGGGGCTTGAGCACCGTGTCGGCGCAGAACTCCGCCACACGGACGAAGCCGTCGACGTTGGACGAGCGCACCGAGACGTACGGCGCCGAGAAGTTGATGTGGGCCGCGGCGTGGTACACCGCCTCGATCCGGCCGGCGAGGTCCCGGTAGTCCGCCTCGGACAGACCGAACCGTTCGCGGGCGAGGTCGCCGGCGACCACCCGGATCCGGGAAAGGTCCGCACCCACCCGGTACCGGTGGCAGGTCTCGGCGATCCGAGCCCGGGCCTGCTCCTCGTCGCCGGCGCGGACGAGGCAGTAGACCTCGCACCCCGCCGCCTGCAGCGCCTTGAGCAGGTAGCCGCCGAGGAACCCGGTGACGCCGGTGAGCAGCACGGTGCGGGCCACGAGCGGGTCGGCGACGCGAACCGGCGAGGGCTGCAGCCCGTCCAGCAGCCGCGTGTCCGCCCAGAGGTCCGGACCGTCGTCCTCGTCCCGTCCGGCCCGGATGCCGTCCACCCGGGTCGCCATGCCGGCCAGGGTCGGCGCCGCGAGCAGGGCGCTGAGCGGCAGGTCGACGCCGAACTCCTCCTCCAGCGCCTGCCGCATCCGTACGGCCAGCAGGGAGTGGCCCCCCACCGAGAAGAAGTCGGTGTCCGGGCCGATGCGGGCACCGGGCAGCAGCCCGGCCCATACCGCGGCGACGCGCCGCTCGGTCTCTCCGAGCGGCCTTGCGGCGTCGGCGTCCTCCGGCTGCGTCGGCAGTTCCGCCGCCCGGGCGGCGAGGGCCTTGCGGTCCGTCTTGCCGCTCGGGGCGACCGGCAGGCGGTCCAGGGTGATGAACCGCGACGGCACCATGTACGCCGGCAGCGCCCGGCCCAGCCCGGTCCGCAGCTCGTCCGGCACCACCGGCGCCCCGCCGGTGCACACGAAGGCGACCAGGCGCCGGTCGCCGGGGCCGTACTCCGCGGCCACCACCGCGGAGGCCGTGATGCCCGGTAACTCGTTCAGCACCGCCTCCACCTCGCCCGGCTCGATCCGGTAACCCCGGATCTTGATCTGCTCGTCGACGCGGCCCAGATGGACGAGCCCGTCCGAGGCGCTGAAGGTGACCAGGTCGCCGGTGCGGTAGAACCGCGCGCCGGGCTCGCCGGCGTACGGGTCGCTCAGGAACCGCTCGCGCGTCTGCTCGGGCAGGTTCACATAGCCGCGGCCCACCACCGGGCCACCGACGTACAGCTCGCCACGCACGCCGAACGGCACCGGGCGCCGGTCCTCGTCGAGGACGTACGCGCGCACGTTGCCGGTCACCTGGCCGATCGCGGGACGCTCGGGCCACGAGGACGGGTCCCGGGGCAGCCGCTGCGCGCTGACCAGATGCGCCTCGGACGGCCCGTAGGCGTTGATCAGAACGGCCGGGGTGCACCGACGGAACATGTCGCGGATCTGGGCGGTGACGACCAGCGCCTCCCCGGTCGTGCAGACCTCGGCGAGGTCCGGCAGGACGATGTCCGCCCGGGTGACCGCGGTGGCCAGCTCCTGGAGCGCGACGTATGGCAGGAAGACCCGGTTCACCCGCCGTTCCCGCAGATGGACCGCGAGCCGGGGAAGGTCGGTGCGCAACTCCTCGGCCGGGACGATCACCGTGCCGCCCGCGCACAGCGTGCAGAAGATCTCCATGAAGGACACGTCGAAGGAAATCGACATGTACTGCAGGGTGCGGGCCGCCTCGCCCAGCCCGGACAGGTCGGCCTGGCGGTGGACGAGGTTGGTGATGGTGACGTCGTTGATGATCACCCCCTTGGGACGGCCGGTCGAGCCCGACGTGTAGATGACGTACATCTCGTCGCCGGGTCCGCGTCGCTCCCCCGGGTCGCCGTCGGCGGTCGGCAGGTCCGCGCGGTCCAGGTCGACGACCGTGGTGCCGGCGGGCACCCCGGCCGGCGCTCGGCCGCGGACGAGCAGAATCCCCGGGCCCGCGTCGCGCAGCATCAGCGCGAGGCGGTCCGGCGGGTACGCGGGGTCCAGCGGCACGAACGACGCGCCGGTCTTGAGGACGGCGAGCAGCCCGGTGACGGCGTCGGGGCCCCGGTCCAGCGCGATGGCCACCCGGGTGCCCCGCCGCGCACCATACCGGCGCAGGGACCGGGCCAGGCGGTTCGCCGCGGCGTCGAGGCGGTCGTACGTCAGGTCACCCGCCGGGGACTCCAGCGCGATCCGGTCGGGGTGGTCGCGTACCCGCGCTTCGAACAGCTCCGGGACCGACTGCCGCGCCGGGCGCCCGTCCGTCGGTCCGGGCCAGGTCGCGGCCAGCTCGCGCAGCTCGGCGTCCGGGATCCAGCGCACGCCGCGGACGTCGCGGCCCGGGTCGTTCAGCAGGTCCGCCAGCACGGTCCGGAACCGCGCCGCCATCCGCTCCACGGTGTCGTGGTCCAGCACCGCCGGGTCGTACTCGAAGGTCAGCGCGACGTGGTCGGCCGCCTCCTCGACCACCAGCGCGAGATCGTACTTCGGCGCACCGCTGACGTGCCGCCAGCCGTCGGCGCCCAGGCCGAGATGGCGCAGATCGCGCCGCTCCGCGGGCATGATCGTCACCATCGTCTGGAACAGCGGCGACCGGCCGTCGGCCCGGTGCGGCGCCGATTCGACGACCCGCTCGAACGGCACGTTCTTGTGGCGCAGTGCGGCCCTGACCTCGTCGCGGGTCGCGGCCAGCAGCTCGGTGCCCGTCATTCCCGGGGCCACCCGGTGCCGCAGCACCACCGTGTTGACGAGGTGGCCGATGACCTGCTGGTCCGCCGAGCGGTCCCGCAGCGAGACCGGCAGGCCGACCGTGAGGTCCTGCTGACCGGTGTGGCGGTGCATCAGCAGCGCGTACGCGGCGAGCAGGGCCACGGCCGGGGTGATCCCGAGCGTGGTCGCCCGTTCCCGCAGCCGGGCGGCCTCCGGCGCGGTGAGCTCCGTGCGCACGGATCCGGCCGGGCCGCGGCCGCGCCGCCCGGCGGGGCGGTCCAACAGCAGATCGAGCAGCGGAGGGACGCCGGCGAGGTGCTCCGTCCAGTACGCCAGGTCCGCCTCGCGCGGCGGGCGGAGTGCCGCGACCGCCTCCCGGAACTGGGTGGGGGCCGTCGAGCGCGGCAACTCCTCGCCGGCCGCCAGCCGCCCGTACGCGGTGAGCCACTCGTCGAGCAGCACCGACCAGGAGAAGCCGTCGAACACGGCGTGATGCACGCTGACCAGCAGCACCGTGCCGTCCGGGCCGGCGTCCACGCACAGCGCGCGCACCAGTGGCCCGTCCGCCAGGTCGAGGTGTTCGGCCGCGAGCTCCGCGACCAGCTTGCCGGTCTCGGCCGCGGACGAGACGGCGGCGGTGCGGAAGCCGTATCGCGGCTCGGCCGCCACCCGCTGCATCAGCGTGCCGTCGCGCATCTCGAAGGTGGTGCGCAGACTCTCGTGGCGGCCCACGACGTACTCCAGCGCCGCCCGCAGCGGTCCCGGATCGAGCGCACCGGGGAAACGCAGCGAGACCGGCGAGTTGTAGGCCGTCCTGGCACCGCCGAACTCGCTGAGATACCAGATGCCGGCCTGCCCCGGCGTGGCCGGCCACATCGGTCCGTCGGCGGGCACGGGCGGCGGCCCGTCCGGCGCCGCCCGGCCGCCGGACAGCCACGCGACAAGCTCCTCGGGGCTGCCGGACGCGGCGACGTCGCCGGGGTCGACGTCGCGCCCGAGGATGTCGGTCAGCTCGGCGGCGAGGACGCCGGGGCGCCCCGCGCAGCTCTGCCAGCGGTCGCGCACGACGGTCAGCAGGGCGCCGGTCATGCGGGCACCTCCGGGCGGCCCCGGCGCAGCGTACGGATGTGCTCGGCCAGGCTGGCGGCGTTGTCGTGCTGGAAGATGTCCTCGGGCCGGACGTCGACCCCCATGACGTCGTGCAGGCTCGCCGCGAGCTGGATCACCTGCAACGAGTTCGCGCCGGAGGCGAGGAACGAGTCGCGCACGCCGATCGGCTGCCGGCCGGTCACGGTCGCCAGCAGGCTCGTCACGGTGGCGGCGACGACATCCTCCGCGGCGGGACGTGGCGCCGCCGCGCCGCTGATCTCGGCCAGCACCGCACGCGGCTCCTGCAGGGCCATCCGGTCCAGCTTGCCGTTGACGTTCACCGGCAGCTCGGTCAGATGGTGCACCCGGGCCGGCAGCATGTAGTCGGGCAGCCGGCCCTTCAGGTCCGTCAGGAGCGCCTCGGTGCTCGGTGGTTCGCCCGTGGCGGTGGTGCAGAACAGGACCAGCTCCTTCTGGCCGCCGGCGGCGTCCAGGGCCCGCACGACCGCCCGCTGCACCAGGCCGCTGCGCTCGGCGGCGAGCTCGACCTCGCGGAGCTCGACGCGGAAGCCCCGGATCTTGACCATCTGGTCGGTACGACCCACCAGCACCAGCTCGCCGGCCGGGGTCGTCCGCGCCCAGTCCCCGGTGCGCAGCAGTCGTACGCCGCCGACGGTGGGGAACTTCGCCGCGGTCTCCTCCGCCGACGCGAGGTATCCCTGCGCCAGGCCGGCGCCGCTGATGCACATCTCCCCCACCTCGCCGGGCTCGCAGGGGGTCAGGTCCTCGCGGAGCACGTGCAGTCCCACGCCCGGCAGCGGCCGGCCGATCGGCACGACACCGACCCGCAGGTCGTCCTCGGACATCGGGTGCACCGCGGTCAGCGCCGAGTTCTCGGTGCAGCCGAAGGCGTTGTAGACGGTGCCGGACACCGCCTTCATGACCCGCTCGAGATGGGCCGCCGAGGGGAAGTCACCGCTGACGATCAGCGTACGGACCCCGGCGAAGGCCTCCGGATGGGCGTCGACCAGCAGGTTCACCAGGCCGCCGGGCAGGTTGAGGAAGGTGACGCCGCACTCGGTGATGGTGCTCGCCAGCCTCGGCAGCGACGGCAACTGGGACGGCAGGATGACGACCCGGGCACCGTGCAGCAGACTCAGCCAGATGTCCGTCGTGGACGCGGCGAACGAGTACGGCGCGAGCTGCAGGAAGCAGTCGTCCGGACGGACCTCCACGTCGCCGTGGTACTTCGCGAGCCGGGCGATGCCGCGGTGGGCGATGCGGACCCCGCGGGGACGGCCGGTGGAGCCCGAAGTGAACAGGATGAAGGCAGTGCTCTCCGGGTCGGTACAGACACCGGGGCTGGTGTCGTCCAGCCCCGTGCTCGCGGCCAGCAGCTCGTGGACGTCGCGCTCGACGGTGACCGAGCCCAGCCCCGCCGGCACGTCGCGCAGGGTCAGCGGCAGGTCCGCCTCGCCGGCGACCGACCGTCGCACGGAGACCGGATGCGCGGGGTTCAGCGGCACCACGACGGCGCCGGCCTTGAGCAGCCCGATGATGGTGACGTAGAGCTCCAGGCACCGGGACATGTGGACCCCGACCCGGGTGCCCGGTGTCACGCCCTCGTCCCGGAGCCCGCGCGCGAGGCGGTTGGCGGCGGCGTCGAGCTCGCGGTACGTGAGCGACGAGGAGCCGTACTGCAGCGCGACCCGGTCGCCGGCCGTGCGGGCGGCGGCCTCGAACGCGACGGGGATGGTGGGAACGTCTCGCAGGTGCGGGGTGGTGTGCACACTTCCTCCAGCGCAGCATCGGATGGCCGCCGCGGTGGGGGCCGCGGCGGCCGGGAGTCGATGAACAGGCGGTTCACTCAGGCGGGCAGGGCGGCCCGCAGGTATTCGGCCGTGGTCGTGCGGCCCTTCGCGGCCATCTCGGCCGGGGTGCCGGCGAACACGACCTGACCGCCGTGCTCGCCGGCGCCGGGACCGATGTCGATGACCCAGTCGCTGTGCTTCACGACATCGAGGTCGTGCTCGATCGCGATGACCGTGTTGTCGGCGTCGACCAGGCGGTCCAGCAACGCGAGCAGGTTCTGCACGTCCGTCATGTGCAGGCCCGTGGTGGGCTCGTCGAAGACGTACACGCTGCCGCTCTCGTGCAGGCGGTCGGCCAGCTTGAGCCGCTGGCGCTCGCCGCCGGACAGCATGGACAGCGGACGACCGAGCGTGAGGTAGCCGAGGCCGACCTCGCGCAGGGGGTTCAGTCGCTTGATGATGGCCTGATCGTCGAACCAGTCTCGGCTCTCCTCCACGGTCAGGTCCAGCACCTCGGCGATGTTGCGTCCACCGATGCGGTACTCCAGGACGTCCTGGCGGTAGCGGGTGCCGCCGCAGACCTCGCAGACGACGGTGACGGGGTCCATGAAGGCCAGGTCGGTGGTGATGGTGCCGCGGCCCTTGCACTCCGGGCAGGCACCCTTGGCGTTGAAGCTGAAAAGGCTCACGTCCGCGCGGTGCGCCGCGGCGAACTGCTTGCGGACGATGTCCCAGACCCCGGTGTAGGTGGCCGGCGTGGACCGCGGGTTGATACCGACCGCGGACTGGTCCAGCACGATGGCCTGCGGATACTCGGCGGCGAAGACCTTGGAGACCAGCGTCGACTTGCCCGAGCCGGCCACTCCGGTCACCGACGTCAGCACGCGCGTGGGAAAGTCCACGTCCACACCGCGCAGGTTGTGCAGCTTCGCCTTGCGAATCGGCAGCTTCCCGGCCGGCTCGCGCGTCTGCGGCTTCAGCCCGGGCAGGGCCTTGAACGCCCGGCCGGTCATGGTGTCGCTGGCGGCGAGCTTCTTGACGCTTCCGGTGAAGACGATCTCGCCACCGGCCGAGCCGGGCCCGGGTCCCACGTCGACGACGTGGTCGGCGATCTCGATGACGTCCCGGTTGTGCTCGACGATGAGCACCGTGTTGCCCTTGTCGCGCAGCGCTGTCAACAGGCTGTTGAGCCGGTCCACGTCGTGGGCGTGCAGGCCCACGCTGGGCTCGTCGAAGATGTACGTCATCCCGGTCAACGAGGACCCCAGATGCCGGACGGTCTTGAGGCGCTGCCCCTCGCCGCCGGACAGCGTCCGAGTGGGACGGTTCAGGGTCAGGTAGCCGAGCCCGACGTCGACGATCCGGCGCAGCGACGCCAGCGCGGCGGGCACCACCGGGCCCGGCCAGCGCTTCTCGACGCGCTCCAGCTCGGTCACCAGGTCGCCGATCTCCATAGCGCAGTAGTCGGCGATGTTGTGCCCGTCGATCCGCGACTTCAGGGCGGCCGGCGCGAGCCGTGCACCCTTGCACTTCGGGCAGACCTGTTCGGTGACCACCTTCTCGGTGGCCTTGCGCTCCTTGTCCTTCAGCGCGTCGAGGCCGGGCTTGACGAACCGCCGGGTGAACCGCAGGACCAGACCCTCGTAGTCGTTCACCGCCACGTTGTTGAACTCGTCCGGCCGGGTCGTCTGGAAACCCTCGCCGTGGAGCAGGAGGTCCATCTCCTTCCTGGTGTAGCGGGCGAGCGGTTTGTTGGCGTCGAAGAGCGGTTCGAGATCCGCGCCGCGGGCCTTGCCCTCCTCGTAGCGGCTGACCTGGGCGTAACGCTTCCAGTAGTTCGTGCCGACCGCGAAGTTGGGATGCTGGATCGCGCCCTCGTTGAGCGACAGGTTCATGTCGAGCAGCTTGTCCACGTCGAGCTGCAGGGTGGCGCCGAGGCCCTCGCACTCGGGGCACATGCCCTGCGGGTCGTTGAACGAGTAGAAGTTCGACGGCCCGGCGCTGGGCTCGCCGTAGCGGGAGAACATCACCCGCAGGATGGGGCTCACCTCGGTCATGGTGCCCACCGTGGAGCGGTTTCCGCCGCCCACGGCCTTCTGGTCCACCACGATGGCCGGGCTCAGATTCTCGATCAGCTCGAACTCGGGCCGCTCGTAACGGGGCAGGCGGTTGCGGATGAAGGGCGGGAAGACCTCGTTGAGCTGCCGCTGCGACTCGACCGCGATGGTGCCGAAGACCAGGGAGGACTTCCCCGACCCGGACACGCCGGTCACCACCGTCAACGCGCCTAGCGGTATGCGCAGGTCGACGCCCTTCAGGTTGTTGGTCCGTGCTCCGGTCACCACGATGTGCTGCCTGTCTGACGACATAGCGTCCCGGTTCCTCCGTACGTATTCGTCCGTCACCGACATGTCTTTTCTACCCGCCTATCGGCACCGCTCTCCTACCCTCGGTGAGGTCGCGCCACGAGAGCCGTCCGCCACGGGTGGCCAGGTCGCTCATCAGCCGGTCCACCGGGGCGTCCGGCAGGTCGGCGAACCACTCGGCGCTGAGCCGGCCGACGCGCTGGGTGTGCTCCACCACGGGGCGGCGCTCGGCCTCGTACGCGGCCAGGGCGTCCGCCAGCCGCGGCTGCGCGCACAGCGCCGCGGCGAGCGCCTGCGCGTCGTCCAGCGCGAGCCGGGTCCCCGAGCCGATGGAGTAGTGCGAGGTGTGCGCCGCATCGCCCACGAGCACCACGTTGCCGCTGGACCAGGTGCTGTTGCGTACCTCCTTGAACCGGCTCCACCGGGAGCGGTTCTCGAGCAGCCGCGCCCCGCCCAGCGGGCCGGCGAACCAGTCGGCGAGCTCGTCCGGTGCCGGGTGGCCCTGCGCCTCGACCAGGAAGGTGCTGCGGTCGGGCCCGTACGGGTAGACGTGCGCCACCGCCGGGCCGGCGGGCGTCTCGGCGATCAGGAACGTCAGGTTGTCGAACGCACGCCCGGCGCCGAGCCAGATGTAGTCCACCCCGACCTGTCGCGTGGTGGTGCCGAAGGCCTGCGCCCGCTGCCCGCGGGTCACCGACCGTGCCCCGTCCGCCGCCACCACCAGGTCGTACCCGTCGCCGGCCGGGGAAACCGCACCCCGCACGAGCCCCACGCCGAGCTCGGCACAGCGCCGGCGCAGCACCCGCAGCAGGGTGCGCCGGTCCATCGCGCCGAGGCGGGGCGCCCCGATCGACGCCGAGCGCCCGTGCCGGTGGACGGTCAGCCGGTCCCAGTCCGCCACGTGCCCGCTCAGCTCGTCGGCGAGGGCCGGGTCCGCGTCGCGGAACACCTCCACCACCGCCGGCGGCAGCACCACGCCGAAGCCGTACGTGTCCTCGGCGCCGGTCCGGTCCCAGACGGTGATCTCGTCGTCCCGGCCGGATCGGGCGGCGAAGACGGCGAACGCCAGCCCGGCGGGCCCTCCGCCGTTGACCGAGATCCTCATCGGACGTCCCGGATCAGCTCACCGACGCGGTGCACCACGGAGGCGGCCGGTGGCATGGCGGCCATCTCGGCGGCCACCTCGCGGGCCGCACGGCGCGGCTCCGGGTCGTGCAGGACGGTCTCCAGCGCCGCGGTGACCGTGTCCGGGGTGACCGAGTCGAGGTCGAGTGTGGGGCCGGCGCCGCGGGCGGTCACCGAACGGGCGTTGCTCACGTTGACGGTGCCCGGCATCGGCAGCGACACCTGCGGGACGCCCGCGGCGAACGAGCTGAGCACGGTGCCGGAGCCGCCGTGGTGCACGACCGCATCGGCGGTGTCCACCAGCGCCCGCAGCGGCAGCCAGCGTTCGGGCCGGACGTGCGGGGGCAGCTCGGCGGGCAACTCGGGCAGGTCCGCGTCCGCGGTGAGCAGGACCAGTTCGGCGCCCAGCCGCTCGGTCGCGACGACGATGTCGCGGTAGAGACGCCCGTCGAGGGTCATCGCGGCGGCCGAACCGCAGGTCGCGACGACGCGCGGCACGTCACCGCGCCGCAGGGCCCAGTGCGGCAGCGTCCCGCCGTTGTTGAAGCAGCCGTAGCGCATCGCGAGGACATGCTGCGGCTTGCCGATGGCGGTCGGTACGTCGGTGAAGTTGGCCATCGAGGCGGGCAGGACGTCGATCTCGAACTCGGCCTCGGTGATCGCGTCCACGCCCAGCCGCTCGGCGTGCGGGGCGAGATGCTCCAGGGCCGGCCCGAACGTGGGCAGGGGAGTGCCGTAGCCGTGCAGCACCGCCGCGGTGCCGGCCGCCCGCGCCGCCACCAGCGCGGCGGCGTGGATTCCCGGGTAGACCACCGCATCGGCGCGCCAGTCGCGGGCGATCGCGACGATGTCGTCGAGCTGCCGGGCGCCGACCTCGCCGAAATAGCGGCCGTGCACGGCCAGCGCCTCCGGGCCGTCCGGGGGCCCGCCCACCTCTCCGCGGGCCAGCAGATCCAGCAGTTCGTCGTAGGGCTGCCGGGCCTGGTGGCCACCGCCGGCGTCGGCGGTGACCAGACCGGCCTCGACCGCAACACGCGTGGCCGGCCCCGACGTCGCCACGAGCACGTCGTCCCCCGCGGCGAGCGCGGCGTGGGCCAGCGGCACCAGCGGCATGAGGTGCGACGCGACGGGCATCGAGGTGAACAGGTAACGCATGATCAACTCCTCAGCGGCCGGCGGGGGCGTGGATCAGCGGACCGGGCACGGCGGCCGGCGACGGAAGCCCACTGGGGTCGGCCACCGCGGCCGGAGAGGGCAGGCCCTCCGGTACCCGCCAGGTGGCCGGCGGCCGGTCGGCGATCTCGGTCAGGTAAGCGCCGTAATCGGTGTCGTCCTGCTCGCGGCCGAGGTGCTGCAGTTCCGCCCTGCCGATGAAGCCCATCCGGTAGGCGATCTCCTCGACGCAGGCGATACGGACACTCTGCCGCTGCTCCAGGATGTGGACGTACTGCCCCGCTTCCAGCAGCGCCTCGTGGGTGCCGGTGTCCAGCCACACGAACCCGCGGCCGAGCTGGACCAGGCGGGCCTTGCCACGCTCCAGGTAGTTCCGGTTGATGTCGGTGACCTCCAGCTCGCCACGGGCGGAGGGACGCAGCCCGCGGGCGATGTCGACCACGTCGTTGTCGTACATGTAGAGCCCGGTGACGGCGAGTTCGGAGCGAGGCCGGGCGGGCTTCTCCTCGATCTCGCGCAGCCTGCCGTCGGCGTCGACGACGGCCACGCCGTAGCGGTGCGGGTCGCGCACCGGGTATCCGAACAGCGTGCATCCGTCCACGGCCTGCGCCTGCTCTCGCAGCAGCGCGGAGAAGCCGGGGCCGTGGAAGATGTTGTCGCCGAGCACGAGCGAGACGGAGTCGTCGCCGATGTGGTCGGCGCCCAGCAGGAACGCCTCGGCGATGCCGGCCGGCTTCTCCTGCTCGGCGTACGTGAACCGCATGCCGAGCCGGGAGCCGTCGCCCAGCATCGCGCGGAACAACGGCAGGTGCTCCGGCGACGAGATGATCAGCACGTCGGTGACGCCCGCCAGCATCAGCACCGACAGCGGGTAGTAGATCATCGGCTTGTTGTAGACGGGCAGCAGTTGCTTGGAGATCACCCCGGTGAGGGGCTTGAGCCGGGTGCCGGAGCCGCCGGCCATGATGATGCCCTTCACGTCTCGTCCTCCTTGGTCGATGCGGTCCGGTAGCGCGGCAGCAGGCCCCGGTCGAGCGCGTCCGCCAGCGTGGGCGCGGCCCGGTCGGCCGCGGACATGACCAGCTCCCGCGCCTGCGGCAGGGGCAGGCCGAGGGCCGGGTCGAGCAGGGCCACCGCGCGTTCGTCCTCGGGGCGGTACGTGGTGGTGAGCAGGTAGCTGAGCACGGTGCCGCCGGTGAGCGCGACAAAGGCGTGACCGAGTCCCGCGGGCAGGTACACGGCCCGAGGGCGGTCGGAGTCCAGCAGCACGCTGTCCCAGCGGCCGAAGGCCGGCGAACCCACCCGGACGTCCACCACGATGTCCAGGACGCGCCCGGCGACGCAGTGCACGATCTTCGCCGGCCCGTCACCGCCCGGCGAGTAGTGGATGCCCCGGGCGGCTCCGGCCCGGTTGACGCTCAGCGCGCTGCGCCGTACCCGGAACGGCACGTCCAGCACGCCGTCCTCGTACACCGGGCAGAACAAGCCCCGCTCGTCGGGGAACACCGGCGGGACGAGCTCCCACGCGCCGCCCACCGCCAGCTCGCGCGCCTTCATCCCCGCCTCCACCGCGCCGCTGCCCGGACCACGGCCGCACCCAGGTCGGTCTCCGGGTCGTCCAGGTCGAACGGCAGGTCGAAGTGGTCACGACCGGCCACCACCAGTTCGGTCGCCGGTGTGCCGGCGCGGCGCAGCGCGGCGGCGTACCGGCGCTGCTGGCGGTGGTACTCGGCGGTCTCGTGCTCGCCGACGGCGAGCAGCACGGGGGCGGCCGGGGGCGGGCGCAGCAGGGGGCTCTGCTCCCGCGCCCCGGCCGGGGTGAGGCTCAGCGCGTCGTTGACGTAACTGTCCACCACCGGTGCGAGGTCGTAGAGGCCGCTCAGGAGGAACATCCCGGCGAGCGGCACGTCGGCCGCCAGGGCGACCAGATGGGCGCCGGCGGAACTGCCCGCGGCGAAGACCGCGTCCGCCCGCCCGCCGAGGGCCTGCGCGTGGTCGCGCACCCAGGCGAGCCCGCGCCGCACCGAGGCGCTCATCTCCGGAAGCCGCCGCGCGGGTGCGAGGCCATAGCCCAGCGCCAGGTAGCCGAACCCGGCAGCGAGCAGGCCGGCCGCCGGGAAGCAGGCGTCCTCCTTGCTCGACTCCTGCCAATGGCCACCGTGGACGAAGACCATCAACGGCGCGCCCGGTGCGCGCGGCGGGAAATGGTGCAGCACCTCGCCCGGATGCGGCCCGTACCGCACGTCGGCGCGGTGGGCCAGGTTCTCCCGCGCCGCCTGGCTGCGCAGCCGGTACTGCGCCAGGGTGGCCTGCGCGTCGCGCGCCGCGGAACTGGGTGACAGCTCCCGGTCCAGGTCCGCGCGGGCGGCAGTCATGCCGGACGGCACCCGGACACCACGCCGTGCGGAGTCCACCCCGGTGAGGGCGTACGCCCGACGCCGGTGAACCCGGCCGCGCGCAGCCACTCCTCGCAGTCCATCCACCGGTAGATCGTCGAGTGCCGGAACGGCAGGGTGGTGAAGTAGACGTTGTCCAGGGCGGCGTACAGCGGACCGGTGCGGTCGTCGTCGGCGAAGGCGTTGAACACCAGGACGCGGCCCCCCGGCTCGATCGCGTCATGGGCCTTGCGGAGCAGGGTGAGGTTCTGCTCCGGCGACCAGATCACCAACTGGTGGGCGAAGAGGACGCAGTCGTGCCCGGACGGGTACGGGTCGGCGAAGATGTCCGCCGCGTACGTCTCCACCCGGCCCTCCAGGCCCGCATCGGCGATGGTCTTCTCCGCCACCTCGAGGGCGCCGGGCCGGTCCAGGACGGTGACGCGCAGCGAGGGGTACGCCCGGGCCAGCGCGACGGCATTGACCGCGTCGCCGCCGCCGACGTCGAGGACCCGCCGTGCCTGGGCGAAGTCGCCCTGCGCGACCAGCACCGGGTTGGACAACTGCGACCAGGCGTGCATCCCGCGGTAGAACAGCTCCTCCAGGCCCGGCACCGCCGCCAGCCGTGAGTAGAGGTCGCGGGTGGTGCCGGGGAAGTGCCGGATGCCGGCGTTCTGCCCGGTGCGCAGCGACTCCACGTAGTCCGCTGCCGGCAGGTATGCGATCTTGTCCTGGTACTGCACGATGTCGCGCAGCACGGGCCACAGCCCGTCGTGGAACGCGGCGGCGATCGGCGCGCCGTTGCGGTACTCGCCGCCGGTCACCGTGGTCAGACCCAGCGCGGTGGTGCCCAGCAGAAGAACGTCCGCCGAGCGTCGGCTGAGCCCGAGCCTCTCGGCCACCTCGCCGGCCGGTAGCGGCCCGTCGGCGTGCAGCAACTCGAACAGCCCCAGCTCAGCCCCGGCGTTGAGCTGCTGGAACGCCGCGTGCCCGAACATCACGGGGACGAGGGCGGACAGCTCGGAGCTCATCGCCCGACCCCCTGCCGGGTGTGCACGACCGGCTCGGGCACCGGGATGATGAATCCGCCGCCGGCGTCCAGGTAGGCGGCCTCCCGGCGCAGGATCTCCTCCGCGTAGTTCCAGGCGAGCATCAGGCGCAGGTCGGGCTGTTCCTCGACGTCCTCGGGCGCCACGATCGGGATGTGCGTCCCCGGGGTGAACCGGCCCTGCTTCTGGGGCGTCGTGTCGGTGCAGAACTCCACCTCCGCGCGGGTCAGGCCACAGATGTTCAGCAGGGTCGTGCCCTTGGCCGAGGCGCCGTACCCCGCGACGCGCTTGCCGTCGGCGACCTCCTTGCGCACCAGCTCGGTGAGCTCGGTGCAGGTGGTCCGCACGCGCGCGGCGAACTGCTCGTACCGGTCGTCGGTGAGGAAACCCTGGTCCTTCTCGGCCGCGATCAGCTCGCCGACCCGCTCGGAGGCCTCCCAGCGGCTGTCCGAGCGGGCGGCGGTGACCAGCACCGAACCGCCGTGCACGGCCAGGCGTCGCACGTCGACGGTCCGCAGCCCGTGCCGGGTGAACAGCCGGTCCAGGGTGCTGATCAGGAAGTACGACAGATGCTCGTGATAGATCGTGTCGAACGCGACCGTGTTCACCATGTCGACGGCGTACGGCACCTCGATCGCGAAGAGGCCGTCGTCGGTGAGCAGCGCCTGCACCCCGGCCAGGACGTCGGTCAGGTCGTCGATGTGGGCGAACACGTGCCGGCCGAGGATCAGCGACGCCCGGCCGTGCACCGCGGCGATCGCGCCGGCGATGTCCGAGCCGAAGTACTCCGCCAGCGTCGGCACCCCCCGCTCGGCGGCGATCGCGGCCAGGTTGCGCGCCGGGTCGACGCCGAGGACCGGGTGCCCCGCCGCCTGGAAGAGCTGCAACTGGTTGCCCGTGTTACTGCCCACCTCCACCACCAGGCGGCCGGAGTCGACCCGCTCGGCGCAGAGCCGGACGACCTCCTGCATGTGGCGGGTCATCGTCTCGGACTCCGACGTGACGTAGGAGTAGGTGCGGTAGAGGACCCGCGGGTCGACCACGGCGGTCAGGCTCAGCAGGCGGCACTCGCGGCAGGAGATCAGCTCCAGCGGGTACGCGCCCTCGGGCCCGGGCTGGTCGAGAAACGCGTTGGCCAGCGGCACGTCGCCGAACGAGATGACGTTCTGCCAGGATGAGGCGCCGCAGACCCGGCACGTGGTGACCATCTTCGCAATGTCCGCGGTCACGGCAGACTCCCTCGGGACTCGGAGGTACGGAACTCCAGGACGGCGTCCAGGACCTGCTCCACCCGCGCGGGCGTGAGCTCGGTGTGCAGCGGCAGCCGGACCAGCCGGTCGGCCACGTGCTCGGTGACCGGGCACCCGCCGGGCGCCGTACGGCCGTACCGCATGCCCGCGGGCGAGGTGTGCAGGGGGACGAAGTGGAACGTGGCGTTGACGCCGCGCGTCCTCAGGTGGTCGAGGAACGCGGAGCGGTCGGCCGGATCGGGCAGCACCAGGTGGTAGAGATGAGCCGAGTGCCTGCGGTCCGCGGGCACGACGGGCAGAAGCACCCGCTGCTCGGCGGCCCACCCGGCGAGACCCTCGTGGTAGCGGTACCAGACGGCATCGCGCCGTTTCTGCACCATGTCGTGCTCCTCGAGCTGCGCCGCGAGCAGCGCGGCGAGCAACTCCGGCAGGATGTACGACGAGCCCAGATCGACCCAGCGGTACTTGTCCACCTGGCCGAGGAAGTACTGGTGCCGGTTGGTGCCCCGGTCCCGGATGATGGTCGCCCGGTCCACCAGGCTCTCGTCGTTCACCAGCAACGCGCCACCCTTCGCGCTGTGCACGTTCTTGGTGGCGTGGAAGCTCTGGGCGGCCAGCGCGCCGAAGCTGCCCAGTGGCCGGTCCCGGTACGAGGCACCCAGCCCGTGCGCGTTGTCCTCCACCACCGGGATGCCGTGGGCGTCCGCGATGCGCTGGATCTCGCCCATCTCGCAGGCGACCCCGGCGTAGTGGACGGCGACGATCGCCCGGGTCCGCCCGGTGATCGCCTCCTGCAGCGCCTTCTCGTCGAGGTTCAGGGTGTCCGGGTGACAGTCCACGAAGACCGGGACCGCGCCGCGCAGAACGAACGCGCTCGCGGTCGGCGCGAAGGTGAACGACGGCATCACCACCTCGTCGCCGGGGGCGAGGTCGAGCAGCAGCGCGGCGATCTCCAGGGCGGCGGTGCAGGACGGCGTGAGAAGCACGTGCCCCGCACCGGTGAGCCGCTGGATCAGCTCGGCGGCACGGGCGCTGTAGGAGCCGTTGCCGTCCAGGTCACCGGACTCCAGGGCCCCGCGCAGATACTCGAGCTGGCGCTCGGCGGTGTGCGGCACATGGAACGGGACGGTCCCCGCCGCGGTCAACGGGTCAACTCCAGCAGCGTGAAGTCGATATGCACCCGCGCGTCGTCGCCGGCGTGGTCGGCGTACACCGGTGAGGTGCCGAGCTCCTCGGGCGATACCCCGAACGACTCCTGTACGTGCACGCGCACCCCGAACCCGGCCGCCGTCACCACCTCGCGGAGCCGGTCGGAGCTGCCCATCGCGAAACTGAAGCCGAGGAACAGCCGGCCGGACGGGCTGAGCCGCCGCCGCGCCCCGCGGAAGAACCGCTCGTGCATCGCGTAGCCGGGATCGAAGAAGTGGTAGGCGAGGTCGGAGTCGAGGAGCTGGTCCGGCGGCACCTGGATGAACGGCGAGTTCCAGAAGATCAGGTCGTAGGCGTCGTCGTCGACCGCCGCGAACAGGTCGCTGACCCGTGCCGTCACCCGGTCGGCGACGCCGTGGCGCTCGGCGTTGAGCTGAGTGGTACGCACCGCCGCGGGGTTGATGTCCAGGGCGGTCACCCGCGGCACGCCCTCGAGCGCACCGATGACCGAGGCCACGCCGCAGCCGCAGCCCATCTCCAGCATCGAGCGCACACCGTCGTACGGCAGGGCCGAGGCGAACAGGCCTGTGGCGTAGTTGTACTCCCCGCCCAGCACCCCGCTGAGCTGGATCCACTTTCGGTCCAGTAGTTCGAACTCCTGGGCGTCGTTGCTGCGCAGGGCGTGCTCGTACGCTGCCTGGCCCATGGTGAGGCCGAGTTCGTTCATGTCGGTTCCTCTCGGTCGGCCTGCCGGTCACAGGGCGGAGCGCATGGTCCACAGCTCCGCGAAGAACCGGTGCTCGTTGATCTTCCGCAGCCAGGCGGCACCGTCCGTGCCGCCGCTGCCACGCTTGCCGCCGAGCATGCGCTCCACCACCAGCAGGTGGGTCGCACGCCAGCGGGAGAACTGGTACGCCACCTCGAGCAGGTGCTCGGCCAACTCGTAGGCGGACCGGTACTTGTCCGGGCTGCGGTACGCCGTCGCCCACACGTCCTCGACGGCCCGGTCCGGCTCGTACGGGACCGTGACGTCGCGGCTGAGCACGTGCTCGGGAACGGGCAGCCCGATCCGGTAGAGGTGGCGCAGCACCTCGTCGTACAGGCTCGGCCGTTCCAGCTCCGCCCGTAGTCGCGGGAAGCGGATGAAGTCGCTGCGCCGCACCATCGCGGCGCCACGGTTGCCGAGGGTGAACTCGAGCAGCCGGTACACGGGGGACTGGGTGCCCGAGGCCTCGCCGAGCTCGTCGCGGAAGCCGAGGAACTCGTCCACCGGCATCGCATTCATGCTCTCCCAGCAGCCGACCAGCGTGCGCTGGTGCCGCGCCGCGCGGGACAGCGCCCGGCAGGCCGCCTCCGGCCGGTCCTCGCGCACCCGGGCGCGGGCCTGGTCGACCTCGAGCTGCACCATCCGGAACAGCAGTTCCTTGACCTGGCTCAGGAGGATGAACTGCAGCTCGAAGGGGGACTCCGTGGCGGGTTCCTGCAGGTCGTGCAGGTCGTCCATGCGGGCGTAGTCGACGTACGGGTTCGGATGGGTCACCGCAGCACCTCCCACAGGTGCGCCACGGCGTCGTACACGTCGGTCCACGAGACGTAGAGGCCGTTGAGGCAGATCCGCAGCAGGTCCGGCGGCCGTTCGTCGACGACCACCCCCCGGCGCAGCAGCGCCTCGGCCACCGCGACGGCGTCCGGCAGGCGCAGCGTCACGTGGTTGCCACGGCGATCCGGGGCGCGGGGCGTGACGACCTCGACCCCGTCCAGGTCCGCGAGCAGCGCGAACAGGTATTCCGCAAGCCGGACGCTCTTGTCGCGCACGGCTGCCACCCCGGCCTCCTCCAGCGGCTCGAGGGCCGCCTCGAGGGCCAGCAGGGACAGCAGGTGCGGCGTACCGGTCCGGGCCCGGGCGATGCCGGCGGCGGGGACGAAGGCGTCCGTCATCGCGAACGGGTCCGCGTGCCCGTGCCAGCCGGTGACCGCGAGGTCGAGGTCGCCGTGGTGCCGGCGGGCCGCATACAGGAAGGCCGGTGCTCCCGGCCCGCCGGACAGGTATTTGTATCCACAGCCGACGGCCAGGTCCACGGCGTCGTGGTCCACCCGCAGCGGGATCGCGCCCGCCGCGTGGCTGAGGTCCCACACGGCGACGCCCCCGGCGCGACGGATCGCGGCGGTGAGTCCGGCGACGTCCCAGAGCTCCCCGGTGCGGAAGTCGACGGCGCCGCACAGCACCGCGCCGACTTCGCCGGCGTACCGGTCGAGGACCGCGGGGAGGGCGTCCATCGGGGTCTCGACCAGCCGCAGGCCCAGTAGCCGAGCCACCGACGCGGCCAGGTACCGGTCCGTGGGGAAATTCCCCGCGTCGGCGACCAGCACGCGGCGGCGCGGTACGAGCCGGGCGGCGGCGGTGAGGCCGTTGAACAGTTGCACCGAGGTCGACTCTCCCACGACCACCTGGCCGGGTTCCGCGCCGATCAGCCGGCCGATGCGGTCGCCGACCCGCTCCGGCGCGTCCCACCAGCCGTCGTCCCACCATCCGCGGATGAGATGCTCGCCCCATTGCCGCCGGACCGCGTCGTCGAGCGCGACCGGCACGCCGACGGCCGGCGGGCCGAGCGAGTTCCCGTTGAGCGCGAGCGTCCCGGCCGGGATGAGGAAATCCTTTGCGAAGGCGGCGAGCGGATCTGCGGCGGCTTCCTGCTCGGCCCATTCACGGGTCAATTCCACGAGGCACCTCCCCCTTTATGAGCACCCGGCCGCGGGACGGGCACAGCGGATCCGTACCGTACTCAGGTATATCTTCGCCCCAGCTCAGGGCACAATGCAGAGCACTGTGAAGACATTCAGAGAAGCTAAAACTGCTTCATGAAGAATGCAGAGAACACCGTCGCACCGCCGGGCGGCACCCAGAATGAAACAATGACCGTCACCGAATTGCTGAAGCGCTGCGCCGGGCCGGGATGCCCGGCCGGCACCGCCGCCGGTTCTCCGCTCTGCCGCACGTGCGCCACCCGGCTCGGTCAGGCGCTGCGCAGACTGCCCACGCTGTACCAGCAGTGCGGAGAACGCCATCTGCGCAGCCCGGCGCCGGCGTGGGAGCGGCCGCCGCGCGCCGGGCGGCCGGGACCGAGCGGGCCGCTGCACGCCGGGGCGGCGGACGCACGGCACGCCATCGAGACCGTGCTCGCGTCGTGGGCGGGGTTGACCGCCCAGGCGACCGGCGCGCCCGCACCGCGACGGGTCGTGGCGGATCTCAGCCGGTTCCTGCTCGGCCGGTTCGGCTTCCTGGTGCGGCACCCGGCGGCCGGTGACCTGGCAGCGGAGGTCTCCGGCCTGGTGTCCGAGGCGGAGCGGGTGCTGCGCCCCGAGAGCGGGCGACACCTCGGGGCCTGCGTCGTCCCCGGCTGCGAGGGACATCTCGCCGGCGGTCGGGGAACCGAGCGGCTGCGGGTCATCTGTGACGCGGACGCCGCCCACGAGTGGAACGGGCCCGAGGTGCTGTCGCTGGTCGCCGAGAGCCCGGCACCCCGGGAACCGGCCTGGATCAGCGCGGCCGGCATCACCGCGCTGTGGGGCGTCACCCGGGGCACGGTGTACCGCTTGGCGAGCGAGGACAAGTGGAGGCGTCAGCGGCGTGCGGGACGCACCTATTACGCCACCGAGGACGTCCGGAACACGCTGGCGTGACCGGCTCCGACGAGGGAACCGGCCGTGAGCTGGCCGGCCAGTTCCCTCGGCGCCTGCCCGCCGATCGTGACGACGGTTGACCGACCGCCGGCGGCGACGGTTCCTTCGAGCAGCGCCGGGCGCCCCAGCTCCGCGCCCTGCCTGATGCGGAAGGACCGTTCCGCGGCGGGAACCGGGCATGCGGCGAGCCACGCCCCGAACGCCAGACCCACGGAGGCACAGGCGGGATCTTCCGGGAGAGCCCAGCCGGGGGCGAACAGCCGGGCGACAGCGGTGTCCTCCGCCTCGTCCCAACTGAACAGGAACACCTCCGGCAAGGCGTGGCGGCCCATGGCGGCGAAGTCGGGACGAGCCCGGGCGAGCGCCGCCGGACGGACGGGCACCAGCCGGAACAACGGCCCGAACCCCGCCTGTACGGGCTCGCCGGCCAGATCGGCCCGGGTGAGCCCGACGGCGTCGAGCACCGGATCCGCCGGCAGCGGCTCGAGGGGCTGCGGACCCACCGCGCTGAGCGCGGCCCGGTCGGCGTCGGCGCGCACAGTCAGCAGCCTGCCTGCGCATTCCTGCACCACCGTGCCGGCGGGGAGAACACCGCACCGGACCACGGACACCGCGGTTCCCACGGCCGAGTGCCCGCCGAACGGCGACTCCCCCGCCGCGGTGAAGACCCGGACCCGGTAGGTGGCGCCGGGCATCGTCGGTCGCAGCACGAACACGGTCTCGTCGGCGCACAGCCGGCCGGCGATCCACTGCATCTCCGCGGTGTCCAGCCCGTCCGCGTCGTGCACGACCGCCAGCGGGCTACCGCCGCCGGCTTCCGTACCGAAGACTCCCACGATCTCGAAGGAGACGGTCATCACTCCCCCTGCAGGTAGGCGGTGGCGAAGTCCACGAGCACCCGCTCGTCGCCCTCGAATGGCGAGTCGGGGCGGGGCCAGTGCACGACGAGGTCGGTGAAGCCCAGGTCCGCGAAGAGCCCGGCCGCGTCCCGGTAGCTGCCGACGGAGTCCAGCACCCCGCCGACGGCACCGTCGGTCAGCAACAGCCGGCGCAGGCCGGCCGGGTCCCGCCCCTGGGCCGCGCAGGCCTCGTCCAGGGTCGCCAACTGCTCCTTGAGCAGCGGAGCCACCTGGTCGAAGCGGTTCTGTACGAAGACGTTGGGCGGGCCGCTGGTGACCCAGATGTCGGCATGCCGGGCGGCCAGCGCCATGCCGCGCGGGCCGGCGGCGGCGACGGCCAGCGGCAGCCGGGGCGCCACCCGCGACTTCGGCAGGACGACGGCGTCGCGGGCCGAATACCACCGGCCGGTGTACGTGGTCCGCGGCTCGCGCAGCAGCCGGTCGAGCAGTCCCACGAACTCGTCGAACCGATCCATCCGGGCGCGCGGCGCCAACGCCGGTCCGCCCTGGATCGACTCGTCGAATCCGGGGGCTCCGGCGCCGACGCCGCAGACCATCCGGCCCTGCGCGATGTCGTCCAGCGAGACGAGTTCCTTGGCGAAGCTGACCGGGTGCCGGAAGTGGGGGCTGGCCACGAGCGTGCCGAGCCCGATCCGATCGGTCACCGCGGCGGCGGCGGCGAGCGTGGGCACCGCCGAGAACCACGGCTTCTCGCTGAACCACCGCCACATGAGATGGTCGTAGGTCCAGGCGTGGGCGTACCCGAGTTGTTCGGCGAGCGTCCACCGCTCCCGGGCCCTCGGCCAGCGGTGCTCCGGCAGGATCAGCACCCCGTGCCGCATCAGCTCGACCGCCAGGCGACATCCGCGGTGTGGGAGCCGACCGCGGTCACCACCGTCCCCAGCCGGCGCTCGCCGTGGGCGACCATGGCGCCCTCCGGCTGGGTCTCGTCCACGGCCTCGTCGCGGCCCAGCGGGTACAACCCGTTGGCGGCGAGGTCCAGGGCGACCGCGCGCAGCCGCCGCAGCAGTTGACCGGCGACGGCCGCGTCGGTGACCGGTGCCCGCAACGTCATGAAGAAGTTGTCGTAGAGCACCGAGGTGCGCTCGGACGGGGAGACCGGCGCCTCGGCGACGCTGTCCTGCAGCAGCGATCGGCCGTTGGGCACCAGCCGGGCGGCCACGTCCTCGTGGATCGCCCGGTGGGCCTCGACCGCGGCCCGCACCCCTGCCGCGTCGTCCTCCTGGAGCCAGCCGCGCGACCGGCCGCGCAACAGTGAACGCACCTGGCGGAAGTCCGGCGCCCAGGTGCCGCTGAAGCCCCGGTGCTGCAGGAACATCGCCGGGCGGATCAGCGTGGTGTAGAGGTCACGCGGGCACGAGCCGCTGTAGAGCAGCATCGCGCCGTACCCGTGGACGTAGGTCTCCAGGCGGTCCAGCACGGCCCCACCGGGCGCGGGCCCGTCGGCCGGGTACTCGGCCAGCAGGGCACCCATCAGCCGCCAGAGGGCGAACGTCACCTGATGGCCGCTGATCCAGCGGAACCAGAACAACTGCTCGTACGTGGACGCGGGCGGAAGGTCGAAGCGGCCGGCGCCGTGCCGGCCGCCGTCGAGCAGGCGCAGTTCGGCACACACCCGGTCCACGTCGCAGTCCGGCACGTCGGGTGCGGCGGCGTGGCGGACTGCGCGGGCGTCGCCGGTCGGGGGCATGGTCAGCGGCTCCAGGCCGTACGGGAAGTCACCGAAGTCCCACGCCTGCACCCGCGGGTCGGTCAACGTGGCCGCGGTCATCGCGGTCCCGCCGGCACGTGGGTGAACTCGAACTCCAGGCCGTTGGGGTCGAAGACGTAGAGGCTGCTCACCCCGTCGCCGTCGACGACGATGTCGGTGGGGCCGTCGGGCCGGGCGAAGGAGAACCGGCCCGACTCGTACAGTTCGATCCACCGCTCCCGAACCGCTACCAGTTCCTCCGGACGGTCCAACTGCAGACAGACGTGCTGGAACTGGTACGCCTCCGCGGGCGGCAGCTCCCGGGTGTGCGTGGCCCGGTCGAACAGATGCACCCGCAGGTCGTCCGTGGCGACCTCGACCAGTCTGCGGATGCCGGGGAGACGGCTGAGCGTCAGGTCCGAGAACCGGTCGAGCTCCCAGTTGAGCCGGGCACCGAAGAACTCGCGGTACCAGCGCACGCTGTTGTCGAGATCCGATGTCTGTACGCCCACGTGGTGGACGCGAGGTTGCAATACGGCTGTCGGCACGGTCCTGCCTCCTTGCTGTTGCGACACGAGAAATCGTCCGAGAACGAAACAGCCGCCGTCGAGGAAGTGGCACAGCCGTTCCGCTGATCACGCGCAAACACGGTAATGGCGAGACTGCCAGAACATATCTTCGGACTTCGGCGAGGGTCAATGCAGATGTTTCCCAGGCGCATCAGAGATCTTACAAACCGACTACAGAACCGGCTGAGAGGTTGCTGAGCACAACTCGGCGCCGCCCTCTATCGTTTTTTCCGATATGGATACTCCTACTACCACTCTCGTCCTCGGCGCCACCGGATCCGTCGGCGGCCGGGTCGCCGCTCGCCTGCGAGCCCTCGGCGAGCCGGTGCGGGCCGCCTCCCGGCACGCGGACACGCGGTTCGACTGGGCGGACGAAACCACCTGGGAACCGGCCCTGGACGGCGTCGGCAGGCTCTTCCTCATGGCGCCCGACGGCGTGGACGTCGATCCGGGGTTCCTCCGGCTGGCCGCGGACACGATCGGCCGCGTCGTGCTGCTCTCCAGCCGCAGCATCGAGGTCATGCGGGACGAGCGGCTGCTGAACGCGGAGCGTCTGGTCCGCGAGTCCGGCATGGACTGGACCATCGTCCGCTCGGACTGGTTCGACCAGAACTTCGACGAGGGGCCGTTCCACGCCGCCGTCCTGGCCGGCGAGCTCAGCGTCCCGCTGGAGGACTGCCGGCAGACCTTCGTGGACCTCGAGGACGTGAAGGAGGTGGCGGTGCGGGCTCTGCTCGAGGCCGGCCACTCGCAGCGCACGTACGAGGTGACCGGCCCGCAGGCGCTCTCCTTCGCCGAGGCCTGCGCGGTGATCGGGGCTGCCGCCGGCCGCACCGTGACGTTTCACGGCAGCCCGCAGGAATACCGCCGCAGCCAGGCGGCGCTCGGGCGCCCCGAGGAGGAGCTCGATGCCGAGATCGAGGCCTTCGCCGCGCTCCGGGTACTCGACGACTCGCAGCCGCTGGACACCGTGGAGCGGGTGACCGGCCGTCCGGCCCGCACGTTCGAGCAATATGCCGCGGACGCCGCCGCGGCGGGCCACTGGCGCTGACTTCCGCACGACGGAATTGCATGTTCTCTCACGATGAATTGATGATTCCCTGAGGTCTCGCGCTTCTCTGATCGGTTAGGTTCGACGCATTGTGGACGGACAACCGTTTATCAGGGAGGGCAAATGATCAGCCGCCGCGGACTACTCGGTGCGGCCGCGTCCGCCGTCGCGGTCGTGGGCTTCGACCCGTTCGGACACCGTTGGGTCACCGGGGCCGAGGCCGCGACGCGGCCGTCGTTCGCCGGCGTTCCCCCGCTCGACGGCGAACTCGCCGTGGACGCGGCCGCCCGGCAGGCGGTCGCCACCGACCTCGGCAACATCGTCCATCAGCAGCCGCAAGCGGTGCTGCGCCCGGCCTCGACCGGCGACGTCGCCACGATGATCCGGTTCTGCTCGGCGCACGGCATCCCGGTCTCCACCCGCGGCCAGGCACACACCACCTACGGCCAGGGTCTGTCCGCCGGCCTGGTGATCGAGATGCGCCACCTTCGCCGCATCCACTCGCTCGGCGCCCGGTACGCGGAGGTCGACGCCGGGATCCTCTGGAAAGACCTGGCCATCGCGGCGAACGGGCACTCCCCTCGGCTGACGCCCCCGGTGCTCACCGGCTACACGGGACTGACCGTGGGCGGCACGCTCTCGGTCGGTGGCATCGGCGGCATCGTCGGCGGGCTGCGAACCGGTCTGCAGGTCGACCACGTCCGCGAGCTCGAGGTGGTCACCGGCACCGGCAGCATCGAGCGCTGCTCCCGGCAGCACAAGCCCGACCTGTTCGACGCGGTGCTCGGCGGCCTCGGCCAGTGCGCGGTGATCACGAGGGCGGTGATCGAGCTCGTCCCCGCCCCGGAACGCGCCCGCAACTTCGTGCTGCAGTACTCCGTGAACGCCCCGTTCTTCCGGGATCTGCGCCTGCTCATCGACCGAGCCGGCGTCGACCACGTGTACGCGGAGTTCACCGCGCCCGACCCGGCGCCGGTCTACAAGATCCACGCGACGGCGTTCTACGACGCTCCCGCGGCGCCGGACGATGCGGCGATCCTCGCCGGCCTGACCGCCGAGGCCGTGGTCGAGGACACCCCGTACCTCGACTACGTGCTCACCATCGACCGGTTGATCGACATGCTGCGGGAGACCGAGAACTGGGACCGTCTGGTCAAGCCCTGGTACGACGTGTGGCTGCCCGACTCCACGATCGAGCAGTACCTCGCCGAGCTGCTGCCCACCCTGACCGCACGCGACATCGGACCGTACGGCGCGGGGCTGATCTACCCGCAGCGCCGCGACCTCGCCACCCGGCCCGCTCCCCGGCGCCCCGGCCCGGACGGCTCGCCGTTCGTGTACGTGGTCGACATCAACACCGTTTCCAGCGCCCCCGGCGCGGATCCCCAGTTCGCCGCCGAGATGCTGGAGCGCAACAAGCGGCTGTACGCCCGCGCCCGGGAGAAGTACGGCGCGGTGCTCTACCCGATCGGGTCGGTGCCGTTCACGGCGCAGAACTGGCGCGACCACTACGGCAGCAGTTGGTCGGCCTTCCACGCCGCCAAGCGCCGCTACGACCCCACGGGCGTGCTCACGCCCGGTCCCGGGATCTTCAGCCCCCGAGGGTGATGCCCGTTGTCAGGCGACGACCGACACCTGGAACCCCTGCACGCCGTTCTCGACCGCGTCAGTTGCGCCGTCCCGCGGCTCGCGACGGCCACCGTCGGCGTCGTGGGCGGGCGCCCCGGCGCTGCCCCGATGACGCCGGCCGCCACCGAGGCGCTGCGAACCATCGTCAGCCGTGCCGCACGCTGGGTGCTGGGCAGCGTCGACGACCGCGCCGAGCAGGCGGGCATCAGCGAGGCCGGCCTGCTCGACCCCGGAGACCACGGCCTCACCGGCCCGCTGCTGAGCCAGGCCTGCACCGACATCTGCCAACGCACCTGGAAGGCCCTGGTGGCGCAGGCCACGCCCGAGGAGGGCGCGCTGCTGCTGGAACGCACGGCGCGCTACCTCGCGGCCGGCTCCCTCCTCGTCGAGCACGTGCTCACTTGCTCGCGATCCGCCGAAGAGGGCGAGGCACATCCCGAGGCGGGCCGGCAACAGTTGCTGGCGCGGCTGCTGAACGGCGATCGACGGCCCGCCCCGGGTATTCCGGTCGCTGCCACGTACGCGGTTCTCGTCGTCCCGGCTCGCCACCCGGCCGCCACGGCCTCCGTCGCCGCACGGCACGACTGGCTCGCCGCCGAACAGCCCGGTTGCGTCATCGTGCTGGTGCCGGTCGACGGACCAGATCGCCGCGCCGAGGGGCGGGTCCGGGCCCGGCACGCCTACCGGATCCTGAGCCCGGAGCAACCGGCCGGGCTCGCCCTGCCGGCCACCGTCGAGGACATCCCCGCGGCGGTGACCGAGGCCCGGGAGGCCGTCGCGACCCTGCGGCGGCTCGGTCGCCACGAACCGGGGCTCCTGCAGCTCGACGACGTCCTGCTGGAGGCCGTGCTCTGTCGCGCACCGGAGCTGGCGGCGCGGCTGGCCGGCAGGCTGCGGCCGGTGACGATGCGCGACCCGTACCTGCTCGACACGCTGACAGCCTTCCTGGACAGCGACTGCGAGCGAAGGGAACTCGCCCGGCAACTGTTCATCCACCCGAACACGCTGAACCACCGCCTCCGGCGCGTCTCCGAGCTCACCGGGCTGTCATTGACCAACGCCGGGGACCTCTGCCTGCTGAAGGCCTCGCTCACCGCCTGGCGGGTGACGAGCGGGGCGGACAGCGTTTCCGCCGGCCGCCAACCTGTCTCCCGGGCGTCCTGACCGGCTCAGCGGACGATGCCGTACGCCTGCTCCCCTCGCGCGCTCGCGGCCGCGAACACCTGCCCGTCCCCGGCGTGGCCGGTCGCACACACCTTGCCCAGTGACTGGGCGGCCACCTGCTGCAGCCGGTGTCCCCGCCGGCGTAGGCCGTCGACGGTCTCCTCCGAGAGTCCCTCCTCGACCACGACGACCGGCGGAGGTTGCTGCCGTGGTGTGAACGACGAGGGCACGTGTCCGGTGTGGAACGTCAGGGCCTCGACGGCCGCCTGCGGCGTCATGCCGAAGTCCAGGTGGTTGATCAGGAAGTTGAGGGTCCACTGGTCCTGCTGGTCGCCGCCGGGCGTACCGAAGGCCATCAGCGGTTCCCCCGACCCGGCCTGCACGATGGTCGGGCTCAGCGTCGTGCGCGGCCGCTTACCCGGTGCCAGGGAGTTCGGATGTCCCTGCGCCAGCCAGGCCATCTGCCCGCGGGTGCTCAACGCGAAGCCGAGGCCGGGGACGATCGGGGAACTGCTGAACCACCCGCCGCTCTGCGTCGCCACCACCATGTTGCCGTCCCGGTCCGTGGCGCTGACGCAGGTGGTGTCGCGGTTCTGCGACGTGCGCCGCACCACCGCGGGGATACCGTGGGCGAGCTGGTCCCGCCAAGCCGGTTCGAGCGGCGGCGGCGCCTCGGGCAACGGCGGGAGCCACGGCGAGCGCCCACCCGGGGAACCCGGGCGCAGGGCGGCCGCGGCATGCTCGCCGATCAGGGCCCGGCGCTCGAGGGTGTAGTCCGCGGACAGCAGTTCCTTCAGGGGGACGTCGACGTGGTCCGGGTCCCCGTACCAGGCCTCCCGGTCGCCGAAGGCCAGCTTGGCCGCCTCGACGACGAGGTGGAGGTGATCGGGGCCGAGGTGCGGCATCGCGGCCAGATCGAAGCCCTCCAGCAGGGCGAGCTGTTGCAGGAACACCGGTCCCTGCGTCCACGGGCCGGGCTTGTGGACGACGTGCCCTCGGTAGCCGGCGGTGACCGGCGGCTCCACGGTGGGCCGCCACGCCGCCAGATCATCGCCGCGCAGCAGACCCCCGTGCCGCTTGCCGGTCGCATCGAGGGCCTCGGCGGAGCCCATGAACGCGTCGATCGCCTCGGCGACGAAGCCCTCGTAGAACACGTCGACGGCGGCCTGGATCTCGAGCTCACGATCCCGGCCGGCCGCGCCGGCCTCCCGGACGATGCGCCGGAAGGTCGCGGCCAGGTCCGGATTGCGCAGAAGCGCGCCGGCGCGGGGCGCGACGCCGCGGTCGAGGTAGATCTTGCCGGTCTCGGTCCACTCCTCGCGGAACAGCGGCGCAAGCACGTCGATGATCCCGGCGGCCTTGGGCAGCAACGGGAATCCCCGTTCCGCGTACCCGATGGCCGGCTCCAGCACCTCGGCGAGCCGCAGCCGCCCGTGGTGCTGCAGCACCTTCATCCACGCGCCGAAGGCACCGGGAACGCAGGCCGCCAGCAGTCCCGACCCGGGGATGTGGTTCAGGCCGAGACGCCGGAACGTGTCGACGGAGGCTCGGCGGGGCATGGGCCCCTGACCGGCGACGACGGTCACCTCGCCGGTCGAGGCGTCGTGGATCATGACCGGCGCCTCGGCGGCCGGCCCGTTGACGTGCGGTTCCACCACCTGGATCACGAAGGCGGCGGCCACCGCCGCGTCGAAGGCGTTGCCGCCGCGGTCGAACATCGCCATGCCGGCCGCGGAGGCCAGCCAATGGGTGGTCGACACCGCTCCGTACGTGCCGTGCAGCTCGGGACGCGACAGCATGATCCTCCCTCCGCAAGGCGCCGGGTGCTCGAAGCCCCGACGCTCACCGCTCGCCGCCGAGCCTGGCACGACCGCGCGGCACTGTGCACGTACGCGGTGCATGGGCACAAGGTTGTTGGTGCCGGCCACAGCAATCCGTCCGATCGCGGATGCGTACGGCCCCATGGGTGAGGATCACGGTAGGCCAGGAGCCAGAGGGAGGGATTGTCGTGCGAACCGATACGGGCGACCAGCTCGTCGAACTCAAGACCCAGCCGCAGTTGCGGGATTGGCAGGATTTCCAGCTCTCGGGAATGCCGCACCTCATCAGCGCGATGCATCTGTGCCAGGCGGTCCACGCCCTCGCCGAGACCGGTCTGCTCGCCGAGCTCCGGGCCGGGCTCCGCCGTGAGGATGTCGACGCACTGTCCGGCTTCGACATCGAGCTGGTCCGCGGGCTGCTGCGGTACCTGGTGGTCCGCGGCGTCGTGGACGACCTGCCGGACGGCTACCGGCTGAGCCGCCGGGGCGAGCTGCTGACGACCGAAGTGTCCCTGGCCCGGCTCGGCGTGTACGCGGGGGCGTACGGGACCGTGACCGCACGGATGGGAGATCTGTTGACCGGCAAGGCGCGGTACGACGTGGACGTCCACCGCGACGGCGGTGCGCTGGGCCGGCACTGCGCCACCCTCTTCTCGGTCTTCCACAGCGACACGATCAGGACCGCGACCCGGGAGCGCGGCATCCGGACGCTCCTCGACGCCGGGTGTGGCGGTGGCCAGCTCCTCATCGACGCCTGCCGGCGAGACGGGCAACTGACCGGCATCGGCCTCGACAACTCGGCGGAGGCCATCGCGGTCGCCGAGAAGCTGGCCCGCGAACACGGCGTCGCCGACCGGATCCAGTTCTTCGTGGCGGACGCGTTCGCCCCCGAGACCTGGCCGGAGGTCTGCCGCACTGCCGACGCCATGTGCATCGTCAGCGCGCTGCACGAGCACTTCCGCCACGGCGAGGCCGCCGTGGCGGAGCTCCTCCGCAGCTACGCCCGCAGCCTTCCCGACCTGACGATGCTGTTGGTCGGCGAGCCGGAACTGCTGTACGAGGACCGGGAGAACCACGACGACTTCCTGCTGATCCACGTGCTGACCGGTCAGGGGCTGCCCCGCGACCGCAACGCCTGGCTGCCGGTCTTCGCGCAGGCCGGGCTGCCCTGCCGGCACATCTACCTGCGTCCGGGCGCCGGACCACGGCTGTGCTTCTACGACCTGGACCCCACATCGCCGCGAGAATGACGCCGCGCCGGGTGGCCGGCCTGGGCGGCGGTCGCGGCCCGCTCGGCCGCTACCGGCACGACCATCGCGGCGACAAGGGGGAATGCGGCTACCACGGCGAAGCTCGGCGCGAAGCCCGTAGCCCCGATCGCCAGGGCCAGGACCGGCGGAGTGGCGGCCGTCAGGACGTTCTGGCCCGTGGTCTGGATGCCGAGGGCTCGGCCGGCCCACGCGGAGCCCGCGTACTCGGCGACCGCGGTAAAGGACAACCCGTTGCTGCTCACCGCCACTACCGCCAGGGACAGCAGGAGGGGCACCGCCAGACTCGATCCGGCCGCGGCGGCGACGGCCAGCGCCAGCATTCCCACGCCGGTAGCGATCGCGATGGCTCGCATGGGCCTCAGGCGGCTGTCGGTGCGGTCGGACCAGTAGCCCGCCCCGAGGCGGCCGAGGGCGCCGCAAGCCTGGGCACCGGCCAGCAGGTACCCGGCGTCGAGGACCGTCCAGCCACGGACGTCGGTGAGGAACACGAGCGCGAACGTGGTGACCGCGAACTGGGGAATGACCAGAAGCGTGCTGGCGGCGTGGATGCGCCACAGATGGGGAGCGCGGTAGGGCGACGTCGAGGTCGGCTTCGGACCGGCTGCCTCCGGGCCGGCGGCGGACGGCTGTGGGGCGGGATCGCGGACAAGCAGTAAGGCTGCCGTCGCCGCGGCCAGGAACAACCCAGCGAGGAACAACAGTGGTACGTCGGTGCCACCGGTCGCGAGGGCCGGCAGCGTGGAAGCGGCCAGCGCGAGGCCCATCGGCTGCGCACTCTGCCTGATGCCCATCGCCAAGGCACGCTCGTGCCGCGCGAACCAGCCGAGGATGAGCCGGCCGCTCGCCAGCACCGAGCCGCCGGCCGCGCCGGCCAGCGCCAGGTACACGGCCAGGCTCGCCGTGCCCTGCGCCCCACGGGCGGCGAGCAGGACAAGGCCGGCCGACCCGAGGCCTGTGGACAGCACGACACGCTCGCCCCACCGGTCCGCCGCGGCGCCCCAGGCAATGAGGGTGAGCATCACGCCGGCGGTGGGGCAGGCGACCAGGACGCCGGCCTGTTCCAGGGAGAGGCCCTCGTCCCGGAATGCGGGGATCAGGTAGGCCATCCCGAACTGGAACGTGCTGCCGGCGGTCATCGCCAGCATGCCGACGACCAGGACCAGCCAGCGCCGGCGCTCACCCACGGGGGGCATGGAATTGACCGAGGACGAACAGGGCGAGGAGCACGACGATCCACAATAGTGCGCGGATGCTCGGTCGTGGTCCGTCGCGCAGCACGGCGACGCCGAGGGGTATGAACGCGATGCCATCCGACGTCGCGCCAGGCGACGTAGTAGTGGACCTCGGTGCCGACCGGAGGCCCGCGTTCGGTCCCAGCTCGTCATCGCCGCCTACGACACCGGCCTGGTCGGCGGGCCGCCAGGCTGACCGTTCATGCCAGCCCATCAGGCGCGTACTTGACACGATGGCCCTCTGTGTAAACCATGGGCCGCATGGACGTCGCTGAATCCCTGTGGCGCGACACGAAGCGCCCGCTCTGGCCGCTCGCCCTCGTGGTCCCCGCCCTACCGTTCGCCGCACTGCTCCTGGCCGCCACGACCGGCTGGCCATGGGCCTGGTGGCTGACCCCGGTCTTCGTCCTCGGCCTCATACCGGTCGTCGACGTGCTCATCGGCGACGACCGCGCGAACCCCCCGGAGGACGCGGTGCCTGCCCTGCAGGCCTCGCCGTACTACCGGTGGATCACCTATCTCTTCCTGCCCGCCCAATTCGCCGCGCTGGTCATGGCGTGTGCGGTGTGGATCCGGGGCCCCGGCCCGGCAGGCGCCGTCGGCCTGGTGCTGACCGCCGGACTGGTCAACGGCATCGCCATCAACACCGCCCACGAGCTCGGCCACAAGCGCGAGAATGTCGAACGCTGGCTGTCGAAGATCGCCTTGGCGCCGACCGGCTACGGCCACTTCTTCGTCGAGCACAACCGCGGTCACCACGTCAGGGTGGCCACCCCTGAGGACCCCGCGAGCTCACGACTCGGCGAGAGTTTCTACCGGTTCTGGCCCCGCACGGTGCTGGGCAGCCTGCGCTCGGCCTGGCGGCTCGAGACCTCCCGGCACCGGCTCCGCGGCCGCACGCCATGGACCGTACGCAACGAGATCCTGCACGCCTGGGCCATGACCGTGGCGATGTTCGCCCTCCTGACCGCGGCCTTCGGCCCGCGGGTGCTGCCCTTTCTCGTCCTGCAGGCCGTCGTCGGATTCTCGGTCCTCGAGGCGGTCAACTACCTGGAGCACTACGGGCTGCTGCGCCAGCGCAACGCCGCCGGCCGGTACGAGAAGGTGGACCCCCGCCATAGCTGGAACAGCGACCGCCTGACCACCAACGTCTTCCTCTTCCAGCTCCAGCGCCACAGCGATCACCACGCCAACCCGCTGCGCCGCTACCAGACCTTGCGCAGCTTCGACGCCTCACCGCAGTTGCCGGCCGGCTACGCCACGATGCTGCTCCTCGCCCTCGTCCCACCACTGTGGCGGCGGGTGATGGACCACCGGGTCGTCGCCCACTACGGCGGGAACGTCTCGCTGGCCAACACCGCGCCCGGCTACCGGCCCGCGCACCCGGCTGGACGACACATCTAGGCTCAAGTCGCTATGACATCCGCACCCTCGTACCGCGCGGCGAATCGGACGCGGCTTCGCGAGTCGCTGATCGCGGCCGCCCGCGAGCTGACGATCGCGCATGGCTGGGAGAACGTGCGCATGGTGGACGTCGCCAAGTGTGTCGGCGTCAGCCGGCAGACCGTCTACAACGAGTTCGAAGGACGTTCCGGCCTGGCGCAGGCTCTCGCCCTCACCGAGGTCGAGCACTTCGTCGCCGCGGTCCGCAAGGAACTCTTCGCTCAGGGTGCAGATGTGCGCGGCGCGGCGTACGCCGCCATTCTGCACTCGCTTCAGGAGGCTGCCGACAATCCGCTGGTACGAGCCATTCTCACCAGTGCACGCGGAGGCGCGGACGAGCTACTGCCGTACCTGACCACCCGCGCGGAGGCCGTCCTGCAGGCCGCCGGTGCGGCGGTTCAGGAATGGGCCGCCGCTCACCTTCCCGACGCCGACCCGGCAACCCTCTCGCTGGCCGGCGAGTCGATCATCCGTCTCACGGTCAGCCACATCGTGTTGCCACTCGCTCCCCCGGCCACCGCAGCGGCAGACCTGGCTGAGGTATTCGTTCGGCTCCTGCGGTAGGACGTGCGGCGGAACGCGTCGTCCGAAAGCCGCCAGCAGCAACGGACCACCGGCGGGCATGGTTGCGGCGCGGCATGCCGAACCCGGTTGCCGCTCTTTCCCGTCGAACCGGCGAGAGGCACCAGATGCACGTCGTACCCGACCTCAAGGTGTTGTACTTCGGCACCCCTGTCGTAGTGATCAGCAGCCGCAACGACGACGGCACCACCAACCTGGCGCCGATGTCGTCAGCCTGGTGGCTCGGCCGGTCCTGCCTGCTCGGCCTCGGCAACCACAGCCAGACCGCCGCGAACCTCGAGCGCGACGGCGAGGCGGTGCTCAACCTGCCCCACGCCGCCCTCGTCGACGCCGTCGACCGGTTGGCGCTGACCACCGGACGCCGCGACGTGCCCGACTACAAGCGCCGGCAGGGCTACCGGTACGTGTCGGACAAGTTCACGGTCGCCGGTCTCAGCGCCCAGCCGTCGGACGTCGTCGGACCCGACCGCGTCATGCAGTGCCCCATCCAGTTGGAGTGCCGGGTGATGTCCACCCGCGCGTTCGGCGCGCCGGCCGTCGACGCCACCGCCTTCGAGGTCGAGGTCCTGCGCACCCACGTGGAAGAGCGCCTGCTGATACCGGGCACCTCCCACGTCGACCCCGTGCGCTGGGACCCGCTGATCATGAAGTTCACCGAGTTCTTCGGCGAAGGACGCAACGTGTACCCGTCCCGCCTGGCAGCGGGCTGGAACATGCCACACCGGATGCCCGCCACAGCAGCGCAACGGCGGCAGCCGGCCCGAGCGGTTGAACCCCTCCACTGACCCGGCACGCGCGTCAGGCCGACGCAGCGGCAGCGGGTCTGGCGAAGCGGTTGCCGGCCGTGATGAGACGTTCTGCGGTGGCCAGAGCTGGGTAAACCCGGATTGTCGCTTAATGCACAGTGCGAGTCGTTGCCGTGGGGGGCGGCTTCGTCGGCGGGGCGGACTCGTTGCCCTGATGTGCAGTCCCCCTATCTGTTGGATCGCCACGACCCGGTCCAGGGCGACGGCATCGACGTCAGCTTGGACGTGGAGACATCGGTGATCACGCTTGCTGTGCACGGTACGTGGGGCCACCGCCTGCAGAACGCCGCTCACGCCGCGATACACAAGAGTCTGACCGGGCATCCGGCCGCCCTGATCCTCGACCTGTAAGCGGTGACGGACCCGCGTGCCGCCAGCGCGGTGACGTGGACTCGGTCATCGGTCCGGGCGATGTGGCCGTCACGCTTCCCGCCGGCGCGAGACCGGTCGCGGCGGTGGCGACGCGTGCCCGCGCTGGAAGCGCCGTCGCCTTCGAATACAGCAGTCGCACCGGCGACCTGCAGAAGCCAATCGCGGTAGGAAGGAGCGTGCCGGCTCACCGCAGGAAAAATGCGCGCCACCGCTGGGAATCATGCACGGATCCAGAAGACGATCTTCATCCGGCGCACTGCCAGGGATGGGCAATCGAACCCGGCGCCACTCGCCACAGTGCCGGCGACCGTCGACTCGGATTGCCCAAAACCGACCGGATGTGGAGCGAACCAAGACCCCCGGTGAGGTGACTAACCCGGTAAGAGTTCCACACGACGAAGGAGATAGGTCATGCGTACGCCTCGTTCGAGTATCCCCACCTCCTGGTTCCTGGTCGCCGCCGTGGCCGGCGCGAGCGCGCTGGGCATCGCCGCATGCGGCCGACCGGCTGAAGCCGGCGCGGCCGAGGGCCTGCCCCCGGCCGCCGTATCGAGCCTGCCCGGCGCCGCCGACGTGGTCACCGCCTCGCAGGCAGCACGCTCCCTGCCTGCGGCGAACATGTCGTTGCCGCGCGGCTGGAAGCGCTGCGTGAATGTCACCGAGAACTACTCCATCGGATACCCGGGAACCTGGCACACCACTCAGATCCGGCCGGAAGAGGTTTGCGCGCAGTTCCACCCGGACCCGTTCACCATTCCGGCCGAGAGCGAATACCCGCTGACCGCCCTGAACGCCAAGCGGGTGCCGGCACCGCCGAGCCGGACCGACACAGAATTCGAGCACACGCTCCTGTGGGAGCAGACCACCGTGGGCGCACGGCGCGCCGTCCGGTTCGAGACCTCCAGCACCGGTGCGGGCCTGTACCTGGCGGGAACCAGACAGTACGGGTACGTCCTCCGCCTCGGGCAGAGCCTGATCTCGGTTCACACCACCGCCGAGCCGGGCGAGACCCGCTACACCGCCTGGCAGACCGTCGTCGACAAAGCGGTGCATACGCTGACCGTCGCGCCGCGCTCCCCCGCACACCGCGGATGTGTTCCGATCCGGCCGGACAGCGGATTCTACGAAGCCGGCCGGGTCGCCACCGAAGAACTGACGACGCCGACCTCGCGCTGCACGACGATCAGCGTCTCCCACGTCGTAGACCCGGCGAACCCATCGGACCGATGCCAGACCTTCCGGCTCGCGTTCTGGCCACTGGTCGACGGCTCCCTCACCTACACCGAACCGGTGACCGCGTGCGGCGCACGACGCACCGTGCTGGCGCGCAACGTTCCCGACAACGCCCGCTACCTGGTGTTGTATGACGTCGACTACATCGATCCGGAGATCCAGACAGTCAAGTTCAGAGTGTGGCACTAGCGAGCTCAGCGCATCAGGGGAAGATCAAGGACCTGCTCCCTGTCGAACATCTGTCCTGTGGGCCGGAACCCGTACTTCAGGTAGAAACCAAGGGGCGACCCGTCGCCCGCATGCCGTTTGACAGCCGCTTCAGCCAGCGAGCGGCTGACGCCGTCCACGAAGTCTCCCTGTTCGGGCAGTACCCGAAGATCTTCCACGGCCTGTCGGTTGCCTGACGTGATCGACCGCAGAGTCACCTGTCCCGAGCTCTCCGACATACCAGCGTCTCCTACCGTCCAGGCGCCGCGCCGCGGCGGCCGGTTCGACCGGCCGCCGCCACGCCTGGCCGATCCGCTCCCGGGACTGCGGCGCCCTCCTCAGTGGGCGCCTCGCCCGATGATCCACGGTCGGCGACCGCGACAGGATCTGCATCGTCGTTCCCCAGCCGCCTGCGCAATTGCAGTCTCGCCTTGTGTATTCGCGACTTCACGGTGCCCTCCGGCACGTGCTGGAGCACCGCGATCTCGCCGTAGCTGAGACCGATCAGATCGCGGAGGGCGACCGCCTCTGCCAGCTCTGCCTTCAGTTCGCTCATGGCGTCGAGCAGATCCCGTCGCGTCATCGCAACGACACTCGTCCGGCGGGCATCCGCGATGCCGTAGAGCACATCGAGGCCGGCGGTGGGCCGGCGGGAGCCCGAACGCCGGTAGGTGGAACGGGCCCGGTTGGCGGCGAGCCGATACAGCCATGTACGGAACGCGGAACGCCCCTGGAAACCGGGAAGTCCCCGGGCCATCGCCAACAGCGTGTCCTGGCACGCCTCCTCCGCGTCCTCCCGGTTGGACAACATGCGGGTACACAGCCGGAGAACCTCGGGCCGGACCATCACAAGAAGCACGTTCAGGGCGGCCAGATCACCGCCGGAGGCGATACGGGCCAGGCTTTCGAGATTCGGTTCTTGCATGTCGTGATGCCGTCCTCTCCCCCTGACTATGCACCAGCGACGCCACGCCACGGCCCGTTGATCAATGCCACGTTGTGCCCGCAGGCGGATGCCGTAGAGCTGGGCATCCACATCACCAGCGGCAGACCTTCGGCTTGCCGCCCTCCTGATCAGCCGGTTCAAGCGACCCGGACTCCGGCCCGCACCTCGCAGGCCGCTACGCCGCAGAATCCTCCCCTCTGCGGTGCACGATCAGGACCGGCCGATGGGCCTGGTGCAGGGTCGCCATCGCCACCGATCCCAGCAGGATCTCCTCGACCGCCGAGCGACCCCGCGAGCCGACGGCCAGCACGGCGGCATTTCGCTTACGGGCGTACGCGCTCAGCGCGCCCGCGATCGCACGACCGGATCGGGGCAGCATGCCGTCATGGTGCAGGACCGTCACCGCACCGTCGACGGGTTCGGGTTGCGGCCCGCCGCGGTCCTCCACGGCGACCGGCTCGATCTCCCGGCCACCGAACAAAGTACGGGCCGCATTGCGGGTGGCCTCCGCGTCCGGGGACCCGTCCCAGCCGGTCACGATCGATCCGTCGGCGAGGGCGGCACGATCCGCGGCCAGCAACGGGTGCGGAACCACGAGTACCGGCCGCCGGGCATAGTGCACCACCATGTCCGACACGCTGCCGAGCACAGCCCGGGTGCCGCCGAGCCCCCGGGAGCCGACCACGACCACGTCGGCGTCGAGCCTCTCGGCCAGCTGCGCGAACTGGACTCCGTCACCGCCGTAGCCACGCTCCACCAACGCCTCGGCCCGCCAGCCGGCCGCTGCGGCCAGGGTGACCCCGACACCGGCGACGCGCTCGGCCTCCCGCGCGCCTTCGAGCTCGATCGCTTCGGCGTACTCGTCGACATTCGCCGTCCCGCTCCAGAGTCGCCGACGCAACGTCTCGCTGGCGAACGGCGGCGTCCACAGGTGAACGATCCACGCTCGTGCGCCGGGAAACAGTTTCGCGCCGACGTCGACCGCGGCGCTCGCCGCCGGCGAGCCGTCGAAGCCGATGATCACTCGTGCAGCAGATGCGGTCATGCCCCCAGGCTCGCTCACGCCGGCGCCGCGGTCCAGGGCCGGTCGGCACGACCGGTCGACCGGAGGCCCGAGTCGTCTTCCATCTGCCCACCAGCGGAAGCGCCCACCTGCGGAAGCGCCCACCTGCGGAAGCGCCCACCTGCGGAAGCGCCCGCGGCCACGCCTCTTCACCATCACGGACCCTTACCGAGCCCGGTGCAGGTGACCGGAGTCACTGACCAATGAACTCGTTCCGAGCCAAGGGGATCCCTGCGCCCGCCAGGCTCACAGCCGGGCCAGGAAGCGCGTCCGGCGTCGCCGGGTGAGCAGCAGGACACCAGCGCCTGCCGCGAGCAACGTCAGAGCACCGCCCACCACCGCGGCGACGGGCGCACCGGTCACCGGCAGCCCACTCCTCCCGCCACCACTTCCGTTGACGACGATCCGTGCCTTGTCGTCGGACTTGTCGCGCTCACACGACCCACACGCCGCGGTGACCTGCACCTGCCCGGTCGCGCCGGCGATCACCTCGGTGATGCGCAACTGGAGCGGAACCTCTCGGCCGCGCCGGATCGATGCGCTCGCCGACCTCGCACAGATACTCCCAGGCATCGGGCGTGGGAGGGCCGTCGACGATCTGGCCACAGCCCGCCGGGGCCGTGGCGACCTGGGTGCCCTTCGGTAGGAACACCCGCGCCTTCGCCGTCATGGTCTTCTGCTGTACCGTGCCCAGCCCGCGACCGGTTCCGTCGCCACTGAATCGGTCGGCTCCTGCGGGGTCAGCCGGTGGTCGGTGCGGGGCAGTCGGACGGTGCCGCCAGCGCGGCCGTGCCCAGGGCCTGCAGTACCAGCGAGATCACCATCGGATCGCTCGGCAGCGCTCCATGCGCGACCCGGGCGTCGGGACAAAGCCGCTGCAGCGCCACGTTGACCGCGCCGTCCAGGCGGGCGGAGTCCGGCGGCTGGACGGTCTCGTCGTTCTCCGTCCATACCGACAGCCAGGGCAACCGCTCCGGCAGCGGAGCGTCGGCCAGCTCGTCCAGCAGATCGCTGCCGGGGGCGAGTTGCCGGCAGGCGGTCGGACAGGACTTACGGGCGAAGGCCGCGCCGGCGCCGGCGAGCCGGGTGCCGTGCAGGGGCGAGCCGAGGCTCACCACCCGGCGCGCGACGACTTCCCCTTCGTACCGGTCGATCCAGATCCGGGCGACGACGCCGCCGGCCGAGTAGCCGACCACGTCGACCGAGGGCGCGCCATCGCCCAGCTCCCGGCGCACGGCCTCGTCGAGGACCGCGGCCTGCCGTCGCAGGTCGCCGGTGCCGCCCTCGGGCAGAGCGAGCACGGTGGCGCGGCGGCCGGCAGAGGTCAGCCGGTCGGCCAGCGGAGCCAGCGACGCCTGGCTGCCTCCGTACCCGGGAATGAGAAGGACCGGCCCCGGGCTGGCCTGGTCCGGGCGGGCCGAGGGACGGTCGTCGGCGACCAGCCGGATGCCGAGAACCACCAGCAGAACCAGGGCCATGGCGGACGACGCACCGATCAGGAGGCTACGGCGGCGCGGCATCCCCCCATCCTCGCGCACCGACCTGGGCCGGAATGCCCGCTGGGCAAAGATGCGTGCCGGGAAACTTCGGCGCCGACCCGACCATCGGGTGGTTCCCGTGCGTACCGGTGGGTGGCACCGACAGGCAGGGAGGCCACCCCATGCAGGAGAATCCAGAGACCGGAGACCACGCCGCCGAGTCCCCCGACCAGCCGGCGCCCGCCGCGGCACCACCGAGCGCCGCACCGCCGCAGGAGGCCGGCGGGCGGCTCGCTTCCTGGATGATGGCGACCGGCGAGCATGTGAGCCCGCGGATCCTCGGCGACGTTCCCTCCGACCTGCCCGCGGCCTGTCCCGACGCGCCACTGCCGGGCGACGAGCCCACGGTCGAATGGCCCGTTATCACCGACTTTGCCCTCGCGAGCGACGAACCGCCGGAGAACGACGACCCGCCCGAGGAGGCCGTGCACGAAGCCACGGCGCTCGAAGCCACGCTCGCGGATACCCTGCCCCACGAGGCCCTACCTGCAACCGGTTCCCGCGGCCGAGTGCAGGGGCGGCGCCGGCTGTACGGGGCCGGCCTCGCCGCCGCCCTGCTGCTCATCGGCGGCAGCGCCACCCTGCTCGGGCGCGGCACCGACGACTCCGGCGGCGACACCGGCCGCCGCGGCCCGGCCGCCGCCGCCCCGGCCGGCTCCGGCGCCCCGGCCCCCACCGAACCCGCCGCACCCCCCGTCGCGGACCGCCCCGCGCCGGGCCATACCGCGATGGCGCCGCTGGGCGACCGCACGGCGGCGGGCTTCGACGTGGTCGACGGCGCGACGGCCGTCATGCTGCGCACCGCCGACCTCGGCGACCGCCTCTACGCGGTCAGCACGCCGCAGGACAGCGCCATCGTGCCGCGCGCCGCCGAGCAGGACGGCCGGGTCCGGCTGTTCCTCGACCGGACCGACGGCAGCCACCCGGGGACGGTCGACATCACGCTGACCTCACGGGTGCGCTGGGACCTGCGGGTGGCGGGCGGCGCCAGCCTCAGCACCATCGACCTGAGCGGCGGCGGAGTCAGCGGGGTGGACCTGACCGGCGGCGCGAGCCGGATCAACCTGACGCTGCCGCGCCCCGACGGGACGCTCAACGTGCGGATGACGGGCGGCGTCAGCCTCTTCGACGTCCGCACGGCCGGCCGGGTCCCGGTGCGGGTCCGCGTCGGCGGCGGAGCCGATCAGGTCGTGCTGAACGGGCGCAGCCACTCGCGGGTTCCCGCCGGCTCGCTGTTCACCCCGGCGAACTGGGCCAGGGCCGCGGACCGCATCGACGTGGAGGCGACCGCCGGGATGTCGGAGCTCACCGTCGCCGCCGCGGAGCGGACCTGACGGGCGCGGGCCGACCGAGCCACGGTCGACGGGCACCGGCAGACCTCGACGCGTCGGCGCCGACCTCGGGCGCCGGCCACAGACCTGCCCATGACGCGCCGCAGTGTCGGCGAGCCGTCAGATAAAGCGGGAAATTGTCACGAACCCACATATACGGAGAGTGATGAAGAACTCGATTTCGATCATGTTTACCGAACCGCAATCTGGAGGTGCCACCTTGGGTGGCCGTGCGCAACGGCATCGACGCAGCTCAGAAGCGTGAGACGCATCGATAGTCACTTATAGTGGCGCTACGTAGCGTGTTTAAGAAAGCACGCTACGGAGCGTCGTGCACTCCGCCGGACCGGGTCCCACCAGCCCGACGTGAAAGGTTGTCGATGAGCGTTGTTCAGACCCCCTCCTCGGGTCCAGAACACCACCAACATAAACAGCGGTCTGTGGACGACACCCGGGTCATCCCCATTCCACGGTCTCGGTTGGACCAGGAGAGGATGAGCGTCGGCAACGACCAAACGCTCATCCTTCCGTATAAATACGGCTATAGCGCCTATAGCGTGCTCGCCGGCCCCGCGGAGCGGCCGGACAAGACCTCGACGAGCGGCGAGCCCTACCGGGTGAAGATGCGCCGGCTCGCCCGACGGCGGCCGATCGCGACCGTGTTCATCACGCTGTTCGCCTTCGCCTTCGAGAGCACGTTCTTCGGCTGGCTGCTCGCCAGCATCGAACTGCCCGACCCGGACCTGAAGCCGTTGCTGTTCGGCGCCACCATCTTCATGATCGTCGCGACCACGCTGATCGAGCTGTTCCGGCTCATCAACGTCGTCACCTTGTGCCTGGCGACGATCTGGGCCCGCGACCCCCAGCCGGTCGTCCCGGACCCGACGCTGCGGGTGGCCTTCCTGACGACCATCGTGCCCGGCAAGGAGCCGCTGGAGATGGTCGAGCGCACGCTGAGCGCCGCCATGGACATCCGGTACGCCGGCCCGTACGACGTCTGGCTGCTCGACGAGGGTGACAGCCCCGAGGTCCGCCGGATGTGCCACCGCATCGGCGTGCGGCACTACAGCCGCAAGGGCCTGCCCCAGTACAACACCGAGGCGGGCGCCTTCAAGGCGAAGACCAAGCACGGCAACTACAACTCGTGGATCGACCGGCACGGCGACTCGTACGACGTGTTCGTCTCGGTCGACCCGGACCACGTGCCGCAGCCGAACTTCTGCGAGCGCCTGCTCGGCTACTTCCGCGATCCGGACGTCGGGTTCGTCGTCGGCCCGCAGGTCTACGGCAACTACGACAGCGTGGTGACCCGCTGGGCCGAGTCGCAGCAGTACCTGTTCCACTCGTTGCTGCAGCGTGCCGGGAACAAGCGCGGTATCGCCATGCTGGTGGGCACGAACAACGCGGTGCGCATCTCCGCGCTGCGCAGTATCGGCGGCCTGCAGGACTCGATCACCGAGGACATGGCCACCAGCCTGGTCATGCACAGCACCAACAACCCGGAGACCGGCAAGCGCTGGCGCTCGGTCTACACCCCCGACGTGCTTGCCGTGGGCGAGGGTCCGTCCTCCTGGACCGACTACTTCAGCCAGCAGCACCGCTGGTCCCGGGGCACCGACGAGGTGGTGGTGCGGCAGTTCGGCAAGATGTTCTGGAAGCTCAGCTTCGGACGCGCGTTCCACTACGCCCTGCTCATGTCGTACTACCCGCTGACCGCGCTCGCCTGGGTGCTCGGCGCCAGCGTGGCGGCCTGCTACCTGCTGCTCGGCGCCAAGGGCGTACAGGTACCGCAGGAGGTGTGGCTGATGCTGTACGTCGACGCCGCGCTGTTCCAGATCGGTCTGTACCTGTTCAACCGGCGGCACAACGTGAGCCCGCACGAGGAGGAGGGCACCTCCGGCCTGCCCGGAATGTTGGTCTCCACCCTGTCCACCCCGATCTACGTGTCGTCGTTCTTCGGCGCGTTGTTGCGCCGGGAGGCCGGCTTCGTGGTGACGCCCAAGGGCGACTCGACCAGCCCGGACCGCCCGCTCACCTTCAAGCACAGCCTGTCCTGGGCGGCGTTCTACGCCGCGCTGCTGGCGGTCTCGCCGTTCCTCGGGCACGTGGACGGCGCGATGTGGTTGTGGCCGAGCCTCAACCTGGTGATCTGCCTGCTACCGATCACCGTGTGGAAGATCCAGACCCTGCAGCGCCCGAAGGGCAAGAGGCGGGCCCTCGATCCGAAGACGATGGAGAAGACGTACGTATGAAGCCCCGTAATCGCCCCGCACTTGCCAGGCGCCTCGGGAGTGGCCTGGTCGCACTTCTCGTTCTGGGCATTGTCGTCGTGGTGAACCGGCCGATGGTCGCCGCCGCCACCGATGCGCTGCACGAGTTCAACATCAACCGGCAGTCCTACAAGGAGAAGTACGGCCACTGGGCCGGCCTGTCGGTGCCGCGGGACTTCCGGATCAACGCGATCCACGCGGCCCTGCTCAATACCGGCAAGGTGCTCATCATCGCGGGTAGCGGCAACAACCGGGACGCGTTCGAGGCGGGCACCTTCCGGACGGTCATCTACGACCCCGCGTCGGAGAAGTTCACCGAGGTGCCGACGCCCACCGACGTCTTCTGCGCCGGGCACACCTTCCTGCCCAACGGCAACCTGCTGGTCGCCGGCGGCACCAAGGACTACGAGGTCCTCCCGGAGGACATCGAGCACGCGTACGGCGTGATGAAGCTGAAGAATGAGTCGGTCGCCGGTGGCCCGCGCGAGTTCCCCAAGGGCACCAAGGTCGTGGCGCCGGACGGCGACGTGTACGAGACCCGCGAGGACGTGACCCTGCCCGCGGCCACCACGATGCAGCACGGCGACGAGGTGATGACCCACGCCGGCGAGGTCGAGGTCTGGGTGGATGCCGTCAAGAAGGGTGACGGCTCCGTCGTCGAGAGGCCTCAGCAGTACGCCGTCGAGGGCCTCACCGGAGCGGACAAGCAGAACATCTACGGCGTGTCGGACAAGATCACCCGGGAGAAGCAGGAGTACGGCGGCGACAAGACGTCGTACGAGTTCGACCCGAAGACCGAGCGGTACGTCCGGGTCGGCGACATGGTCAAGCACCGTTGGTATCCGACGCTCGCCGAGCTGCCGAACGGCGACGTGCTGGCGGTGTCGGGCCTGGACCAGTTCGGTCGGATCATCCCGGGTGACAACGAGAAGTACATCGCCTCGCAGAAGAAGTGGGTCGACGCCCCGGAACTCAAGCGGACCTTCCCGACCTATCCGGCCTTCCACATGATGAAGGACGGCAACTTCTTCTACTCCGGTTCCAACGCCGGCTACGGCTCCGACACCGTGGGCCGCACCCCGGGCATCTGGAACGTGCGGAACAACAAGTTCACGGAGGTTCCCGGCCTGCGTGACCCGAAGCTGACCGAGACGAGCTCCTCGGTCCTGCTGGCCCCCGCGCAGAACCAGAAGGTGATGATCTTCGGCGGTGGCGGCGTGGGCGAGTCCGAGGTCTCCACCAAGCGCACCGACATCATCGACCTGAACCAGAAGAAGCCACGGTACGAGCCCGGCCCGGACCTGCCCGCGCCGGCCCGCTACCTCAGCGCGGTGTTGCTGCCGGACGACACGGTCTTCACCACGGGCGGCTCCTCCGGGTACCGCGGCGGCAAGTACGGCGATAAGACCCGCAGCGACCTGTTCAACGCGCAGATCTACCGTCCGGCCGAGAACGCGTTCGCCACCGCGGCCGAGTCGACGGTCGGCCGCAACTACCACTCCGAGGCGATCCTGCTGCCAGACGGCCGGGTTGTGACGATGGGCGGCGACCCGCTGTACGACGAGTCGGGGAAGGGGCCCGGCACCTTCGAGAAGCGCATCGAGGTGTACTCGCCGCCGTACCTCTTCCAGGGCGCTCGGCCGACCATCACCGACGGCCCCGCCACGGTGCAGCGCGGCACCACCGTAAAGTTCACCTCCCCGGAGGCGGCGCAGATCAAGGCCGCACGACTGGTACGGCCCAGCGCGGTCACTCACGTGCTGGACGTCGATCAGCGCTCCGTCGCGGTGGACATCACCCCCACCGGTGACGACACCCTGGACCTGTCCATCCCCAAGACGAAAGGCCTGGTGCCGTCCGGCTGGTACATGCTCTTCCTGCTGGACAACAAGGGCGTGCCATCGGTAGCCCGCTGGGTACAGGTGCTCTGATTCCATGGTCAGCCACGCCAAGCCGCCGAGCCGTGGCCTCCGGCTGGTGCTCGCAGCGTCCGCGGTACTCGCGGTCGCCGCGGGCATCGGCCTGACGGTGGCCACGCGCGGAGACGATCAATCCACCGAGCGGGACACCGCGGGCGGCAGCACGCCCAGCGCCGCCGTCAGCAGCGCCGCACCGGTGCCCTCGACGATTCTGGGCAGCGCCACGTCGATACCCTCCCCGTCCGCGAGCCAGCCGCCGGCGAAGCCCAAGAGCGCAGCGGCGAAGCCGGCCGGCGGCGCGCTGGCCGGCAAGACGTTCTACGTCGACCGGTCCGGTCCGGCCACCAAACAGGTCCAGGACTTCCAGAGCGCCGGCCGCGACGGGGACGCCCAGTTGATCCGCGAGATCGCGGACCGGCCCAACGCGACCTGGTTCGCCGACTCCTCGACCGGGTACACCAGCCGGGCCCGCAAACTGGTCACCAGTGCGGCCGGCGCCGGCAAGCTGCCGGTGCTGACGATGTACAACATCCCCCATCGCGACTGCTCCGGGCACTCCGCGGGCGGGGCGTCCGGCGCGGACGCCTACCGGTCCTACGTCGCGTCGATGGCCAATGCCCTGAGGGGGCACAAGGCCGTCGTGATCCTGGAGCCGGACGCGGTCGCCCAGGCGGTCCAGGGCTGCCTGGACGAGGGGCGCAAGGCCGAGAGGTTCGCGCTGCTGCGCGAGGCCATCGGCACGTTGCGCAAGAACTCCGGGGTGAGCGTCTATCTGGACGCGGGCAACCCGACGTGGATCACCGACACCGGCAAGCTCGCCGCCGCGCTCAGGCAGGCCGGGGTGGATCGCAGCAACGGCTTCTCCCTCAACGTGGCGAACTTCGAGACCACCGCGAGGAACATCTCGTACGGTACGGAGCTGTCCGGAAAGCTCGACGGCACGCACTTCGTGGTGGACACGAGCCGCAACGGAAACGGGCCTGTGGGGGCCGGGACCAGTGGCGACGCCCGCTGGTGCAACCCGGTGGGCCGCAAGCTCGGCGAGCCGCCGACCACACGTACCGGGAACACTCTCGTCGACGCGTACCTGTGGATCAAACGACCGGGCGAGTCCGACGGCGCCTGCGGCAACGGCGCTCCCCCCGCCGGCCAGTGGTGGGCCGACTACGCCCTCGCTCTCGCGCGCTGAGCGCGGCGCGCGGATCTCGCCGACGGCGAAGTCGGCCAGGAGGTGACGACCTCCAGGACCAAGCGGCAGATGGCGAGCGTTCCACCGGCGACGGAGGAAAATTGCGGCAGATCGAGTGATGGGTGAGCGCCGGGAACGGCTGTACGGTGACGAAATGCAGGCGCCCGCGCTGGACGTCGATCAGTGCTCAGAAGCCGCCCGTGTCGCTACGGTGATCGAGCAGTTCGACATCGACAGCAAGACAGAGTCCATCCACGCGGAGCTCTCAGCGCTCCGGGCCACGGCCTTGTCCGCGCTGCGAGCGACGAGTATCGATCCGGCGGTGCTCGGTGACGTCCTCGGCGACTACCTGTACCGGATGGTCGTCGGGCCGTCGCGTGACGCCGTCCAGTATTGGCCGATACTGGAGTTGCTCCGAGCCGCCGGTGCCGATGAGAAGCGGGCCGTCGCCAAGGCGGCGTGGCGGTGCGGCCAGACGGCCGATCAGCGATCGAAGGGCCCGCACAGGGTCAATCGACTCGTCAACCACCGTCAGCATGACGGCAACGCAGGCAGGACCTGAGCAGCACTGGCGCCGGCCCGCCGGTATGCCGACGGCTCACACCGGAACGACGCTGGAGGAGAGCCAGTCGTGCAGGCGCCGGTGACGGGATTGGTCGTCGCGCAGCGGGCAGGTGTCGCAGTAGCGGTCGGCGGGGGGCCCGGCAGCGGTAGTGCTGCGGTAGGAGAGACAACAGGTTCCCCGTACTTGGCACAGCACCTCTCCCCCGGGCACGGCGACCGGGAAAGGCCGAGCGCGGGTCAGCGCTACCGGAGCGTGGACAGACAGCGCGGCAAGCAGCCGCTGGGCGTACCGCCAGGCAGGGTACGGATCCCGACCGGCAAGCTGCGCGATTTCGATGGCGGTGCCGGTGACCTCGTCCGACACAGCGCCCCACAGACGCCGGATGCCGAACGGGGCCCGCGCGCGGACCGCCGTCAGGATCGGGGCGAGCGTGGCCGCGGCGCGTCGTGCCCACCACTGGTGGAGGTCGTCCTCGTCGGCCCGGACGATGCTGTCCCGGCCGGTCGCCGCCGGGTCCGTCGGCAGGAGCGCGACGGTCGGCCGCCGGACCGCGCAACCGTCCAGTCCGGTCACCGCGTCGACCCTGACGACCAGGTTGTCGATCGCGGGGTCGGGGCAGCGCCGATCGAGGACCAGGGCGGCCACCGTCGGCGCGATGACCGCCCGGGCGAGTTGAAGGCCGAGCAGGCTGCCGGCGAGGGGCCGCCGGCCGTGCAGGGACACCAGGGCAGCCAGCCACGCGTCGAGATGGCCTGAGTCGGTCGCGGCGGCCAGGGCGACCCAGTCGCCGCCGGGCTCGAGGCCCACGTCGAAGCCGGCGGCGGCATCGAGCCCGCTCAGCCGCGCGGCGGTGGCAGCGAGCGCAGGGGCACCCGTGTGCGCTTCGCCGTCACCCATGCACGGGGGCGGCATCGCGCACCTCGCTACTGCCGCCGTGGCTCTGCGACGGGAATCCTCGCCGGCGCCGCGGCACGACCATCGGGGTGCCGGTCTCCGGGTCGGGGATGACGCGGCACGGCAGTCCGAACACATCCTCGACCAGCGACGCGGTGACAACCTGACCCGGGTCGCCCTGCGCGGCGATCGTGCCGCCGGGCCGCATGACGATCACGTGGCTGGCGTAACGACACGCCTGATTGAGGTCGTGCAGGACGGCGACGATGGTATGCCCGCTCGCCTCGTGCAGATCGGCGCAGAGGTCGAGGACCTCGACCTGGTGGGCGATGTCGAGAAAGGTGGTCGGCTCGTCGAGCAGCAGGATGGGAGTCTGCTGGGCGAGCACCATGGCGAGCCAGACCCGCTGCCGTTGACCGCCGGAGAGCTCGTCGAGCAGCCGGTCCGCGAGGGCGTGCACGCCGGTGCGCCGCATGGCCTCGGCGACCACGGATTCATCGTCGCGGGACCACTGCCGCAACAGGCGTTGGTGCGGGTAGCGGCCGCGGGCCACGAGGTCGCCCACGGTGATACCGCTGGGAGCGATGGACGTCTGAGGGAGCAGTCCCAGCCGCTGTGCGACTTCCTTGGTCCGGTAGGAAGAGATCAGCCGCCCGTCGAGGTGCACCGAACCGGTCGTCGGCTTGAGCATCCGGGCGAGCGCCTTGAGCAGGGTGGACTTGCCGCAGGCGTTCGGACCGACGATGACGGTGAACGAGCCGTCCGGGATGCTGACTCCGAGATCGGTCGCCACGGTGCGCTTCTCGTACGCGAGCGTCACGTTCTCCGCGCGCAGCCGGGTCATGACGTCACCCCCGCCGTGTGGTTCATGTGGTGGTCCCTTCTGGCCAGCGGAATCGTCGAGGTCATCGGGGGCCGCGCCGCCACTGGTGGGCGAGCAGCCAGGCGAGGTAGGACCCGCCGATACCGGCCGTGGCAATGCCGACGGGAAGCTGCGTCGGGCCGAACAGACGCTGGACGGCGAGGTCGCTCGTGGTGAGCAGCAGGGCGCCCATCAGCCCCGCGGCGAGCAGGCCGGGCCCGGCCGATCGGGTCAGCCGTTGCGCCAACTGCGGTGCCACGAGGGCAAGGAAGGCAATGGGGCCGGCCGCCGCGGTAGCGACCCCCGCCAGCAGCACGCTCGCCGCGATGAGCAGCAGCCGGCTCCGCTCGACGGGTACGCCGAGAGCGGTGGCCGCGGCGTCGCCCATCTCCAGCAGCGACAACCGACGGGCCTGGTACAAGGCAACCGGTAGCAACAGAGCCGTGGCCGCAAGTACCGGCTCGGCGTGTTCCCAGCCCCGGCCGTTGAGCCCGCCGACCAGCCATGCCTGTGCGGCGATCGCGTCCTGCCAGGACGCGCGGGCGATGAGGTAGGAGTTGACCGACAGGATCATCGCGCTGACGCCGATGCCCACCAGGATCAGTCGGAAACCCTGCACGCCGTTCTTGAAGGCCAGCAGGTACACCAGGGCGGAGGTGACGGCAGCACCGGCAACGGCGCCCAGGGCGGTATCGATCATGCTGCCGTGCAGGACCACCACGACGAGGATCGCGCCGGTCGCCGCCCCGCTGGTAAGACCGATGATGTCGGGGCTGGCGAGCGGGTTGCGCGACAGGCTCTGCGTGATGGCACCGCTGACACCCAGGGCGACGCCGACGACGATACCGGTGACCAGCCGGGGCAGCCGGAGCGTCGTCACGATGAACTCGGACGCCGGATCACCCGCCCCCACCAGGGTTCTGACCGCGTCGAGCGCCGAGATCGGATAGTCGCCCGTGGTGATGGTCGCCACCGCCACGCCGGCCAGCGCGGCGATCATGCAGGCCGCGACGAGCACGGGACGCAGAGATACCCGCATCGAGATCCGGTCGCGCCGGTCGCGCAGCACGTAGCCGCTCACGACGCGAGCCGACCGGGCGTCGTCGACTACGGGCGCGGTCACACCGGGCGGGTTCACAGGTCGGCCAGCTTCCGGCGACGGCACAGGGCGATGAAGACGGGAGCGCCGACGAAGGCGGTGACGATGCCGACCTGTAGCTCCGAAGGGGCTATCAGGACCCGGCCGACGACGTCGGAGCCGAGGAGCAGGATCGGCGCCAGCACCGCGGAGTACGACAGCACCCAGCGCTGATCGGGGCCGACCATCAGCCGGGCGAGATGTGGTACGGCGAGGCCGACGAAGGCGATGGGACCGGCCGCGGCGGTGGCGGCACCGCACAGCAGCGCCACCGCCAACGCGCCGAGCACTCTCGTCCGGCCCACGTGGGCACCGAGAGCGCGGCCGGCCTGTTCGCCGAGGGCCAGCACGTTCAGCGGCCTGGCGAGGGCCAGCGCGAGGGCGATCCCCACCGCGATGAACGGCGCGATCTGCGCCACCACATCGAGCTTGCGTCCGGCCAGTGATCCGATGTTCCAGAACCGGAACTCGTTGAAGGCGCGCGGGTCCAGCAGCAGCACGGCCGAGGTGAAGGCGACCAGGACGGCGCTGACCGCCGCTCCTGCCAGCACGAGCCGATCCGGCGTGGCCGCGGCTCGGCCGGCGGAGCCGAGCAGATACACCACGACGCTCGCCACCGCGGCCCCGCCGAAGGCGAACCAGACGTAGCCGGTGATCGCCGAGACGCCCAGGTAGGAGATGGCCACCACCACCGCGGCGGAGGCGCCCATGTTCACACCGAGCAGGCCCGGGTCGGCCAGTGGGTTTCGGGCGAGCGCCTGCATCAGCGCGCCCGCCAGCCCGAGGGCGGCTCCGACCAGGAGCCCGAGCAGCGCGCGGGGCAGCCGGAACTCACGGATGATGAGTGCCTCGGCGGAGTGGTCGTCGTGCCACAACGCCGCCCAGGTGGAGGCGGCGGTGACGTCCCTCGCCCCGATGCCCAGGCTGGCGACGACGACGACGGCGAGCACCCCCAACGCGATCACCAGCCCGCCGGTCCGGCGGAGCGAGTGGCCACCGCCGCGCCGGACGACCCCGGCCGTCGCCAGATCGGCATCCACCAGGCGTACGTCGAGCATCCAGTCTCCCTCCGTTGCGGGGGCCGCCAGGGCGTGGTCCGCTCCGCCGCCTGAGCGTACCTTAGGCTAGCCTTACCTTCTGCCTCCGGGACGTCGCGGTGCGACTCACGGTGGCCGATCTTTCAGACCCGGCGCCGTCGCCGGATGACACCACGATGGACCGGAGGTGGTCGGTGCACGCCGCGACACGATCGAGGCGAGGTCTCCTGACCCGCACGATCGCCGGCCACTGGCGGCTGGTCGCCGGTGGCGCCGTGCTCGCCGCCGGCCATCAGGCGGGCGAAGCGGCCGTGCCGGTCATCATCGGCATCGTCATCGACGAAGCGATCTCTACCGGACGTCCGGCCGAGCTGGTCTGGTGGCTGACCCTGCTCGCCGCGGTCATCGCCGCCCTCTCCCTGTGCTTCCGGTACAGCCTGCGGATGGAGGAACGCGCCGCCTTCGAAGGGGCGCACGGGCTGCGGGTCGCGCTCGCCGCCCGGGTTCTGGACCCGGCCGGCGGTGCCGAGCATGGCCGGCTGGCCGGCGCGCTGACGAGCACCGCCACCGGTGACGCCCAGCGCGCCGGCGACGTGAATCTCGCCCTGCCCCGTGCCGCGGCGGCCGTCTTCGGCCTGCTCGTCGCCGCGGTGGCCCTGCTGCGCATCTCGGTCCCGCTCGGGCTGTTGGTCCTCCTCGGCTCTCCGGTTCTCCTGCTCCTGGCACATCTGCTGTGCCGGCCACTCGAGCGGCGCAGCCACGTCGAACAGGAGCGAGCCGCCGAAGCCTCGGGGATCGCCGCAGACTTGATCGCGGGCGTGCGCTCGCTCAAGGGAATCGGGGCCGAGGCCACGGCGGCCGACCGGTACCGGCGCACGAGCCGGGAGTCGATGGCGGCGGCGGTGCGGGCGGCCGGCGCACAGGCCCGCCTGGACGGCGCCATGCTCGCGGTCAACGGCGTGTTCCTCGCCGCGATCGCCCTCGTCGGCGGCCGGCTCGCCGCGCACGGCGAGATCAGCGTCGGCGAGTTGGTCACCGCCGTCGGCCTCGCTCAATTCCTGGTCTGGCCGCTGTCGCTCTTCTCCTGGGTGAACGGGCAGCTCGCACAGGCGCGCGCCTCGGCCGCCCGGATAGCGGCCGTGCTGACCGCTCCCCCGGCGGTACCCCTGGGCGGCGCCACCCTGCCCCGACCGGTGCGCGGCCGGCTCCGGCTGCGCGGCGTCACGCACGCCGGCCTGAGCGCCATCGACCTGGACGTGGCCCCCGGCGAGCTGCTCGGCGTCGTGACGACCGAGCCCGCCGAGGCGACCGCCCTGTTGCAGTGCCTGACGCGCGACGCAGACCCGGCCGCCGGCAGCGTCCAGCTCGACGGCAACCCACTGTCCGGACTGGACCCCGACGACGTCCGCGCCACGCTGCTGGTCGCCGCGCACGACGCGGAACTCTTCGCCGACAGCCTGCTCGACAACGTCGCCGCCGCGGCCTCCACCCCGCAGACCCTGGAGCGGGCCTTGGCCGCGACCGGGATGCACGAGCTGGCCGACGCGCTGCCGGACGGCCTCGACACCGCGGTGAGCGAACGCGGTCGGTCGCTCTCGGGCGGCCAACGTCAGCGCGCGACCCTGGCCAGGGCGCTCGCGGCCGACCCGCCCGTACTGGTGCTGCACGACCCGACCACGGCGGTCGACGCGGTCACCGAGGCCGCCCTCGCCACCGGGATCCGGCAGACCCGCCAGGGCCGTACCACCCTCCTGGTGACCACGAGCCCGGCGCTGCTGTCGGCGACCGACCGGGTGGTCTTCGTCCACGGCGGCACGGTCGCCGCCGCCGGCAGCCACGGTGATCTGCTCCGCGCCCACCCGCGCTACCGCGCCGCCGTGCTCACCTGAGCCGGCCGAGCGCCCCGTCGATCAGGAGATGCCGATGACCGTTCCGCACGACGCCACGCCGGGGGCCGGCCGGCGGCTACTGCCCACCGCGACCGGCGCACACATCCGCGCCGCGGTGTACCGGCTGCTGCGACCGCATCGGACCCTGGCCGCGACCGGTCTGGCCGTGCTGGTCGTCGGGACGACGATCGGACTGCTCACGGCGCCGCTGCTCGGCCACGTCGTGGACCTCGTCGCCGCCGGACACCCGGCCGCCGCACTCACCCCGCCGGTCGTCGCGCTGGCCCTGGTGGCGGTCGGGCAGGGAGTGTGCACCGCGCTCGGGGTGTCCCTCGTCGCCCGCCTCGGCGAGGCGATGCTCGCCCGGCTGCGGGAACGCTTCGTCGACCGGGCCCTGCACCTGCCTCTGGAGCGGCTGGAGGAGGCCGGCGCGGGCGATCTCACCGCGCGGGTCACCCGCGACGTCACCGCCATCACGGAGGCGGTCCGCCACGCCCTGCCGGTCCTGGCCCGGTCGGGCCTGACCGTGGCCCTCACCCTGGCCGGACTTGCCGTGCTCGACTGGCGGTTCCTGCTGGCCGCGCTGCTCGCCGCGCCGATACAGCTCCACACCGTCCGTTGGTACAGCGGCCACGCCCGGAAGATCTACGCCGCGCACCGGATCGCCGACGGTGCCCAGCAGCAGCAACTCCTCGACAGCATCGGGGGTGCCGCGACCGTCCGGGCGTTCCGGCTCGGCGACCGGCACGTCGGCCAGGTGGCGCAGCGGTCGCGCGCCGTCGTGGAGCTGGCCATGCGCGGCATCCGGCTGCTCACCGGCTTCTACGGTCGGCTCAACGCCGCCGAGTTCGTGGCGTTGGCGGGTGTGCTGGTCACCGGTTTCGTCCTGGTGCGCGCCGGCTCGGTGACCATCGGCACGGCGACCGCCGCGGCGCTGTACGTGCACAGCCTGTTCAACCCCATCAATGCGGCGCTGGCGCTGGCCGACAACGCCCAGGCGGCCACCGCGAGCCTCGCGCGGCTGGTCGGCGTCGCCGACCAGCCGGCTCCGGCGCCGCGCCCGGCCACGGCATCCGTCGACACGTCCGTCAAGGCGGTCGACGTCGAGTACGCCTACCGCAGCGGCCACGAGGTGCTGCACGGCGTAGACCTGGAGCTGGCCCCGGGAGAGCGGGTAGCGCTGGTGGGCGCGAGCGGGGCCGGAAAGACCACCCTCGCCAAGCTCATCGCCGGGGTGCACCGGCCGACCGGCGGCTCGATCAGGCTAGGTGGCGTGGAGCTGACCGAGCTCGACCCCGCCCTCATCCGGCGCAGCATCGCCCTGGTCACGCAGGAGGTCCACGTCTTCGCCGGCCCCTTGGCCGAGGATCTGCGGCTGGCGCGCCCGGACGCGGGCGACGAGGAACTGCGGGCGGCGCTCACCCGGGTAGGGGCGCTCGGCTGGGTCGACGCGCTGCCCGACGGGGTCGACACCGTTGTCGGCGAGGGCGGGCACCGGCTCACCGCGGCCCAGGCGCAGCAGATCGCCCTGGCGCGGCTGGTCCTGGCCGACCCGCCGGTCGCGATCCTGGACGAGGCCACGGCGGACGCCGGCAGCGCCAGCGCCCGGGAGTTGGAGAACGCGGCCGCCCGGGCGCTCGACGGCCGGAGCGCGCTCGTCGTGGCGCACCGGCTCACCCAGGCCGCGGCCGCGGACCGGGTGGTGTTGCTGGCGGACGGCCGGGTGGTGGAGAGTGGCCGCCATGCGGACCTGGTCGCGGCCGGCGGGCGGTACGCCGAGCTGTGGCAGGCCTGGTCGGGCAGCCGCGAGCCCGCGTAGCCGGGCATGAGCGACGGGCCGGCGTAGCCACGCCGGCCCGCAGACGATCTCGGGAGGGCACCCCGTCCGAGGGTGCCCTCCCGAATCGCTGTGCAACGGCTATCGCGCCGTGGCGTCCGCCATCTGCTCGCGCAGGCTGCGCGGCCGCAGGTCTGTCCAGTTCGCCTCGACGTAGGCGAGGCAGGCGTCCCGCGAGTCCTCTCCGAACACCACGGTCCAGCCGGCGGGCACCTCGACGAACGACGGCCACAGGGAGTGCTGCTGCTCGTCGTTGACGAGGACCAGGTAGCGGCCCTCGGCGTTCTCGAACGGGTTGGTCATGACTCGCTCCTTGAGATGGAAAGGGTGGACAACGCCCGGTCGGGGTCGGCTGCTGCCGCCGCGAGCAGGCCGAGCAGGTCGTCGGCGAGCCGCTGGACCGTCGGGCGGTCGAACAGGTCGGTGGCGTACTCCAGGTAGCACTGGACCGCCCCGTCGCCCCGCGGCTCATAGAAGCTGAGCGTCAGCTCGGCCGCGGTGGCCCGGATCGGTACCGCCTGCATCGTCCCGTGGCCACCGTCGAGGCCGGCCAGGTCGGCCTGCTCGTGATGCACGATCATCACCTGCGGGGCCCGGACGCCGCCGAGCTCGGGCAGCACGTCGGCGAAGGGGACGTCCTGCCGGTCGAGCGCGCTCAGATTGGTCCGGCGAACCCGGGTCAGCAGCTCAGCGAAGGTCGGGTCGCCGGTGGTGTCGGTGCGCAGCACGACGGTGTTGAAGAAGCAGCCGACCAGGTCGACCAGGCTCTCCTCGGTACGGCCGGCGACCAGGGTACCGATCGGCAGGTCGGTTCCGGCGCCGCGACCGGTGAGCAGCGCGGCCAGTGCCGCCTGCAGCACCATGAACATGCTCGTCCCGGTCGCCCGGGCGAGCCGGTCGACGGCGCGGTGCAGGTCGGCGTCGAGCGGCGCCTCGACGTAGTCACCACTGTGGCCTGGCCCGCCCGTACGACGCCGATCGGTCGGCAGGGCAAGCTCTGCGGGGACCCCCCGCAGCGCCTGACGCCAGTAGTTCAACTGCCGCGCGTGCCGGCTGCCCGGATCGTCGGGGTCGCCGAGCAGGTCGTGCTGCCAGCGGGTGTAGTCGGCGTAGCTGACCGGCAGCAGGGCCCAGTCCGGGGCGTTCCCCGCCAGCCGGGCGGCGTACGCGGTGCTGAGGTCGCGGAAGAGCGGCACCACGGACCACTCGTCCACTCCGGTGTAGCCCATGGTGAACAGCAGCGCCTGCGCGCCCGCCTCGTCGGCGAGCAACCGGGCGCGCAGCGGCGGCGCCGTGGCCAGGTCGACCGGCTCGTGGGCCAGCTCGGCGAGACGCCGGTCCAGGCCCTCGCCGGCGACTCGTTCGGTCTCCAGGGACGGCGCGTCCACGAGCTGCTGGTACACCGCACCGTCGCGCTCGACGAGGAGCGAGCGCAGCGGCTCGTGCCGCGTCACCACGTCGCGGACCGCCGCGGCGAGCGCTGCGGCGTCCAGGCCCCCGGTCGACCGCAGCGCGAGGGCGTGGTCGTACCCGGGGCGGTCCCGGTGCAGGTCCCACCGCCAGCGCTGCACCGGGGCGATCGGCAGCTCCGCCGGCCGCTCGGTCGCCGCCAGCGGCGGCCGGGCCGACGTCGCGCCGGCGAGCTGTCCGGCCAGGCCGGCAACGGTCGGGGTGTCGAAGACCTCACGGATGGTCAGGTCCGCGCCGAACGCCGACCGGATCCGGCCGATCAGTCGCATCGCCGCCATGGAGTGGCCGCCGAGGGCGAAGAAGTTGTCGTGGATGCCGACCGCGGGCAGCCCGAGGATCTCCGCGAACAGTTCGGCGAGGGTGTGCTGCTCGGCGGTGACCGGGCGTTCGTCGCCGGTCATCGTCGACCAGTCGGGCCGGGGCAGCGCCCGACGGTCGAGCTTGCCGTTCGGGGTCAGTGGCAGCGGATCGGCCAGGACCACCACGGCCGCCGGCACCATGTAGTCCGGCAGCGACTCGGCCAGGTAGGCGCGAAGATCCGCCGGCGGGACGGGGTCGTCGCCGGTCACGGCGTAGCCGATCAACCGGGTGTGCTCGCCGTCGCGGTCGGCGACGACCGCGGCCTGCCGCACCCGCGGGTGGCCGGAGAGCGCACCTGAGATCTCGCCCAGCTCGATCCGGAAGCCCCGGATCTTCACCTGCTCGTCGACTCGACCGAGGAAGTCCAAGTTGCCGTCGGTACGCCACCGGGCCCGGTCCCCGGTCCGGTACATCCGGGTGCCGGGTGGACCGAACGGGCAAGCGACGAAGCGCTCCGCGGTGAGCCCGGGCTTGCCGAGGTAACCGCGCGCCAGGCCGCGGCCGGAGACGTACAGCTCCCCCACCACGCCGGGCGGGACCGGACGCAGTCGCGCGTCGAGGACGTACACGGTCGTGTTGGGGTCCGGCACGCCGATCGGCACCGAGGCGTTCCAGTCCGGCTTCGCCGGCCACAGCGTGGAGTTCACGGTCGCCTCGGTCAGCCCGTACGCCGCGAGCAGGTTCAGCCGGCCGGCCCAGCGGCCGATCAGATCCGGCGGCACGGTCTCGGTGCCGACCAGGATGGTGGAGCCGGCCGGCAGCTCGCAGTCGGCCGGCAGCGCGGCCACCAGTGACGGGGGCAGGATCATGTGGGTGATCCGCCGCTCGTGCAGGAACTCGGTGAGCGCCGGCCCGGCGACCCGGACCTCGTCCGGGGTGAGGACGAGCTGCCCGCCGACGCAGAGCGCCATGGTGAGCTCGAAGACCGCCACGTCGAAGCCGACCGAGGCGAACTGCAGGACCCGGCTGTCGGGGGTGAGGCTCATCCGGTCCACCGCGGTGGCGGCCAGGCTGGCGATGCCGTCGTGCGGGACGGCGACGCCCTTCGGCCGGCCGGTGGAGCCCGAGGTGTAGATGACGTACGCGGCCTGGTCGAGGCCGACCGGCCCGGTGGGCAGCGGCGACGGGTCCAGGGCGGCCAGCTCGCCGGCGACCGGGGGGCTGTCGAGCAGCAGCCGGCGCACTCCGTCGACCTCGGGCACCCGCGGCGCCTCCGACGCCGTGGCGACCACGACGCCGGCGGCGGAGTCGCCGAGCATGTACGCGATGCGCTCGGCAGGGTGCGACAGGTCGAGCGGCAGATAGGCGGCGCCGAGCTTCAGCACGCCGAGCACGGTGGCGACCATCTCCACCGACCGGGGTACCGCGATGCCGACGACGCTCTCGCGTCCGACGCCGCGGGCGGCCAGCAGCCGCGCGATCCGGTTGGCCTGCGCGTCGAGCTGCGCGTACGACGCCGACCGGGACCGGTCCACCACCGCGACGGCGTCGGGCCGCGCGGCGACGCACCGGGCGAACAACTGCGGCAGCGTCTCCTCCGGCACCGCGCGCAGGGTGTCGTTGTACCGCTCGACCACCTGGCGTCGCTCGTCGGCGGCAAGCAGGTCGATGCTGCTCAGCGGCGCCTGCGGGTCGGCGGTGACGCCGGCGAGGAGCCGGTGCAACCGGTCGCCGAGCCGCGCCGCGGTGCCGGGATCGAACAGGTCCGTGGCGTACTCGAGCCGGCAGCCGATGCGGCCGGATTCGACGTGCTCGGAGAAGCTGAAGACCAGGTCGAACTTTGCCGTGGGCAGCTCCACCGGCACCCACTCCACCTCGAGGCCCGGCAACTGCAGGGCGTCGTCGCTGCGGTTGTGGTAGCCGACCATCACCTGGAACAGCGGGTTGCGGGCCAGCGACCGAGCCGGGTTCACGCGCTCCACGACCGCCTCGAACGGCACGTCGGCGTGCGAGAACGCCGCCAGGTCCGTTTCGCGGGCCCGGGCGACCAGTTCGGCGAAGCTGGGGTCGCCGGACAGGTTGGTGCGCAGGACCAGCGTGTTGACGAAGAATCCGACCAGCTCGTCAAGGCCGGCATCGGTGCGGCCGGCGATCGGGGCGCCGAGCGGGATGTCGTCCCCGGCACCCAGCCGGTGCAGCAGCGCCGCGGTAGCCGCGTGCAGCACCATGAACATGCTCGCCCCGGTCCGCTGGGTCAACCGCCGCAGCCGCTCGCAGACCTCCGGCTTCAGCTCCAGCTCCAGCTCACCGCCGCGGAACGTCGGCCGCGCCGGACGCGGCCGGTCGAACGGCAGCTCCAGCTCCTCCGGCAGGGCGTCGAGCGCCCGCTGCCAGTGGTCGAGCTGTCGGGCGGCAAGGCCGGCCGGGTCCTCGCGCTCGCCGAGCAGCCGCTGCTGCCACAGCGCGTAGTCGGCGTACTGCACGGGCAGCGGCGGGAACGTCGGCGCCGTGTCGCCGAGGCGAGCGGCGTAGGCGGCCGCGAGATCGCGGAGGAACGGCCGGTCGGACCACTCGTCGGTGGTGATGTGGTGCAGCAGGATCACCACGACGTGCTCGACCTCGCTGACCTGCACCAGGGTGGCGCGCAGCGGCAGCTCGGCCGCCAGGTCGAACGGGCGGTCGACCGCGGCACGGACGGCCGCCGTCACCTCGTCTTGGGCAGCGGTGATGAGCTCCACCGGCGGCCGTGCCGCGGCGGCGGGCAGGACCCGCTGGAACGGGACTCCCTCCCGTTCGCCGAAGAGGGTCCGCAGCGCCTCGTGCCGGGCGACCACGTCGCCGAGCGCCGCGGCGAACGCGTCCGCGTCGAGAGCGCCTCGCAGCCGCATCACCAGCGGGAAGTTGTACGCCGCCGACGCGCCCTCGAGCTGTTGGATGACCCACAGCCGCTGCTGGGCGAAGGAGAGCGGCAGCTCGTCGGGGCGCTCACCGGCCACCAGCGCCGGCCTGACCGCGCCGCGGGCGGCGGCGGCCCGCAGGACGAGCTCCGCGACGGTGGGTGCCTCGAACAGGTCCCTGATCGCCAGCTCGGTGCCGAGCGCGGCGCGGGCCCTGCTGACCAGCCGGGTGGCCAGCAGGGAATGGCCACCGAGGTCGAAAAAGCTGTCCTCGACCCCCACCTGCGGTACGCCGAGGACCTCGGCGAACAGCGCGCAGAGCAGCTCCTCCTCCGCCGAGGCGGGCGGGCGGCTGTCACCGCCGCGCATCTCCGGGGCGGGCAGCGCGCGCACGTCCAGCTTGCCGTTGACCGTCAGTGGCAGCCGCTCCACCGCGGTCAGCGCCGCCGGCACCATGTAGTCCGGCAGGCGGCCCTTGAGGTACTCGCGCAGCTCGGGCGGGAGTGCGTCGGTCGCTTCGCCGGCGGCGACGACGTAGCCGAGCAGACGCCTGGCCCCGCCGGGACCGGCGCCGTCCGCCACCACGGCCGCCTGGGAGACCTCGGGATGCGACTCCAACACCGTGGCGATCTCGCCCAGTTCCACCCGGTACCCGCGGATCTTGACCTGGTCATCGGTGCGGCCGAGGAAGTCCAGGATGCCGTCCGGCCGCGACCGCGCCAGGTCGCCGGTGCGGTACATCCGATCGCCGGGCCGGCCGTACGGGTCGGCGACGAACCGCTCGGCGGTCAGCCCGGGGCGCCGGTGGTAGCCGCGGGCCAGGCCGATCCCGGCGATGTACAGCTCACCGGGTGTACCCGGCGGGACGGGCCGCAGGTGCGCGTCGAGGATGTAGGCCCGGGTGTTCCAGATGGCGCGCCCGACCGTGGGGGTGGCGCTGTCCTCGGTGGAGGCGCCGAGGGTGTTGATGGTGTACTCGGTCGGCCCGTACAGGTTGTAGCCGTACGTCCCCTCGGTGTCGCGCAGCCGCGTCCACACGGCGTCGGAGACCGCCTCACCGCCCAGCAGCACCAACGGGGGGACGTGGCCGGAGAGCAGCCCTTCCTCGATCAGCAGGTGTGCGTAGGTCGGCGTCACGTTGACCACGTCGATGCGGTGCGTCTCGCAGTAGGCCACCAGGGCCGTGGCGTCGCGGCGCAGCTCCTCGTCGCAGACGTGCACCTCATGGCCCTCGACGAGCCAGAGCAGCTCCTCCCAGGACATGTCGAAGGCGAAGGAGACCGTGTGTGCGATGCGCAGCCGTCGTCCGCCGGCGGCCGCGATCGCCGGCCCGAAGATGGCTTCCTGATGGTTGAGCTGCATGTTCGTCAGGCCCCGGTAGGGGGTGACGACGCCCTTGGGACGGCCGGTGGAGCCCGAGGTGTAGATGACGTACGCCGGGTGCTCCAACCGGTCGGGGCGGCTGCGCGCGAACCCGGGCCGCTCCTCGTCGTCGACGTCGGCGGCCGACAGCGCGGCCAGCTCGGCCAGGACGGCCGGGTCGTCGACGCAGACGGCCGGGGTGGTGAGCGAGCGGGCCACCGCGCCGGTGGACAGCACGCACATCGGGCCGGTGTCCTCGATCATCATTTCCAGCCGGTCCACCGGGTGGTCGAGGTCCAGCGGCAGGTACGCCGCACCGGTCCGCAGCACCGCGAACAGCGCCACGACCATCTCGACGGAGCGCGGCAGGGCCAGCGCCACCACGCGCTCCGGCGCCGCGCCGCGGGCCAGCAGCAGCCGGGCGAGACGGTTGATCCGACCGTCCAGTTCGGCGTAGCTGAGCCGCTGGTCGCCGCAGACGAGCGCGAGGGCGTCCGGGGTCCGCGCCGCCTGGGCGGCCAACAGGTCGGCGACGGTGTCGGACACCATCGGGCGGCGGGTGGCGTCCCACTCGGCGGCGAGCTGGGTCCGCTCGGACGCGGTGAGCAGGTCGAGGGTGCCGACCGGAGCCGACAGGTCCGCGATCATCCGCGACAGCAGCAGGGTGAACCGCTCCAGCAAGGATTCCGCCGACGCCGGTTCGACGACGTCCGGCCGGTAGTTCAGGGCCACCCGCACGTCTCGGGCGGGGGTGACGACCAGGGTCATCGGGTAGTGGGTGGCGTCGGCGCTGCCGATGTCGGTGATGCCATGCCGCTCCCGCAGGGCGGTGAGGCTGTCGACGTCGCCGAAGTTCTGCAGGACGTAGAGCGTGTCGAACAACTGCTGGTGGCCGCTGGCCCGCTGGATCTCGCCGAGTCCCACGTATTCGTGGTTCATGAGCGCGGTGCGTTCGGACTGCAGACGGCGCAGCAGTTGCAGCACCGACTCGTGCGGGTCCATCGCGATCCGCACCGGAACGGTGTTGAGGAACATGCCGATGGCGCTCTCCGCGCGCGGCACGTCGGCGGGACGTCCGGCGACGGTGCTACCGAAGACCACGTCGTACCGGCCGACCAGGCTCGCCAGGCACAGTCCCCAGGCGGCGTTGAGCAGCGTGTTGAGCGTCAGGCCGTGGCGGCGGCTCTCGCTGCGCAGCCGGTCGCTCAGCTCGGCGGGGAGTTCGGTACGGCAGCGGCGGGGAATCACCGGCTCACGGCTGCGGTCGGCGGGGCTGACCAGGGTCGGCTCGGCGAGCCCGGCGAGGGCGGCCCGCCACACGTCGACCGTGCGATCGGCGTCCTGCCCGGCCAGCCAGGCCAGGTAGTCCCGGTAGGTGCCGGGAGTGGCCAGGGCGGTGTCGTCGCCGCCGGTGGCGTACAGCTCCAGCAGCTCCTCCAGGAACAGCCCCTGCGACCAGCCGTCCCAGGCGACGAGGTGGTGGCTGAGCACCAGCCGGTCGCGGTCGCCGGCGAGCCGGACGACGGTCAGGCGGCACAGCGGCGGCCGAGCGAGGTCGAACCGGCGGCCGCGGTCGGCGGCGAGCAGCTCCGCCATCTGGCGGTCCTGCTCCTCGGCGGGCAGGCCGGACAGGTCCACCTCGTCCAGTGGCACTTCGACGGCAGCGGCGATGAACTGCACCGGTTGGTGCAGGCCGTCGCTGGTGAGTCCGGCGCGCAGGCTGGGGTGGCGGGTCAGCAGCGTGGCGCAGGCCGCGCGCAGCCGGTCGAGCTCCAGCCGGTGACCGAAGTCGTAGGTGTCCTGGGCGGTGTAGACGTCGAGGGCGCCCTGGTCGTAGCTGGAGTGGAAGAAGATTCCCTCCTGCAGCGGCGACAGCGGCCAGATGTCGGCGACCGGGGACGGGCTGAGCTGCTCCACCCGGTCGATGTCGGCCTGACTGAGCTGGATCGTGGTGAGGTCCGACGGCGTCAGCCCGGCGGTGCGCTGCGCCCCGTCCACCGCGGCCGCGAGCTCGCGCAGCGCGGCCAGCCACTCCTCGCTCAGCTCGTCGACGTCCGTCTCGGACAGGCCGACGTCGCGCCAGGTCCACACGGCGCTCAGCTCGGGGCCGGCCGGCGTGTCGGCGCAGACCGCGTCGATCTGCAGCAGGTACGGCATGCCGAGCCCGGGGTCGGGCGCCAGGGTCAACGCGTCGGACTCCGGCGCCGGCGTCCAGTCGGTGCCGTGATCGGCGGCGAAGCGACCGAAGTAGTGGAACAGCACCTGCGCCGACGCCGCCTGGGCGAGCACCGGGGCGACCTGGGCGTTGAGGTGGCGCAGCATGCCGAAGCCGAGGCCGCCGTCCGGGGCGGCGCGCAGCCGCTCCTTGACGCCCTTGAGCGCGTCGACCGGCCTCGGGCCCGCCGCCAGCCGCACGGGCTGGACGCTGGTGAACCAGCCGACCGTACGCGACAGGTCCAGTCCCTCGGCGATCTCCTCGCGCCCGTGCCGCTCCACGTCCACGAGCAGCTCCGCCGCGCCGTCCTCGCCGCGCCGGTCCCGCCAGCGACTCACCGCCACCCGCAGCGCGGTCAGCAGCACGTCGGTGACGTCACCGTTGACGGCCGCCGGCACGGAGGTCAGCAGTGGCAGGGTGTCGGCGATCGGCAGCCGTACCTGCCGGGCACGGGACTCGCCGACGGTGCCCGGACCGGGCGCCCCGGCCACCAGGTCCGCGCCGGGGGCGAGGGTGGTCAGCCAGTGCGGCAACTCGGCGAGGCGCTGCGGGGCCTGGGCCTGCTCGCCGACCAGCCGCGCGAACCGGCGAAGGGAGGTCGGGACCGGTTCCAGTACCGGCGTCCGTCCGGCGTGCACCGCCTCCCAGGCCGCGGCGAGATCGCCGAGGAGGATGCGCCAGGAGACCCCGTCGACCACCAGATGGTGGGTGGCGAGCAGCAGCCGGCCGGGCCGGCCGGAGCCGGCGTCGAACCAGACTGCCTGCAGCATGACTCCGGAGTCGGGGTCGAGCCGGTCGGCGGCGGCGTCGGACTCGGCCGCGAGGACCGCGCGCAGTTCGGCGGCGTCCAGGTCGGCCACGTCGACGCGGCGCAGCAGCTCGGCGGCGGTCACCACGCCGGCGGGCAGCGCCTCCAGCGACCACAGCACGCCGGCGACCCGGGTCAGGCGCTGCCGCAGTCCGTCGTGGTGGTCGAGGACGGCCTGCAGCACCGCCGACAGCAGCGCCGCGTCGGCGTCGTGCGGGGTCTGCACCAGCACCGAGAGGTTGAACCGGCCGACCGGTCCACCGTCGCAGCGCAGTTGGTGGGCGATCGGCAACAGCGGCACGTCGCCGACGCCGTCGGCGACGGGCGCGGCGGCCTCGGCGCGCGGCCGGTCGGCCGCGGCGACCGCCAGGGCCGCCGGCGTGCGGTGCAGGAACACCTCGCGCGGGCTGAGGTTGAGGCCGCCCGCACGGGCCCGGCTGGAGACCGAGATGGACAGGATGCTGTCCCCGCCGAGGACGAAGAAGTCCTCGTCGGCGCCGACCTCGGCCAACCCGAGCACCGCCGCGAAGATGTCACACAGCAGCCGCTCGCGCTCGTCGGCGGGGCGCTGTGCCACGGCGCGGACGACCGTCGGCGCGGGCAGGGCCGCCCGGTCGACCTTGCCGCCCGGGGTGAGCGGGAGGGAGTCGAGGACGACGAACGCGGCGGGAACCATCGGCTCCGGCAGCGCGCCGGCCAGCGCGGCCCGCAGTGCCTCGCCGTCGGGGCGGGCGCCCGCGGACGGCACGACGTACCCGACGAGCTGGGCGCCGCCGCGGTCGTCGGTGCGCACGGCCACGACCGCCGTCGCGACCTGCGGCAGCGCGGCGAGCCGGTTCTCGATCTCGCCGAGCTCCACCCGGTTGCCGCGGATCTTGACCTGGTGGTCCGAACGGCCCAGGTACTCCACCGCGCCGTCGGTCCGCCACCGGACCAGGTCGCCGGTGCGGTACATCCGCTCACCCGGCGCGCCGAACGGGTCGGCGACGAACCGCTCGGCGGTCAGCCCGGAACGGCCGTGATAGCCGCGGGCAAGCTGCGAGCCGGCGATGTACAGCTCGCCGGAGGCGCCGGCCGGTACCGGACGGAGATAGGGATCGAGGACGTACAGCCTGGTGTTCCACGCCGGCAGCCCGATGGGTACGCCGGCGTCGACGGCGCCGTCGTACTCCCAGGAGGTGACCTGGACGGTGGCCTCGGTCGGGCCGTACACGTTGATCATCGGTACGCCGGTCCGATCGCGCCACCGGCGGGCCAGCCCGCCCCCGAGCGCCTCTCCGCCGCTGAACGCCCGGCGCAGGCCGGCGGCCCAGCCGTCCGCGCCGCTGCCCTCCGTCGCCTGCAGCAGCGCCGCGTACATCGACGGGACCAGATCCACGGTGGTCACGCGTTCCCGGCGGATCAACTCGGCGAGGTAGGCGGGGTCGCGGTGGCCGTCCGGCTTGGCGATCACCACCGCCGCACCCGCCAGCAGTGGCGCGAAGATCTCCAGCACGGAGGGGTCGAAGGTGGCGGAGTACTGGTGCAGCACCCGGTCGTCGGCGCGGTAGCCGAATTGCTCGCATGCCCAGGTGAGCTGGCTGACGACGGCGCGGTGGGGCACGAGAACGCCCTTGGGCCGCCCGGTCGAGCCGGAGGTGTAGAGCAGATAGGCCGGGTGTTCCGGGCCGGCCGGGTCCGCGTCGAAGGCGGCCGTGGTCACCCCGCCGGCCGGCTCCGCCCCGTCGAGAATCAGCGGCTCCACTCCGTCCAGGCGCGGCAGCAGCGCGGAAGCCTCCGGGGTCGTCACCACGGTGCGCGCGCCGGAGTCGGCGAGCATGAACGCGATCCGTTCGGCGGGATGGTCGAGGTCGAGCGGCAGATAGGCGGCGCCGGTCTTCATCACGCCGAGGAGGGCGACGGGCAGCCGTGCCGACCGCGGCACCGCGACCGCGACGATCCGCTCGGGGGCGGCGCCGCGCTCGCGCAGCCGCCGGGCCACGGCGTCCGCCGCAGCGTCGAGGTCGGCGTAGGACAGCCGCTCGTCCGCGGAGATGACCGCGGTGGCGTCGGGATTCCGGCGCGCCCGGGCCGTGACGGCGGCCGCAAGGGTGATCGCCGGCACCTCGTGGTGGGCACCGGCCAGCTCGCTCGCCATCGCGTCGCGGTCGGCGTCGGAGGCCAGGTCGAGGCGGCCCACCGGCCGGTCCGGGTCGTCGATGACCGTCTCCAGGAGTCGTACCAGCGCGGCGGCGAGGCGGTCGGCCGCCGCGGCGTCGATGCGATCGGGGTCGTGGTCGAGGCGCAGCTCCATCCGCTCCCCCGGCAGCACCGTGAGGGCGACCGGGTAGTGGGTGGCGTCGCGCACCTCGACGCCGGCGAGCTCGACGCCCGTCTCGTCGCGCAGGTCGCCCGCGCTGGGGAGGTTCTCGACGACGACCAACGTGTCGAACAGCTCGCCCCAGCCGACCAGGCGCTGGATGTCCGCCAGGCCGAGGTGCTGGTGCTCCATCAGGGCGGACTGCTCGTCCTGGAACCGGGCCAGCACGTCCGCCAGGGGCTCCTCCGCCCGCCACCGCAGCCGTACCGGCAGGGTGTTGATGAGGAGTCCGACCAGGGACTGCACGCCGTCGACGTCGGCGTGGCGGCCGGAGACGGTGCTGCCGAAGACGACGTCCTCGCGGCCGACGAGGCGACCCAGCAGGAGCCCCCATGCGCCGTGGATGACGGTACTGGCGGTCAGTCCGCGTTCGCGGGCACGGGCGGTGAGGCCGGCGGTCGTCGTCGCGGGTAGCTCGACGCGGAGCTGCTCCGGCTTGGGCGCGGCGCCGCCGACCTCGGCCGGCAGCAGCCGGGTCGGCCCGTCCAGCTCGGCGAGCGCGGTACGCCAGGCCGCCCGGGCGGCGTCGAGGTCCCGGCTGCCGAGCCAGCCGAAGTAGTCGCGGTGCAGGGCGTCGCGGCCGGCGGGCAGCTCGCCCCGGACTCCGTCGAGCAGTTCCCGCATCATGATCGATACCGACCAGCCGTCGACCACGATGTGGTGCACGGTGAGCACGAGACGGTGCCGGTCGGCGTCGAGGCGGACGAGCGCTGCCCGCAGCAGCGGCGGCCGAGCCAGGTCGAAGCGGTTCGCGCGCTCTTGCGCGGCGACGTGTGCCGCCTTTGCCGGCCGCTCGGCCGGGGCGGTGCCGGTCAGGTCGACGGCGCGCCACGGCACGTCGACGCGGCCGGCGATGAGCTGGACGAGCTGACCACCCGAGCGCTGGCGGAAGCCGGCGCGCAGCAGCGGGTGCCGGTCGAGCAGCCCCTGCACCGAACGGCGCACCGCGTCGGCGTCGACGTCCCCGAGCAGGTCGATGGTCTGCTGGACGGCGTAGACGTCGCCCGCCGCGTCGTCGTAGGAGGCGTGGAAGTAGAAGCCCTCCTGCAGCGGGGTGGCGGGGAGCACGTCATCCAGATCGGGCACCAGGGCCGCGAACTCGGTGCGCTCGGCCGGGTCGAGGGCGACCAGGGAGAACGCGGCAGGGCTGTCCGCGACCACCGGGCCCGTTTGCGCCGGGCCGGCGGCCGCCGCCAGCGCGGCGACGGTGCGGTGCCGGAACACGTCCCGCGGGGTGATCGCCAGGCCGGCCGTGCGAGCGAGGTTGACCAGCGCGATCGCGACGATGCTGTCGCCGCCGAGCGAGAAGAAGCTGTCGTGGACGCCGACTGCGGGCAGGCGGAGCACCTCGGCGAAGAGGGCGGCGAGGGTGTGCTCGGCGGGGGTGCTCGGCGCGGCGTCGCCGGCGAGCGCCGTCCAGTCCGGGGCGGGCAGTGCGGCCGTGTCGAGCTTGCCGTTGGGGGTCAGCGGCAGCGGCCCGTCCACGCCGACGATCACCGACGGCACCATGTACTCCGGCAGGACGGCGGCGGCGTGCGCCCGCAGCGTCGCGGGGTCGACGTCGCCGTCGACCGGCGTGACGTAGGCGACGAGGCGCTTGACCCCGCGGTGGTCCTCGGCCGCCACGACCGCCGCCTGGGCGACCGACGCGTGTCGCATGAGGACGCTGGCGACCTCACCCGGCTCGATCCGATATCCGCGGATCTTGATCTGGTGGTCGGCCCGGCCGAGGAAGTCGAGGTTGCCGTCGGCGCGCCAGCGGGCCCGGTCGCCGGTACGGTACATCCGGCTGCCCGGAGCACCGTAGGGATCGGCGACGAAGCGCTCCGCGGTCAGGCCCGGTCGTCCGCGATAGCCACGGGCCAGGCCGCGCCCGCCCACGTACAGCTCGCCCTCCACGCCGACGCCGACCGGGCGCAGCGCCGAGTCGAGGACGTAGCAACGGGTGTTGGGATCGGGCACGCCGATCGGCACGGGCCCGCGCCAATCGGGCTTCGCGGCCCACAGTGTCGAGTTGACCGTCGCCTCGGTGAGCCCGTATGCCGCCACCACCCGCAGCCGCTGCGCCCAGCGGGCGATCAGCTCGGTGGGCACGGTCTCGGTGCCCACGACGAGCACCGCCCCGTCGGGGAGGGCACAGCCCGGGGGCAGCGCCGCCACCAGCGACGGCGGCAGGATCATGTGGGTGGCGCCGTGCTCGGTGACGTAATCGGTGAGCGGCGCTCCGGCGACCCGGCGCTCGGTGGGGACGACGATGACCCGGCCGCCGACGCACAGCGACATGCACAGGTCCCACACGGCCACGTCGAAGCCGACGGAGGCGAACTGCACCACCCGGCTGTCGGCGTCGACGCCGAGGCGGTCCACGGCGGTCGCGATGAGGCTGCCGATGCCCTCGTGGGAGATGACGACGCCCTTGGGCGCTCCGGTGGAGCCGGAGGTGTAGATGACGTAGGCCGCCTGGTGCAGTCCGATCGCAAGTTCCAGGTTGCGGTCGTCGGCCGCGGCCAGCTCGGCGCCGGCCTCGTCCAGGAGCAGGCAGTCCCCCGGCAGGTCGGCAAACGGGGCCGCCAGCTCCGCGGTCGAGACGACGAGCCGGGCGCCGGCGTCGGCGAGCATGTAGCCGATCCGGTCGGCCGGGTGGTCGGCGTCGAGCGGCAGGTACGCCGCCCCCGCCTTCATCACGGCGAGCAGCGCCACCACCAGCTCGGTCGAGCGGGGCAGCGCAATGGCCACCACGTCCTCGGGGCGCACGCCGCGGTCGCGCAGCACCCGGGCCAGGCGGTTCGCGGCCGCGTTGAGTCCGGCGTAGGAGAGCTGCTCGGACTCGCACACCACCGCGACGGCATGCGGGGAGCGGGCCGCCTGCGCCTCGACGGCGGCCGGCCACGTCACCTCGGGCACCTCGCGCTCGGCCGTGCCGAACCGTTCGAGTACGAGCCGCTCCTCGCCGCGGAGGAGGTCGATCGTGCCTACCGGTCGATCGGGGTGGGTCACGATCGCGTCGAGGACGGCCAGGAACCGACGCTCGTGCTCGGCGAGCTCCGCCGGGCTGCACACCGCGGCGTCGGCCTCGAGGTCGACCCGCAGGCACCGCCCGTCGCTCTGCGGTTCGACCAGGATGGACAGGTCGGTGACCGGCCCCTGCCACAGAGTGTTCCCACTGACCTCGAGGTCACCGAGTCGCATGCCGTGCTCGTACGCGAAGATGTTGACGCTGGGGCCGGCGAGCTCGGCGATGCCATCGGGCAGGCCCAGGTCGCGGGCCAGCTCCTCACCCCGGTAGCGGGAGTGCGCGGTGAGCCCCGCCACCTCGGTCGCCACCGAGGCCAGCAGCTCGGCCGGGGTCGTCTCGGGGCGGACCGTCAACCGCAGCGGTAGCACGTTGGACACCATGCCGGGCACGTTCCGCAGCGCGGCGTCCACCCGGGCCGTGACGGGCAGCGCAAGGACGATGTCCTGCGCTCCGGTGGCGCGGTGCAGGTAGACGGCGACGGCTGCGATGGCCACCCGGGACACCCGGGTGCCGGCGTCGGCCGCCGTCTTGTGCAGCCGGCCCGCCTGGTCCGGACCGAGCCGCACGCTGCGACGCTCGAGTCGACCGACGGGCTCTGTCGCGCGGGTGAGCAGCCGGGCCGGCTCCGGCCGGTCCGCGAAGCGGCGGTGCCAGTAGTCCCGGTCGGTCTGGTACCGCTCCGAGACCCGGTACGCGGCGTCGCTGTCCACCAGGCGGTCCACCGACCACGCCTCGCGCGTCGAGTCGACGACGCCGGTGGTGTAGAGCTCGCCGACCCGTCGGGCGATCAGCGCTCCGCCGTAGCCGTCCATGACGAGATGGTGGTAGCGGGCGTACCAGAGCACCCGGTCCGCCGCCAGCCGGAGCAGCGCATGGGCGAACAGCGGGCCGCGGGCGAGATGGACGACCTGCTCGCGGTCCGCCCGCATCCACGCCGCGGCGGCCGCGTCGGGGTCCGGCTCGGCGGAGAGGTCGACGACGGGCAGCGACCATTCCACCGGCTCCCCGCCGATCTGGCGGGGCTCGCCGTCCAACCCGACGACGAACCGCACATGCAGGCATTGCGCCTTGTCGACCACCTGGCGCACGGCGGCGGCCAGGCGGTCGACGTCGACGTCGACGTCGCCACGGAACTCCAGGTATCGGGCGATGTTGTAGACAGCGTTCTCCGGGTCGATCTGCTGCGCCAGCCAGATACCCGTCTGCGCCCTGGTCAGGGGCGCGCCGGCCCCGGTACCACCGAACATCGTCGAGATGCCTTTCCTTGCCACTGTCACTGGAGCCCGGTCGTAGATGCTGGTGCTACTTCTTGGCGGTCAGCATCGGCACCACCTGGTCGATGGCGTACGGGATGCTCAGCACGGTGTTGAATGCCATGGCGGCGCCGACCGGCGGGGTCTCGTAGGGCAGGTAGACGTCCCGGCCCTCCTGGGCGACCTTCAGCTTGCTGTACAGCTTGTCCTCTTTGATCTGCTTCGCGGCCGCGTCGTCGGCGACCAACCAGAAGAGCCGGTCGGCCTCGACGATGTCCAGTCGTTCGAAGCTGAAATCGGCCACGTTCTTCGTGCCCACCGCCTCACGGAACTTCGGCGTGACGGTGAAGCCCAGCTCGGCGAGGAACAGCATCTTCGGGTCGTTCGGGGAGAAGACCGAGTAGGTGCCGGCCTGGTAGACCTCGGCCACGGCGGTGGTCTTCCCGGCGAACTCGGGGTGCGCCTTGCGCGCCTCGGCGAAGCGCTTGCCGACCGCGTCGATCAGCTCGTTCGCCTTGGCCTCCTTGCCGAGCGCCTTGCCGATCGCCCTGGTCATGTCCTGCCAGGGGGCCTGGTAGTCCTCGAACTTCTTCGGCTGGCCGACGACCGGGGCGAGCTGCGACAGCTTGTCGTACTGCTCCTTCTTCATGCCGGAGTACTGCGCGATGATCAGGTCCGGCTTCAGCGAGGCGATCTTCTCGAGGTTGTACTCGTCCCGCTCGCCGACGATCTCCGGCTTGGTGTCGCCCCACAGCGGCTGCGCCCAGGGCCACTTCCCGTACGGCTTCTCCTTGAACCAGTCCACCACCCCGACCGGCTTCACGCCCAGCGCCAGGACCGCATCCTGATCGCTGAGGCCGAGCGTGACGACGCGCTGGGGCTCCGCCTTGATCTCCGCGGTGCCGTGCTTGTGCTCGATGCTCACCGGGAACGCACCGCTCGCGCCGGTCGCGCCGCCGCTCTTGGACTCGGCGTTCGCACCGCCACAGGCGGTGAGCGCCAGAGCGGAGACGAGGGCGACGGTCGTCAGAGGCAGAGCGGCCCTCAGGCGTCTGGCCCGACGGAAGGAACCGAACAATGTGGACATAGAGGGACCTTTCACGGAGTTTGACGGGGAAAGACTGGAATGACGCCTGTCACTAACGGGCGGCGCCGACCTCTTCGACGGCGCCCGCGGCATGCACCGGCACGGCGGGACGACCCCGCTCGATGACCGACTGCAGGATCTCGCCGACCCGAAGGGCGGTGTTCGACAGCAGCGAGGAGGTGATGCCGTGCGTGTGCTCGGTGGCGCCCTGCAGGTAGATACCGCAGCGGAGCTCGGGTGAGGTGGTGACGCGATAGTCGCGGCCGACCCGGGTCCGCCCGTGCGTGTCGCGGTGGCAGTAGGGCTCCACCGCGGGCAGCAACCGCAGCGGGTCGGCGGGGCGGTAGCCGGTCGCGAAGACCACGGCATCCGCGTCGAGCTCCGTCTGCTCGCCGCTGACCAGGGACTCCACGATGGTTCGCACGCCGGTGGAGGTTTCGGAGAGCTGGCCGAGGCGGGCGGCGTTGAAGATCCGCAGTCGCTCGACCCCGAGCACCTTCTCCCGGTAGAGCCGGGCATAGAGGTCCTCGATGAGGTCCATGTCGACGACGGCGTAGTTGGTGTTGCCGTGGTACGCCATCAGCCGCTGCTTGACCTCGCTGGGCGCGGCGAAGTAGTCGTCGACCGCCGCCGGGTCGAAGATCCGGTTGGCGAACGGGCTGTCGTCGGCGGGGCTGTAGCCGTACCGGGAGAAGACCGCGCAGACCTCGGCCCGCGGAAAGCGCTCATGCAGGTGGGCGACGGTCTCGGCGGCGCTCTGCCCGGCACCCACGACGACGAACCTCGACGGGGCGTCGACGGGAAGCTCGGCTGCGCGGAACAGCAGGTCGCGGTTGTGCCAGATCCGCGGGGACGCGCTGACCCCCTCGGGCAGGTTCGGCAGCAGGCCCGTGGCGACCAGCACGTTGCGGGCCCGGTACACCACGACCTCGCCCGAGCCGCCGACCTGGCGAGCGGTGACGTCGAGGTAGACGACGGCCCCGTCGCGGACGACGGGCTGCACCTCGACGACCTCGTGCCCGTAGGTGACCAGGTCGTCGACCTTCGCGGCCGCCCACTCGAAGTAGTCGTGGAACTCGACCCGCAGCGGGAAGAGGCTCTTGTGGTTGATGAAGTCGACGAGCCGGTCCTTGCTCTGCAGGTAACAGAGGAAGCTGAACTCGCTGGCCGGGTTTCGCAGCGTCACCAGGTCCTTCAGGAAGGAGACCTGCATCGTCGCGTCCTCGATGAGCATGCCGCGGTGCCAGCCGAATCGCGGCTGCCGCTCCAGGAAGTGCGCCGTCACTGCCCGCTCGATGCCGGCAGTGGCGTTGTACTCGGTGAGCGCGATCGCCATCGCGAGGTTCGAGGGGCCGAACCCGATGCCGACGAGGTCGAATACCGGAAGATCATCGCCTGCAAGATCGTGTGACATGTCCATCCCATCGCGCGGGGCTGGCCGCTGGTGAAGCCGGTCGGGGAACCCGCCGTCTCGGCGGGGCAACGCAGGTCAGTCGGGTAGCCGGGGGACGCCGGCAGGCCACTATGGAGGCCCCTGGGAGCCGCCTTAGGCTAACCTAACCTAACTTCGATGTCATCGTGAGGTGGGGGTCGACACACGGGTCGACCTGCGACACAGGGGCCGCGTTGCGTTGCTTAGGTAAGCCTTGCTTTACTACAGCGCAATAAGTGCCGCGCCACAAGGAGGAACGTCATGCGGGTCGTCATGTTCGGCTACCAGACCTGGGGGCACCGCACGTTGCAGGCGCTCCTCGACTCCGAGCACGAGGTCCCGCTCGTCGTCACCCACCCGAAGAGCGATCATGCCTACGAGAAGATCTGGGACGACTCCGTCGCCGACCTGGCGGAGCAGCACGGGGTGCCGGTGCTGATCCGCAACCGCCCCGACGACGAGGACCTGATGAGCGCCCTCAAGGAGGCGGCACCGGACGTCATCGTGGCGACCAACTGGCGGACCTGGATCCCCCCGCAGATCTTCAACCTGCCGCCCCGGGGCACCCTCAACATCCACGACTCCCTGCTCCCCGCCTACGCCGGCTTCTCGCCCTTGATCTGGGCGCTCATCAACGGGGAGAAGGAGGTCGGCGTCACCGCCCACATGATGAACGACGAGCTCGATGCCGGCGACATCGTCCTGCAGCGCGCGGTACCCGTCGGCCCGACCGACACCACGACGGACTTGTTCCACAAGACCCTCGAGCTGTTCGGTCCCATCACGGTGGACGGCCTGGCACTGATCGCCTCCGGGCGCACCGACTGGGTCAAGCAGGACCGGTCCAAGGCCAGCTTCTTCCACAAGCGCTCCACCGAAGACATTCGCATCGACTGGAACTGGCCGGCGGAGGATCTGGAGCGACTCGTGCGCGCCCAGTGCGCCCCGTACCCGAGCGCCTTCACCTACCACCGCGGCCAGCAACTCGACATTCTCGCCGCCGCGGTGTCGCAGGGACGCTACGGCGGAACCCCGGGGCGCATCTTCTACCAGGAGGGCGACGCGGTCGTCATCGTCGCCGGCGCCGACGCACGCACCGGCCGCAACCACGGGCTGGCCATCAAGCGGGTACGCACCCACGACGGTCGGGAACTGCCCGCGGCGGAGTACTTCACCACGATGGGCGGCTACCTCACCAACCAGCCGTAACCGGCGAGCGACGAACGACGGCACGGGGCCGGCGGCACGTCGCCGCCCCGGTCGTCGGTCAACACCGTTGGCGGGACAGTCCTGGAAGCTGCAGCAGTTCGGGGCTCTGCGGGCGGGCGAAGTGGTAACCCTGCAGCAGGTCGACGCCGAGCGCGCGGAGGGCGTCCGCGGTCGGTTCGTCTTCGATGCCTTCGGCGACGACGGTCACTCCGAGGGATTTCGCCAGGTCGGTCACGGTACGCACGATGGCGGCGTGCGGGGCGGAGTCGACCATCCGGGAGACGAAGCTGCGGTCGATCTTCAGTTCGTCGATGGGCAGCTCGGGCAGGAGCGCGAGCGAGGTGTAGCCGGTGCCGAAGTCGTCGACCGACACCCGTGCGCCGAGCTTGCGCAGGGCACCCAGGCGGGTCGCGGCCCGCTCGGGGTGGGTCATCATGGTGCTCTCGGTGATCTCGACGGTGAGCAGGTCGGCCGGCACTTGCTGCACGGCGAGCAACGCGGCGATGGTCGCCACGGCCCGCTCCTGGGCGAGGTAGGCGGCGGAGATGTTGACCGACACCGGCATCGGCGTCCCGGCGCTCCGCCAGGTGGCGGCCTGGCCGATGGCTTCGGCGAGGACCCAGTCGGTGAGGTCGATGATGATGTCGGAGCGTTCGGCGTCGGGCAGGAACACTCCGGGCGGCAGCAGGCCACGATCGGGGTGCTGCCAGCGGACGAGAGCCTCGACGCCGTGCGGGCGGCCGTCAGCGGCGGCGATGAGGGGTTGATAGTGCAGGCGCAGTTGCCCGCGGGTGGTGGCGGCGCGTAGTTCTGCCATCAGTCGCAGGTCGGTGCCGCGGGCCGCGGCGGCGTGCGGATCCCACGCCTCGACGCCGGTGCGGGCCCGCTTGGCGACCTGCATGGCCATGGTGGCCCGGCGCAGCAGGGTGTCGACGTCGTTGCCTGCCTGGGCAGTGTGGGCGACGCCGATGCTCATCTCGACGCTGACCGGGATGCCGGTGACGGTGAACGGGCCGCGGGCCCGCTGGGCGAGCTGGTGGGCGATCCGCTCCGTCCATCCGTCGGGGCCGGCTTCGGTGCCGGCCTCCGGGCGGTCGGTGAGCAGGACCGCGAACTGGTCGCCGTCGAGGCGGGCCACGATGTCGTCGTCTCCGGCCGCCTCGGTGAGGGCGGCGGAGACCTGGCGCAGGATCTGGTCGGCGCCCTGGTAGCCGAGGGCTTCGTTGATCTCTGCGAACCGGTCGAGGTCGATGACGAGCAGCGCACCATCCGTGTGTTCGCGCAGCCATTCCTCGCCGCGGGTGGTGAGGGCGTGGCGGTTGGCGAGTCCGGTGAGGGCGTCGGTGCGGGTGAGTCGCACGTAGCGGCGGGCCATGGCGGCGATGAGGTCCAGCATCGGCGCGATGCCGTACCGGTTGTGCGGCCAGGTGATGAGGATGGCGTCGTCACGGGTCGCGGACGGTCGGGCCAGCGCCGCTTCCGCGGCGACGTCGACCGCCGTGCTGGCCCGCAGTTTCAGGGTCTCGGCCGGCGGCAGGTCGCCCATGGTGGGCACGCGGTCGAGCCCCGGTACGGCGGCGTGCTCGACGTGGACGCGGCTCAGCAACCGGAGCTGACCATCGACGGCGCGGACGACGACGCCCGGCAGCAGCGGATCCTCGCGCAGGATCGCCTGAACGTCGGCGAGCGGGGTGCTCGCGGCGACGGGCTTCACCGGTACGGCGAGCTCCCCGACCTGGCGAGGCATGCGGTCCTGGTAGCCGGTGGGCGCCACGGTGCCGGTCATGACGTCGCCGGGCTGCCGGGCAGCGGGGTCAGATCGCAGCAGACGCCGTCGAGCGTCGTGGGGTCCTCCGGCCGCGGGCGTAGCCGGATGAAGACCCACCGCTGGACACCGTCGTAACCGATGATCCGGCAGGTCAGGTCGCCCGGCTGCCCGGCCCGTGTGCTGGCCCAGAAGGCCGCGTACTTCGGCTGGTCCTCGGGGTGCACCAGCGCCGCGATGGCCGCGGCGAGGGAGTCGCCGTGGCTGGTCATCGGCCCGCCGAAGATCTCCGAGCCGTCGGCACTACTGTAGACGCCGCGAACGCTGCCATCGGGCTGCGCCTTGACCGTGAAGGCATAGCCGCGTAGCGACGAGATCAACTGATGGAGATCGCGGCGAGCGCGGGCGGAGTCGCGCTCGGCCCTCTTCTCCCGGGTACGGTCGAGCAGGAGGCCGTCCCAGACCAGGGTGCCGTCCGGGAGGCGTTCCGGGCGGCAGGTGCCCTGCAGGTAGCGGCGCTCCCCGGTGGGCAGGGTCGCATGCCCCTCCCAGCGCCAGTGTTCGAGGCTGATCGCCGACGCCCGCATGCTGTCGACGATCGACTTGGTCTCCTCGGGGCCGAACAGGCTGGTGATGACGGTGGCGTCGGCGAGGACCGCCTCGGGTTCGACACCGAAGACCTCGCGGCAGCCGTCGGAGACGTAGCTGAACGCCATGGCCCCGTTCGGGGCGAACTCGAACCGGCTGACCATGCCGGGCATGTTGCTCACGATCCGCTCGAAGCGTTCCTCGCTGCGGCGCAGCGCCTCCGCGCTGCGCCGGCGCGCGGTGTCGTCGATCGAGATCGAGCACACCCCGCGCGGTACCCCGCTCGGGTCGAGCAGGGGAAACCGAGTGACGATGTACTGCTGCAACTCGTCGCCGGCGGGAAGCTCCTCCAGGTTGGTCGAGGCGGTGGCGCTGCGCAGCACCTGCTCGTCGCGCTCCTGGGAGACCGCCGCCAGCGCGGCGGGAAGCACGTCGGCCTGGGTCCGACCGACCAACTCCCCGGCCGCGACCTGGAAGCGTCGTTCGAACTCGCGGTTGACGAACAGGTACTTTCCATCGGGGTCCTTGGCGGAGATCACCGCGGTGGTGTGGTCGAGGATGGCCTGCACCAGGGAGTTGCTCTCCCACAGCGCTTGTTCGGCCTCGCGTCGGCCGGTGCTGTCGTGGGCGAACGCGCAGAACCCGTCCGCGCCGTTGTTGACCAGGTCGATGGTGATCTCGATGAGCAGCTCGTGGCCGTCGCGGTGGCGGGCCGGCAACTCCAGCCGCCGACCCAACGAGCTGGTGTCACCGGTCACCAGGTGACGGGTGAACGTGACCAGAAACGCGGCACGCATCTGCGGCGGCACGATCGTGTCGGCCACCGGCTGTCCGACGATCTCCGCGCGGGTCCAGCCGAACATCCGCTCCGCGGCCGGGTTCCAGTCCGTGATCAGACCCATCCGGTCGACACTGAGGTAAGCCAGCGAGGTAGCACTCAGCGCACCACCCGTGGCGGCCGGGCAAGTTGCCGTCTGAACGGCAGCGCCGCCATTGCTCTGAGCCCACACAGTGCGCTTAATCGGTAGACGCCACCGAAAGCTGAGCCGGGATCCGCAGAGGGATATCACCCCCCTTCCCACCGGGCCTCCTCCAACTCAGCGGCATCAGGCGCCACATCGAGCCGCTGCTGGTGGCCGTACCGCTGTGCGGCGATCAGCCGGCGTTCAGCGGGGTGAGGGCGACCCGGTCGGCGAGGGCGGCGATCGCGTCGCGGTGGCCGGTGCCCAGGCCGTGGCGGGTGACGTTGAGCGCTCCGGCGGCGGCGCCGGTGCGGACGGCTTCGGGAAGGTCGCCGCCGCGGGCGAGCACAGTGGCGACTCCGGCGGTCATCGAGTCGCCGGCGCCGCGGTGGTCCACGGTCTGCAAGGCCGGCAGGCCGACCAGGAGCGGGTCGTCGCCGAGCAGGGCGATGCCGGGCCGGTCCGCCCGACTGATCAGCACCGCCTCGGCGCCCTCGGCCCGCAACTGGTGCGCGGCGTCGAGCAGGGCGCCGTCGTCGTCGCCGGGAGCGCGGCCCGAGTCGATGAGTTCCTCGTGGCTCACCTTGAGGAAGGCCACCCGTCCCTGCAGCACGGCGCTGAGATGGTCACCGGTGAGGTCGGCCACCACACGGACGTCATGGGAGTTGAGGTCGGCGGCGAGCCGCCGGTACACGTCGGGGTGGACGACCTGGGGGCCCGCGGCGCCGCTGAGTATCGCGATCCGGGCACGCAGGCCCTCGGCGAGCGCGGCAGTGTAGAGCGCGTCGAGGTCGTGGCGGCCCAGCGGCACACCGGGATGCTCCGCGACCTCGGACCGCGAACCGTCACGGCGATCATGGACGTACCATCCGCTGCCGGTGTCGCGCGCGACGATGCGTACCCGGACATCCTCGCGTTCCAACAGTCGGGCGATGACATCGCCGATCTCGCCGCCGACGGCGGCGCAGAGCGTGACCGGCGCGCCCAGTGCGGCGCACATCCGGGCCTGCCAGATGCCCTGCCCGCCGGGGTGAACGTGCAGCTCCGGCGTCTCGCCCTGCTGCTCGATGGTGATGGTGAGCTGCGGAACCGGTGCGAAGACCAGGATCGTGCCGTCGTCGGCCATGCTCCGCGGGATACCCCGGCCCGGTCGGCTCAACATGAATCCCCGGTGAACAGCGGCTCGGACGCCGCTGTTCGCGGCGTTAGTCGCCGCCATGGCATGTGCAGACCGCCGATGCCGGCGGCGCCCTCGACATGTGTCGGGGGTGCCGCCGGCGCCCGGCTCGATCGGTTCAGCCGAGGTACTTCTGCCACGGGCCGGTGATGGCCAGGGTGAGGCCGGGGTCCTGCATGTTGACGAAGAGCACCTCGCCGTCGTCGGTGAAGGTCGGTCCGCAGAACTCGGAGTCGTTGAGCTGGTTGCGGGCGATCGCGTACGTCGGGCCGCCCGGGAAGGCACTGAGCACGTGGGACGCGCCGGCGCCGTCCTCGGCGAGCACGAGGCTTCCCCACGGTGTCACGGTCACGTTGTCGGGGCCGTCGAAGGCCAGGTCGGTGTACTTGGCCGGCGCGCCTTCCTCCGACGTGCTCTGGTGCGGGAAGTAGGTGACCAACTGGATGGTCTTGGCGCGGTAGTTGTAGAACCAGACCATGCCGTCGTGCGGGACCGCGTCCGCAGGGAGATCGCCATCCTCCCAGGCGAAGGAATTGACGACGTACACGCCCTCGTCGGTGCCCCACACGCCCTCGAACTTGCGTCCGCGTGTGACCTGGCCGTCGGCGAACTGCTCCCGCACCGGTGTGGTCTTCGCGTCGCGCTCGGGCACCTCGATCCACCGTACGGGGAAAGGACGGCCGAGTTGGGCGGAGGTCAGGTAGGCGACGTCCGGCAGCACCGAGCCGTCGTCCATGATGATCTGCATCGCGGCGAGGACGCCGGCGTCCGGGGCGAGGCGGGTGAGCACGCCCGGACCGACCCGGACGCCACGCGGGGCGGTCCAGCGGTAGAAGAGGCCGTTGGGTCCGTCGGCGTCCTCGGACAGATAGATGTGGGTGCGATCCTTGTCGATGGCCAGGGCCTCGTGGGCGTAGCGCCCCAGGCACCTGATCGGCCGCGGGTTCGCGGTGCCGTCCGCCCAGACCTCGAAGACGTAGCCGTGGTCCTTCTGGAAGACGCCGGCCCGGCCGCCCTCCGTCCACTTGTCTCCGGCCCGGTCCTCGGTCTCCTCGCAGGTCAGCCACGTTCCCCACGGGGTGGGGCCGCCGGCACAGTTGGCGACAGTGCCGGAGATGGCGACGAACTCGCCGAGATTGCGGCCGGCCCGGTCGGTCGTGATCACCGTGCAGCCGCCCGCGTCGACCGCGCCCGGATCGTAGACTGTGCCCTTGACGTGCGGTACGCCGAACTCCTCGCCCGGGTCGATCTCATGGTTCTGGATCAGCGTGTAGCGGCCGCGGCCGGCGTGGTAGACGGCCATGCCGTCGGGGCTGGACGGGGTCAGGCCCTGGCCGCGGTCGAGCCGGGTCACGCCGGTCCGGGTGACGATGGCGTAGCTGAACCCTTCAGGGAGCGCCAGGATGCCGTCGGGGTCGTCGACGAGCGGCGGGAACGGCACATGGCCGCCGTCCCGGCGCGGCCGGCCCGGGGTGGCCTGGGCCAGAGACGGGACGGCGCCGGCGACGGCGAGACCGACGCCTGCGGCGGTACCGCCGGCCAGGAAGGTACGACGAGAGGTAGGCACGTGCGTGAGCTCCTTCTCAGTGAGTGGGACGCGCGCCAGCCAACCCCTACCGACCAACACCTGCGCGCCGTTCAGGTGAGGGTTTCGCGACATCACGGTGAAGAGTGAGAGCCACTCACACAACATACCGATGACATCGATGGGTTTCTTTGTCTGCCGGACATGGGCTGTTGACACGGCGTTCGCATGAGTACGGTGTCGGTGGCCACTCGGCAGCTCCGAGCATCGACGTATGCCCCTCTATTTCGATGCATCGCCCCCGCCGCCAAGGCCGCCGGATCAGCCACCGACCGTGGGTCGCCGCCGGTTCATGGCCGCTGCCGGGGGCGCCGTCGCCGGCCTGATCGCCGGTCCCGCCCTCGTTGACACTGCGGGCGTCGCCCGAGCGGTGCCGCGTCCTGGCGCCGCGACGCCACTGCCCAACCTGCTGGTCGGCCACGGTGTCCCGCCCGCCGTGGAACCGGCCGCCCTGCGCCGTCGACGACGACCAGTTTCGAACCTCGCTGCCATGACGCCCGCCTTGCTGCCGAAGGGCGCAAGGCGGGCAGCCGTGCCTACCGGCGGAAAGGACCGGTGACGCAATAGGTGATGCCGCCGGAGGAGGAGCCTGACGTGCCGCGTTGCGAGGAGAAGTACAGCCGGTCGCCGGCGGGCGTGAAGGCCGGTCCGGTGATCTCGGAGCCGCTATGGCCGGTGATCCGCAGGAACGACGACACCTTGTCATCAGGGGTGATGATGCAGATCTCCATGCTGCCGCCGTCCTCGGCGATGTACAGGTCCCCTGCGGTGGAGCCGGTGATGTTGTCGACGCCGGTCAGCGGGGCGGCACCAGGGTTGACCAGGTTGTCGTCGTACGCGAGCTCGTACGTGTTGCTGACGAGGTTGATCTGCCAGACCCGGTTGTCGCCCTTGGTGGTGAACCAGACGGTGTCGTCGGCGTAGTGGCAGCCCTCTCCCCCGTTGAACGTCTTCGCCCCGGACACCTGCCGCCGGGTCACGGTCGGCGAACCGTCCGGGTCGGGAACGGTAGCCCAGGTGAACGACCCGGAGGTCGCGCTGCCCGCGCGGAGCACCTGCAGCGTGCCCGAGGAGAGGTCGCCCCAGGTCGTGGGCAGGAACCGGTAGAACTTGCCGTCCGTCTCGTCCTCGGTCAGGTAGATCACCTGTCGTACCGGATCAGCGGCGGCGGCCTCGTGCTTGAACCGGCCCATCGCCGGACGCGCCACCGCCGTCCCGCCCAGGGGGTACGTCTCGAAGACCCGGCCCAACGAGACCTCCTCACACGACAGCCAGGTATTCCACGGCGTCTTACCGCCGGCGCAGTTGCTGTTGGTACCGGACAGGATCCGGGACGCCCCGACGACAGCTCCGGTGGAGGAGAAGAGAATCCGGGAGGCGCCTCCGCCGGCGGCCGCGCTCACCTCGGAGTTCGACACGTAGATCCAACCGGCGCCGTTCGGGATCACCGCACCGCCGTCGGGGGCGTCATGCCACACGTACGACGTACCGGGCACCACCTGCCGGGAACGGGCGACGATCGAACTGGTGAAACCGGCGGGCAACTGAATGCCGTGGGCGTCCGCCGGCTGCAGCGGACCGTACGGTCCTGGCGCGTTCTGCGCCGGCGCCCCGTACGCCGCAGACCAGGCCGTGAACGGCAAGGCCACCGTTCCCGCGCCGACGACAGCGGCCCGCAACATCGTTCGCCGATCCATGGAACCTCCTTGATGGGTTCCTCGGATCTGACCTCGCGCGGCTTGACGGCGCCGGTGCGGAAGATGAACGCCGATGGGCGATTCCACGGGCATCCGGTATCGAAGACCACCAACGGCGTCCAGGCCGACCGGTTCACCAGGGATCCGCCTCCCGGACACGGCGGCCGCGCAGCAGTGCTGGGCCGCACTGGGTACGCGGACGCGCGACGTGACACCCTGGGCCGCACCCGATGTGACCGAGGAACTGGGAAAGAGTGACCCGATGGGTACGAGGAACGAGATCGCGGCGCTGCCGCCCGAAGCCGACCTGGCCCGGGCCGACTCCTTGGCGAGGGAGATCTTCTCCGACATCGCGAACAAGTGGGCGTTCCTCATCGTGGAGTTTCTCGGTCAGCGCACGATGCGCTTCGGTGAGCTGCGCGACCACATCGGTGGAATCAGCCACAAGATGCTCACCCAGAACCTCCGCATGCTCGAGCACAACGGTCTGATCGAGCGGACCGTGCACCCCACGATCCCGCCGCGCGTCGAGTACGCCCTCACCGAAGCGGGCGTCGCCCTGCGTGCTGTCGTCGACGGAATGTGCGGCTGGACCCAGAAGTATCTGGGCCACATCGAGGCCGCCCGCCGACGCGGTTAGTCGAGCACGGCGGTCGCCTCGATCTCCACCAGGTGCTCTGGCACGTCCAGCGCCACGATGCCGAACAGTGACGCCGGCGGGGCCGCAGTGATGCCCAGCCGCGCCTTCGCCCGCTCGATGCCCTCGACCAACTGCGGCATCTTCGCGGGCTGCCAGTCGACCGCGTGCACGACCAGCTTCACCACGTCGTCGAATGTCGCGCCGATGCCCGACAGGGCTGTGTGGACGTTGACGTAGCACTGCTCGACCTGCGCGGCGAGATCCCCTTCGCCGACCAGCTTGCCCCCGGCATCCCAGGCGACTTGCCCCGCGACGTGGACCAGCTTCGAGCCCGTCGCCACCGAGACGTGCTTATAGACACCCGCATCCGGCAGTCCTACCGGGTTCACCAAGGTCACAGCCATGTCGCAGCCCCTCTCTTTCGGTTACCTAGTCACCGTAGGAGAGCGATCCCGGGATGAGAAGAAGGCACTTTTCAGTTACCCGGGCACCTTTCGGTAACCGCAGCCGGGCCGGCCTCGAGCACGAAGAACAGTGCGAGGTACATGTCGAGCGCCGCATCGAGCGACGGCTGCACCAACTGGTGCGCTCCGCAGACCACCCGGTAGCCGTCACCGCCGCGGCCCTCGCCTACCGGGGCCGCGCGCGAGCCGCCGGCGCCTTCGCCGCCCGGATCACCCGGCGACGACGCTGGGACCACAGCAGACGGCTCGGTTCGCCCAGGCACTGCTCAACCCGGCTGCGCAAAGGGCCGGACACGACGCCACTGCCTGAAGCCGCGAGCACCGACGACGGCGGGTCGGCGTGCCGGCGACGGCGGGAGCGGCCGGAGGCCGCTCGGGTTCGCGCGTCGGCGGGTCAGAGCCAGGCGAAGACGCGGCGGATGGCGGCGGTGGCCAAGGCGATCAGGACGGCGCTGAGGACCTGGATGAGCACCTGCACGAGGACGTATTCCATGATGGCCTCCGGCTCGGACCGCCGTTACTGGTGGTCCGACGCTATGCCGGGCAGGCGACTCGCAGGCGTGCGGACGATGACGCCGAAGTAAATCGAAGATGTTAATTGGATGTTAAGCGCGGGGGCCGCCCTCGCCGGGATCGCACCGCGACTTCCGACAGCGGCATGACCACCGGCACCGGCCAGGACCACTCGGCCGAGGGAGGTCAGTGCCTGTTTTGAAGCTGACGCTGCTGGTCAGTGCCATGAGGCGAGGTGGTGCCGCCCGGCCGGCGTTCGGTTTGGCGTCACGGTGACGGCATAGCGAACGGCTCTCGCAGGGGTGCCGTGCCGAGCTGACCGACTGCTACCACCCGAAGCGGGGTCGCCGGGGTAACCGTTCGAGCCTCGGCCATGTGCGGGGCTATCATCCCTGAAGCATTGATCCACAGTTAGGAGCTGGTATGCGCCTCGGCCTGGTGACGGTCCCCGTTTCGCTGCGAGAGCACACCGCGCGCTGACCGGTTTCACCGCCGGGCGTCCCGGCGGTGTGCTCCTCGCCGCGGAGCGGTCCTGAGACGACCGTTTCCTTTCTTGGCTCGAGGAGCTCTTTTGCGTGCCCTTGTATCCGCGCGTCTCGGCGCGGATTTCACCCGACTGTGGACCGCTTCGGCGGTGTCGAACCTCGGTGATGGTGTCACCATGGCCGCCGGCCCGCTGCTGGTCGCGTCGGTCACCGACGATCCGGCTGCGATCGCCGGTGCCGTCTTCGTCCAGCAGCTGCCGTGGTTGCTGTTCGCCCTGATCAGTGGCGCCTACGTCGACCGGCTCGACCGACGCCTGCTCGTCGTCGCGGTCAACCTGGTCCGCGCCGTCGCCCTGGCCGCGCTGGCGGTGACCATCGCGACGGAGACCGTCACGGTCGCCGCCATCTATGCGGTGCTGTTCCTTCTGGGGACCGGCGAAACCCTCGCAGACACCGCGATGGGGGCGTTGCTGCCGTCCGTGGTCGCGCCCGAGCAGTTGCCCGGCGCCAATGCCCGGCTCTACGCCACGTTCAGGCTCGCGGCGCATTGCTGGTGAGAGGCGGCGGTCCCGCCCTCGCCTTCGAAGCCGACAGGGTTCACCGCCAGCTGCGTGCCTCCATCGCGGCGGCACGGGCCAGGGTGGCGGCCGCCGCGGGAGCAAGGCGGGCGGTGACCAGGACCGCGATCACCGCGCCGGTCAACAACTCGGCCCGGTGCGCGGCGGTTTCCGGCGGAAGGGCGCCCGCGAAAGCGCGCAGCAGCCTGTCGCGGTAGGCGACGCCCACCGCGTGTGCCTCCGGATCGTGCCCCGCGCGCTCGGTGATGGTGTTCACGACGAGGCAACCGCGCCCGGCGAGGGAGCCGGGGGCGTCCGCCATGACGGCGGCCAGCGATTCGAGGTACTCGACCACCTGCGCGATACCGGCGCCGGGCGCCTCCAGGGCTGCCAGGCGCGGCGCCGCCACCTCGGCGAGGTAGCTCTCCACGGCCAGGGAGAAGAGCTGATGCTTGCTGCCGAACGCCTGGTAGATGCTGGATCGGTTGAGTCCGGTGACCCGTTCGAGGTCGGCCAGGGAGGTGGCCTCGTACCCGTGCTCCCAGAACTGGTCGCGGGCAGCGCGCACCGCGTTCGCCGTCGTGAACGACCTGGTGCGCGCCATGGCTTCCCCTTGACGAATCTGTACCGATCGGTACAGCATACTTTCTGAACCGATCGGTTCAAAACTGGGAAGGAATCTCCGTGCTCCTCGTCGCCCTCGTGGCCGCCACCCTGGCCGCCCTCGTCCACGTCCAGTTCTTCGTGCTGGAGAGCCTGCGCTTCACCCGCCCGGCGGTTTGGCGGCGCTTTCTCGTCACGTCACAGCACGACGCCGACGCCATCCGGCCGATGGCGTTCAACCAGGGCTGGTACAACCTGTTCCTGGCCCTGGGCGTGCTCGCCGGCGTCGCCGCGACCGCGTCGGGCCGCACCGTCGCGGGCGCTTCCCTGATCGGCTTCGCCGGCGCCTGCATGGCCGGCGCGGGCGCCGTGCTGCTGGCCACCGACCGCCGCTTCGCCCGGGCCGCCGCGGTCCAGGCCGCGCCACCGCTGGTGGCACTCGTCGCCCTTGCCGCCGCAACTCTTTGACCAGGAGCAAGGCAACCGGGCCGCACCGGGTACGGCGCCACATGTCGTACTACGCGAGCGAATCCCGTGCTGGTGGTGACCACGTCGTCGTTGCGGCGGGTCGCCACGACATGCGCCCGGTCCTGTTCTTCCCGCCAGACCCGCAACGACGTCGACTGCTCGTGAGCCTCCTCCATCTCACCGTCGCCCAACCGACGGGCATCCCCTGCATCCGACTGGCGGCGATCGTCTGCCGGGCGTCGACGTGTGCTGAGTCGCAGTGCCAGGCTTGACGAACGTCGAGGCAGCGGTGGGCCCTGAGAATCGGTCGGCGCGACGCTGATCTAGCGGCCGGAGCGGTGAACCGAGAGCCGCTCTCATTCGTTGAGTGTGGTGTAGGCGCCCGACAGATCTGCTCACCGGCGAGTCCTCACCCGTGGTCCCGCCCCGATCTGGCCGTCCAGATGGCGCCCGGTGCAGGGAGACAACATTCATGAGCTTCATGTTGCGGTCCGTGCTGGCCGGCTCGGCGGCTACCGTGGCGGTCCTGGCCCTGTCGCCCGCCCCAGCCACGGCGGCGCCCCGGCTGGTCGTACTGCATGCAGTCGGCGCTCCCAATGCTGACGGGGCCGGCGGCGCTTACAGCTACGACGCCGAACGCGTGCCGGCCGGCGCCCGCGTAGCCGTGTGGTCCGTCTCCGGACCCAAGCGGACCCGTACGTTCCTGCTCGTCCACGGTCTCAAGCCAGGGCAGGCGTACGGCGCTCACCTGCACGCCAATGCCTGCGGAGCCGCTCCGGCGGCGGCGGGCCCGCACTATCAGCAGGTGCCGGACCCGGTTCAGCCGTCGACTGATCCCGCATTCGCCAACCCGGAGAACGAGGTCTGGTTGGACGTGCACACCAACGCTGCAGGCAGCGGTGCGTCGGCCTCGTTCAACAAGTGGGTGTTCCGCACGCCACCGCGCTCGCTGGTCCTGCACGCCGAGCACACCCACACCGAGCCGGGCAAGGCCGGCACCGCCGGCGCCCGCCTTGCCTGTCTCAATCTAAGCTGAGCTGTCGCCGGGCTCGTCCGGACACGCGGAGAACGGTGCCTCATGAGCCGGTCGCTCCGGCGCATGGTCCAGCGGGGACAGCGCACCACCCCCGTCTATTCGGCGGACTGCACTCGTCGGCGCTGCCCAGCGGCGCCGGCCTCAGCTCTTCCCGCTCAGCCCTGCTGAGGTCCGTGCCGTCGTGGTCCCGATGAGCGTTTCGCAGGGGGCGACGTCCGACCGGCCAGGTATCCCTCGTCGAGGTTGCCCGCTCGTTCCGCCACCGCGGGACCGGCCGCCCGGAATGCCGGGCGGCCGGTCGTGGTCGGCACGTGATCAGGAGGCGATCAGGACCGGCTCCAGGCCGAGCCGCGGCGTCCGGTCCGTCGTCATCGGGAGACGTGACACCGCCCAGCGTGGTCGCCTGCCGCGGGCTCCACTCCTGCGGCAGCCGTACGGTGGTGGGCACCCCGGTCGTCCAGAGCACCGGGTACCGCTGCCCGGCCCGCTCCAGCCGGTAGACGTGCACGTCACCGGTGACCGCGTACGCGTCGGACGCCGAGGTTGAACGACAAACTCAGGTGGAGCGGGCGTGGAAGGCCAGCCGTCCTCCCGTCCGGCCGACGACGGCACCGGCGCCGGAGGCGGCCGCGACGATCCCCCACGCCACCGGACCTAGCGGCCGGCAACCGAAGAACACACTGGTCAGAGGCGTCTGGACGAGAGCGGCGAGGGCGAGGGCGGAGCCGCCGGCGGCCGCGAGCACGAGGGGGTCGCCGCGGGACGCCATGGCGGTCTGGGCGAGCTGGGCGCCGACGAGGCTGGCCAGCGCCACGGTGCCGGCCCGTCCGGCGGTGCCGGTGACCCGGGCGGCGAGCCAGCCGCCGGTGGCGGCGAGAGCGGTGGCGGCGGCGCGCACGGCGATGTCGCGGTGCAGTGATGCGCCCAGTGAGTCGTCGGGTCCGGCCCGCAGGAGCTCCTCGGTGCTGATGTTGCGGGGTGGGCGGGCGGCCAGGGCCAGGGCGGGCAGCAGGTCGGTGACGAGGTTGACCAGCAGCAGTTGCCGGGCGTTGAGGGGCGGCCGCGCGGCCAGCAGTGAGCTGGCGACGGTGAAGGCGATCTCGCCGAGGTTGCCGCCGAGGAGCAGCGCGACGCTGTCGCGGACGGCGGCCCAGAGGGCACGACCCTCGATGACGGTGTCGACGATGGTCTCGATTCGGTCGTCGGTGATGACGATGTCGGCGGCTTCGCGCGCGGCGGTGGTCCCCCGGTCGCCGAGGGCGATGCCGACGTCGGCCAGGCGGATGGCCGGGGCGTCGTTGGCGCCGTCGCCGGTGACCGCGACGATGCGACCGGCGCGGCGCATCGCACGGACGATGGTGACTTTGTGCGCCGGGCTCACGCGGGCGAAGACCGTCGCATCGGCGGCGAGTTTGGCGAGTTCGTCGTCGGTGCAGGCGTCGATGTCGGGGCCGATGACCGGTGGGTGGCCGTTGAGGATGCCGAGCTCGGCGGCGATGGCGGCGGCCGTGCTGGGATGGTCGCCGGTGAGCATGGCGATGTCGACCCCGGCGGCGCGCAGCCGCCGCACGGCGGCCGCGGCGGTCGGCCGGACCGGGTCGGCGAGGCCGAGCAGGCCCAGGAAGGTCAGCCGTTCGACACGGTCGTCGTCGAGGCGGCCGCTGTCCGAGGCGGCGCGTTCGGCGACGGCGAGGACCCGGTAGCCCTGCCGGGCCAGGCGCTCGACGTCGGCACCGAGGTCGTTGCGGTCGGCGTCGCTGAGCTTGCGTTCTCCGTGTTCGTCGCGGCGGGTGATGCAGCGCGGCAGAACGGTCTCGGGCGCGCCCTTGACGCTGATCCGCCGGCCGGCGGCATCCTGCCCCAGCACCGCATGGAAGCCACGGCCGGGTTCGAACGGCAGCTCCCGTACCGCCTGCCAGCCGGGCGCCTCCTCGGTGACCGCGACCCCACAGCGCCGCCCGGCACCCTCGACCGCCCGGTCGGTGGGGTGCGGCAGCACCTCGCCGTCCTCGGCGACGGGGGTGGCGCGCAACCCGGCGGCCAGCACGGTACGACGGTGCCCGGTGAGCGCATCGCAGGTTTCGTCGCGGTGCCCGTCGCTGACGCAGCCCAGCCGGATGCGCCCCTCGGTGAGGGTCCCGGTCTTGTCGAAGCAGACCACGTCGACACGGCCGAGGGCCTCCATGGTCCGCGGGTTGCGGACCAGCACGTTGCGGTGGGACAACCGGCGGGCGGCGGCGAGCTGCGCGACGGTCGCCACGAACGGCAGCCCCTCCGGCACGGCCGCCACGGCGAGGGCGACGGCCTCGCCCACACTGGCGGCGAGCCGGCCGCGCAGCAGTCCCGACCCGAGCAGCGCCCCGGCGGCGCCGGCCGCGACCGGCAGGGACGCGGCGGTGAGCTGCTGCAGACGGGCCTCGACGCCGCCCGACGGCGTCCGGTCGGCGGCGGCGTGCACGCCGCGTCCGGCCTCGGTGGCGTGCCCGGTCGCCACCACCACCGCTGTGGCGGTGCCGGCGGCCACGGTGGTGCCGGCGTAGAGCATGCTGGTGCGTTCGGCGACCGCGCTCGCGGTGCTCGGAGCGCTGTCCTTGGCCACCGGCAGGGACTCCCCCGTCAACGCCGACTCGTCCATCTCCAGCGCGTCCGCCTCCACCAGCCGGCAGTCGGCGGGCACCGCGTCGCCGGCCTGCACCACGATGACGTCGCCCACCACGAGCCCATCGGCGGTGGTGACGGTCTCGGTGCCGGCGCGACGCAGCCGCACCCGCGGGGCGGTACGGTGCAACAGCTTGCGGAGCGCCCGGTTCGCGGTCACCCGTTGGGCTCCGCCCAGCAGCGCGTTGGCGACGAGCACCCCACCGACGAGGACCGCGTCGCCGGCCGCTCCGGTGACCGCGGACATTCCGGCGCCGGCCGCCAGCGGCGCGGTCAACGGGGTGTCGAGCTCGTCGATCGAGGCGCGGAGCAGGCCCGCTTCATCGCCGGCCGTTGCGGTCGGCTCGTCCAGGCAGCGCGCGGCAGCCTGCTCGGCATTCAGCCCGGCCGGCGACGTGTGGAGGTGTTCCCACAATTGCCCCACCGCCAGGGCATGCCACGCGGTGGTGTCCGCCGCCGCCGGTGTCGCCCGGCGCGCCAAGCCGGACACCGACCACGTCGAGGCGGCGATCGCGGCCAGCGCGGTCACGTTCACCGGCAGGCCTGCCCGCCGGGCCGCGCCGGCCGGGGGGCCCGTGAAGGCGAGCAGGGCGCCCGCCGCGCTGCCGAGCATCGCCAGGCGCGCACCGCGGTCACCGGCCTGACGCGCCAGCACCGCGGCCTGCAATGTCAGCCACACGTCCGTAAGCTCGCCGCCGCACAGCAGATGCGCGCCCCATGGTGGCCGCCGTCCGGGCACGGTGACGCCGATTCCGCAATCCGCCGCCGTCAGGGCAGTGTCGTGACGACCGGCGATCAGGATGACGGCTCCGCCGGCGACCTGCAATGCGCGCACCGACGCGGCCGTCCGGGAGCCGCCCGCAACGGCGTCGGCGCCCAACCGGGCCGCCACCCCGGAGGCCTTGCCCGCCACCACCAGGCGTCCCACGGCGCGGGCGGCCTCGGCCACCGCGGCGGCGAGCGGATGCAGCTCCGGTTCCACAGTGGCCACCGCGACCATCTGGCCCCCGGTTGCCAGGCCCAGCAGCCGGGCGCCGCCACGATCGGTCATCGCGGGCTCGGGCACCGCGACGTCGAGGGCGGACAGCGGTCCCAGCCGCCATCCGTCACGGTGCACGACGTCGTCGGGCCGAACGGCGTCGAGCATGCCGGCCACCCGCTCTCGCGCGCCGTGCTCATCGGCACCCTCACTCACCACGAGGTCGGTGACCGTCCACCGTCCGGTGACCAACACGGCGGCGTCGACGACGATCGTGTCGATGCGATCCAGGCGGCGCAGCGCCGCCGGATCCCGTACGACGACGTCACGCTCGGCCAGCAACCGGCCCAGCCGCGCGGCGAAGGCCTCCTGCCCCATGGTCGCGGCCCGCGGTGCCCCCACGGCGACCATCTGCGCCGCCCGGCGCCATCCGCCGGTCGCCGCCGCGGCGGCGACCGGCGGGACCAGCCACGTCATCCGGCTCACGTGCCGCTCGACCGGGCCATCCGGCAGCGGCACCGGGCGCGGGGGCACGTCGACAGGCCTGGCCGCCGCGGCGTCCGCGTCGGCGCACAACTGCGGCTCCCGGCGCTGCCACGCACGCTGCCGTGCCCACGCCTCCGGCAGTTGTACCGCCCGTAACGCCGCCTCGGCCAGCGGCGCGACCGGGGCTTGCGTCGCCGCCGACAACACCGCGGTAGCCGCCGTGAGGCCTAAGCCGACCGGACGCGTACCCAGGAGATCCTGCGCCCGACGCCGCACGCCCGGCAGCACGTCGACCGCGGCGAGCACCGCCATTGCCTCGGCCGGCATCGCCGGCACCCGCAAGGCGCGACCCACCGCGCCCGCCACCCCGCCGATCAACAACCCGATCATGGACGCCTGCGCATCCACCGCGGTCCCCGTCTCACCCGGATACGGCGGCGGCGCCTCACCGGGGCCGTCGACGACCCGCTTGGCCCGCTCCACCGCGGACACCGCCGCGACCACCTGCGACACGCTCGTGCGCGACGGGTCGAAGTCGACGATCACCCGGCCCAGGACCACGTTGACCGCCGCCCACCGGACCCCGTCCACCGCCCGCGCAGCCGCGATGAGGGCCGCCGAACAGTCCGCCGGGACGCCGGCCCCCCACCCGGCGATCCCTACGTGGACGCGACCGTCACGCGCCCACAGGAAACGAGCATCGGAAGCGAATCTCGAAAGCAGCGACGCGGCCTGCACCATCCGGGCCGGCCTCACGATGACGGTGACTCGTCGGCCGCCTTGCCGGCCTTCGCCCGGTCAGCGGCGGCTTTCGGCGACTTGCCGTCGTCGGCCTGCCGCGGCCGGTTGTCGGGCCGCTGCTCCTCAGGCTCCGATCCGCTCTGCCTGCCGAAGCGCGATCGGGTCCACCGGGCAACCCATACACCGGCCTCCGCGGCCGCGACGGCCGCGCGGCGAGCTCCCGCCGCGGTCCATCGCGCCGACGCCATCACCGCCCGAGGCAGCCGGTCCACCGGCACAGCGACCCGACGAGTCGAGAAACGCACGTGCACCACCGGCAACCGCAATGGCACTACCCGGCCGCCCTCGCCGCCTGCGGACACCGGCGGAGTCACCGAATCCGCGGGCCGCGGCGAATCTTCACCGACGTCTGTCGCCTGCTCACCCTGCTGCTCGTCGTCCGGACCCGGCTTCGTCACGTCCTCGTCCTTCGACCGCGACTTACCACGCCGCGATCGGCCTTCCGCACCAACGGTGGCCATCGCCTACCGCCTCCTTGAGCCATCACGTACGCCGCACCGACCAGGCGGCGACGGACACGCCGTCATCGACCCTTCATGCGGTCTTCACCGAACGTGCGTGCGCCGTTACGAAAAACGTAGTCCGTCAATGTGGCATCCGTGTATAGAACGTGATAAATGAGCAGGCGACCGACTCTCCCCTGCCGTACCGGGCGAAGCCGACGGGCGATGACGGACAGCGAGACATAGAAGAGAACCTGTCTATTGACCAATCGGTCAAGCAGATGCAAGTTTGGGTGCCGACCCGAACCGACATCTCCCCGCGAGGAACCCGATGACGTTGAACGCCACCCCGGTGATCGAGGAAGATGCGCTGATCGACGCCGACGCCGGCCAGGTCTGGAGGCTTGTCGCCGACCCGCAGGCCATGAGCCGATGGAGTCCACAGGTCTTGCGGACACGGGTGACGACCAAGGGGCCGGTCGGTGTCGGAACCCGCATGCGCAACCTCAACCGCGACGGCCTTCTTCTGTGGCCCACGCACGCTCAGGTGGTGCGCTTCGACCCCGGTGTCGAGTTCGCCATCAAGATCCGGGAGAACAAGGCCGTCTGGGCGTACCGCGTCGAGCCGGTCTCCTCGGGCACCTCACGCCTGAGGATCCGGCGCGAGGCCCCCGACGGCGTCAGCCGGGTATCCCTCCGCCTGGTGCGACTGTTCTGGCGATCCGTCCCCCGCTTCGAGTCAGACCTCCGCGAGGGCATGAAGACGACCCTCGCCCGGATCAAACGCGAATGCGAGCGTACGGCTCACCCACGCGCCTAGCTCTCCATTGCCGCGACGCGCCGGCAGCGCTTCCGGCGCAGGCCCGGCGCCGGGCCTGCGCCGGGCGGCGGCTCACATCAGGGACAGGTAGTTGTCGGGTGCGCGCCCCGGTCAGCGCGGCCGCCACGAGCGGCCACGACCACCACCGGCTGCGCGATGCCGCCGCAGCCATCCGACGGACAGGCACCCCGCGCCGGTGACGGTCAGCGCGCACGCCACCAGCCACTAGGGCCGCCCGGCGGTGAGCTCCGGCAGGAACCAGGCGAGCAGGTAGACATTCACCGCCAGCGGCGGCACGAGGACGATCGACGCGACCACGACGGCCGCGGTCCGCAGCGCGGGGTTGAATCCCACCCGGGCGCAACGGTCAATTCACTGGCTCATCCAGCTTCGGACCACCTGCACCACCACGACCGACAGACAGGCAGCGGCGGCGACGAGCAGCGCGACGCCGATGCGTTCGACGCGGACCTTGTCGCACACTCGGGGATGCTCGAGGGCAGCAAGATACATTCCGGCACACACGGCCAGGACCGCTCCGACGAGACCCATCACGACCACCGCTCCACGCTACGGATCGACGTTCTTCACCTTTGCCGGTGCAGGCGTGTCACATCTCAACCCTTCCTGTCCGGCACATGAACGGCATCGGTCACCGTCCTTTCCAGACTTGCGGGAGATCAACGCGACCGGATCCGGCGGAGAACCTTGCGAGCGGCTCGGCGGGTGGTCCGGATCGCGGCCTCCGGCAACGGCGACCCGGACCGCACCCGGTGACGGGGCAGGGTCAGGGACGGGCCACCATCCGACGTACCTGCGTAGGCGGCGAGCAACTGTCCCGCCACCGCCTCACGGCCGTACCGGGCGTGCAGCGCGGCGCGGGCGGCGGGCAGGTCCAGGTCGGCGAAGCGGTCCCGGAGTCGCCGGTACGCCGCGACGATCACGGCCGGGTCGGTGGTCGGCGCGAACACCACGCCGACGATCTCCTCCAGCCCGGCCAGCGTCTCGGCCGGCCCTTCGCTGCGGGCCACCAGAAGGGGTAGCCCGGCGGCGACCGCCTCCACCACCGTCACCCCGAAGGTCTCCCGCAGGCTGGCGTGCGCGAGCAGGTCGTGCTCGTGCAACAGGGCGGTCACCGCGCCCGGGTCGACCGGCGGCCGGCGCACGATCCGGCCGGTCAGCCCGGTCGCGGCGATCCGCGCGTCCACGGCTGCGGTGAGCGGGCCGGAGCCGACCAGGGTGAGGGTGAGCGTCGGGTCCTCCGCGGCGACCGCGGCGAACGCGTCGATCAGGGTGAGGACGCCCTTGTGCTCCATCAGCCGGCCGAGGTAGAGCCAGCGGCGGGGCGCGTTCGGAGGTCTGCGCGGCGCGAAAAGGTCGAAGTCGACGACGTTGGGCACCACGTGCAGCTTGCCGGCGTACGACGGGAAGTAGCCGGCGAGTTGGTCACGCAACGACCGGCTGACGCAGAGCAGGGCGTCGGCGCGGTCGAGCATCCGGGCGTACCGCTCGTGTGCGCCCGGCTGCGCGAAGATCCTCGTGAGGAAGGTGGCGTGTTCGGTCACCACGAGGCGGGCGTCCGGGCGGGCCAGCCGGGCGGCCACCACCCCGCCCATGATGCCGGTGTGCGCGTGCACCACGGGCGCCTCGATCCGGCCGGTGGGCAGCGCGGCCCGCAGCGCCACGGTCTGCGCGTCGCCGTACGCGAGATAGTCGCCGCCGGCCGGGGTCGGCGCCGCCACCCGGGCCACCTCGCCGGGGAAGCCGGGCGAGGCGTCGCCGACCACCACGTTGCCGCACCGGACCGCCTGCCGTTCCGCGGCGACGCCGAGAAGCTGCCCGCGCAGGCGGCCGGGCGGGTAGTACCAGCTCTGCGTGTGCAACACCGAAATCCGGCCGCAGCGCACCGCCGCGGCCGCCGCGCGCACGAACGCGCCGGCGAACGGGTCGTCGGGCGACGGATACCAGGGCGTGACGACGGCCAGATCGGCCGGGGCCGGGCGCCGGCGCGGGTCCGCCGCCGGCTCTGTCCGGGTGTCCGTTCCGTACGCGGCCGCCAACGCCTCCGGGTCACCGGTGTAGGCGAGGTCCGCGGCGGCGATCAACCGGCGGGCCTGCGCGCGGGAGCGTACGGGATGCAACCGGACGCCCGGCGCAAGCCGGACGCCGTCCCAGCCCGGGCCGGCCGGCACGGCGAGGGTGACCCGGTGGCCGTCGGCCGCGAGGCGGGCGGTGTGCCAGGCTGCGGCCCGGACGCGGCGCGGGCCGAGCGCGAGATAGGTGATGTCCATGTCCGACGGGACGATATTCACTCGGGATGGCGGCCAGATGAATGCGTCATGGCGAGTAATTGCACGTCTCGTCGGACGGCGTGCGGCGACGGAATTCGGCTCTACACTCGCGCCATCATGAAGGTGGTCATGCTCGTCGACAACGGCGTGCACGGAGATTCGCGGGTCCAGAAGACCGCACAGTCGGTGGCCGAGGTCGCCGGCCGGGAGGTCGTCCTGCTGGGGTGTTCCCCGGACGACGAAGAGCACACCTGGAAGATCGGCGCGGCGCAGGTGCGCCTGCTGCCGATCGGCGCAGCGGCCGGTGGCGGGCTGCGCCGGCGACTGGTCGAGCGCGGCGGCCTGCCGCTCGCCCTGGCCCGACTGGCGCGCCGGCCGGTGGAGTACGCGCAGGTCCGGTTCTGGCGGGCGGTGCTCGGCGACCGGGCGTGGCGCCGGCTGGAGCCCGGCTTGTGGACGTACGAGCGCGTCTTCGGCCCGGTGATCGACGAGTTGCAGCCCGATCTGATCCACGCGCACGACTTCCGGATGCTCGGCGTGGGTGCCCGGGCGAAGCTGCGCGCGGACCGCGTCGTCCGTCTGGTCTGGGACGCCCACGAGTTCCTTCCCGGCGCCCGGCCGCGCCGCGACAACATCCGCTGGCTGCCGGCCCACGTCGGCTACGAGCGCGAGTTCGTGCCGTACGCCGACGCGGTCCTCACCGTCTCCGACCTGCTCGCCGAGATGCTGCAGCGGACACACGGACTGGACCGGCGCCCCACGGTGCTGCTCAACGCGCCCGGCCGCCCGTCCGACGATCCCGTCCCCGATCTGCGGCGCCTCTGCGGCATCAGCGTGGAGACGCCGCTGCTGGTCTACAGTGGCTCGATCAGCGCTCAGCGCGGCCTGGACACCGTCGTCCGCGCGCTCGACGAGCTGCCCGGCGTGCACCTCGCGCTGGTGGTGCAGAATCCGTCCGAAATCCGGACCGGCGAGCGGGTGCACGCGGTGCCGTACGTCGCACACGATCAGGTCTCCCGGTTCCTCGCCGCCGCGGACGTCGGGGTGATCCCGATCCACCACTGGCCGAACCACGAGATCGCACTGATCACCAAGTTCTTCGAGTACTCGCACGCCCGCCTGCCGATCGTGGTCAGCGACGTGCGCACGATGGCCGAGACGGTCCGCGCCACCGGCCAGGGTGAGGTGTTCCGGGCCCGCGACGCCGCCGACCTGGCCCGTGCGGTCCGGGCCGTCCTCGCCGACCCGCGGCGCTACCGAGCCGTCTATGCGGGGCCGGACAGCCCCCTGCCCGGCTGGACCTGGGAAGCGCAGGCCGACCGCCTCGACGCCGTCTACCGGGAGCTGGCCGGATGAGCAGTCCCGATGTCACCGTCGTGGTGGCGGTCTACAACACCATGCCGTACCTGACCGAGTGCCTGACCTCGCTGGCCGAGCAGAGCATCGGCCCGGACCGGATGCGGATCGTCGCCGTCGACGACGGCTCGACCGACGGCAGCGGCGCGGAGCTGGACCGGTTCGCGCGCCGCCACCCCGGCCTCTGCACGGTCATCCACCAGGCCAACTCGGGTGGCCCGGCGGCCCCCTTCAACCGCGGTATCGAGGCCGCGACCGGCCGTTACGTCTTCTTCGTCGGCGCGGATGACCGGCTCGGCCGCCAGGCGTTGGAACGGCTGGTCGACGCGGCCGACCGCTACCACGCGGACGTCGTGCTGGGCCGGGTGGTGGGCGTCAACAGCCGGCACATCTATCAGGACATCTACGCGCGTACCGAACCGGACCTGGACCTGTTCGACTCGCCCCTGCCGCGCTCGCTGGCCAACACCAAGCTGTTCCGGCGGGAGCTGCTGGAGCGGCACGCCATCCGCTACCCGCAGGACATGCGGATCGGCAGCGACCTGCCGTTCACCCTGGCGGCCTGCTTCCACGCCCGGCGGATCTCGGTGCTGGCCGATTACGACTACTACTTCGCGGTGCGCCGGTTCAGCGCCACCAACATCACCTATCTCAGCCGGCACGTGCTGCGTGTGCAGACCGTCGAGAAGGTACTGGCCTTCGTGGCGGACCTGATCGAGCCGGGCGAGCGGCGCGATGCGATCCTGGTGCACCGCTTCGATCACGAGGTGGCCCGCCTGCTCGAGGACGATCTCCTGCGCCAGGACCGGGAGACCCAGCATCGGGTACGCGAAGGCGTCGCCGCCATGGTCGCCGCACATCTCACCGACCGGATCGCCGAACGCCTCAACGCCGAGACCCGGATCCGGCTGGCGGTGGCCCGGCACGGCGGCCTCGACGACCTGCTCGCCGTCATCCGGCAGGACGCCTCGGAGGGCGTCCCGCCGACGGTGACCCGCAACGGGCGGCGCTGTGCGGCCTATCCGGGATTCGGCCGGCTGCCGGACGAGTGTTTCGACGTCACGGGCTCGGCCGACTGGGACGCCAAGCTGAACGCCACGGCGTTCGCCTGGTCCGGCGACCATCTCGTGATCACCGCGACCGGCGGTCACGGGCCGGTGAGCGTGAGCGCCGAGGAGATCCCCGCCGAGGTAACCCGGGCCGGCGACCTGCTCCGGATCACCATCGACACGGCCGAGCTGCTGGCCCGCAGCGGGACCTGCGGTCACCGCCGGATCGTCTCGGCACAGCCCGGGCCCTTCGACCCGGCCCGGGCGCTCGGCGCCCGGATGGCGACAGGGGCCGCGGGCGCCGCCGCGGTGCGCGCCGCACGGGCCGGGATGCCGAAGCCGATCGTCCGCCGCCGCGGCGGCCGTCTGTTCGCGATCACGCCGGTCGTGGACGAGTCGGGCCGCCTGATGCTCTCGGTCGTGCCGCTCACCGCCCGGCGGATACTCGCCCGGCTACGTCGTCGTAGTGCGCCTCCAGCCGTCGCGACTGCCGGCTGAGGTCGAAGCCCTCGGTCACGTGGGCCCGGCCGTTCGCGCCGAGCCGGGCCCGCAACGCGTCGTCGGTGAGCAGCCGCCCGATGTGCGCGGCCAGCGCGGCCGAGTCGCCTTCCGCGCAGAGCAGCCCGGTCTCGAGGTGCCGGACCGCCTCCGGGATGCCACTGTGCCGGGTCGCGACCACCGGAACCCCGAGCGCGGACGCCTCCAGGATCGTCGTCGGCAGGCCCTCCGAGTCGCCGTCCGGCGCGGTCCGGGACGGCGCCGCGAAAATCCTGCTGGCGCGTACGTGCGAGAGCGCCTCCGCGTGGGGCAGCGCGCCGAGGAAGGTGGCGTCCACGCCCAGCTCCGCCGCCTGCCGCCGCAACGGCCCCTCGAGCGGCCCGGTGCCGATGATCACCGCTCGGGCCGGGGTCGCGGAGAGGGCGGTGAGCAGGTCCGCCACGCCCTTCTTGGCGACCAGGCGGCCGACGAAGGCGACGTCCCACCGCTTCGGCACGGCCGGTTCGTCGCTCGGGAGCGGGATGCCGGTGTGGTGCACGCGTACCTTCGCCGGGTCGGCGCCGCAGGCGTGCGCCCGCGTCCGGATGTGCTCGGAGACGGCCAGAATCAGCGCCGCTCGCCGGAAGGCGGTGCGCAGGTTGCGCCGGTAGCGCAGGCCGCGCAGGCCGGCCGCGGCCGGCTGGCGGGTGACGTCGTGGCCGTGCACCGTGATCACCAAAGGCACGCCGAGCCCCGCGGCCGCGCCGCTGACCAGCCAGGCGTCCCCACCGAAGTGCGCGTGCACCAGGTCGGGGCGCAGCTCGCGCAGGGCATGGTCGAGGCGCGGTGACCGCCCGGTCAGCCGCAGCCGCAGAAACGAGCGGGCGTCCGGGAAGGCGATCCGGTCGGTGTCCGCGGCGAGCGGCGAGTCGACCCGCACGGCACCGAGGTAGGCGGGGCTCCACCGGTGCAGCGCGGCGCCGTGGTCCCGGACGAAGGTCTCCGACCCGGGCAACATCGCGCTGCGCCAGATCACCACCCGCGGGTCAGCGGACATCGACGGGGTCCGCCGACCGTCGGCGGCCGAGCACGACGTCGCGGACCCTGTGGCGCAACCCCGGCGGGAGCAGCCAGATCTGCAGGAAGGTCAGGTAGTCGATGGCCCTGGGGCGGCCGTGGCCGCGAGCCTCCGCGAGAATCTCGCGGAACACCGTGCGGCTGCGGGTGGTCGCCGCCATCGAGCCGAGCACGCTCATCGTGAAGGCAGCGTACGCACGCGGCGTGAACAGTGCCCGGCTGCGGCGCAGCCACTCCAGTTGCTCCTCCCACGGCATGTGCAGGCTGATCCGGTCACGATTCTCGTCCTGGTGCCAGAGCACCAGCGGCTCGGCGGCGAAGTACAGCTCGGTTCCCGGCTGCTGCAGCGCCCGCAGGGTCCAGTCCAACTCCTGCTGCCGGCGCAGGCCGACGGTGAACGGCACCCGCCGGAACAGCTCGGTCGGCGCCATGATCGTGGAGGTCTGGATGAAGCCGTCGCCGTAGAAGAGCCCGCGCCGCACGGTGAGGTACTCGCTCAGCGGCTCACCCGGCACGGGCAGCCGGCGTGGCATGACGGAATCCGCGCGCGGTGTCCGGTTGATCAGCCGGCTGGCCACAATCGGTGTGCGCACCGAGGCGGTAGCCGCCAGAGCCAACTGGGTCGCCACCTTCTCCGGCAGCCACTCGTCGTCATCGTCCAGGTACGCCGTCCAGCTTCCGGTGGCCGCACGCGCACCGACGTTCCGGGCGTTCGGGGCGCCGCCCTTCTCGGCCAGCACCATGACCCGCAACCGGGCGTCCGAGACGGCCGCGAGCGCGTCGCGGGTGTCGTCGTCGGGGCCGTCCACGACGACGATGACTTCCAGGGCCGGATGGGTCTGCGCGAGCGCACTCCGTACGGCCCGGATGACGAGATCGGGACGAAAACGCGTGGGAATGACGACGGTTACGTCCGGCACGGCTGGCATTCGCGCAAGCTACGAGCCTCAGGCTGCCGCGAGGTTAATCAGGCATGGTGCTCCGGCAATCGCTGGGCGTCGATGCGGGGTGCTGGAAGCCGCTAGACCTTCCGGGTTCCTCGACCGTCGAGCGCAGGGCCGCCGCGCGCCTCCCGGCATGACAGTGCGTGCGCCCGTGAGAGAGTTGCTGTCATGACAGCAGCAGTGACGCCGGGCCGCGAGGTTGTGCTCGAGACGGATCGCCTGCTGCTCAGACCTTGGCGGGTAGCCGAGGCTGTGATCCAGCGCGAGCTGTGGACCGAACGTGATCCCCGAGTGCCGCCGCACCGCCGAATCGACGCAGATGGACACCCCACGGTCGCGGAGCTCGAGGATTCGATCCGCACCGACCACCCATCGTCGATCGGGCTGCTCGCGGTCGAGCGGAAGGCCGCTCGTGACGTCATCGGCTACTGCGGGCTGATCGACGGCGGACGAGAATCGCCACGGGAACCGGAGCTGGCGTTCGAGCTGCTACGCCGATCCTGGCGTCAGGGATACGCGACCGAGGCCTCGTGGGCGGTTCTGGACTGGGCGAGATTGTCCGGGTATGAACGTTTGTGGGCCACGGTCTGGGATTGGAACACCGCTTCTCGTCGTGTGCTGACCAAGGTCCGGTTCACCGAGACCGAGCGGAAGGAAGTGGATCCGACACATGGGACCACCCTGCTCCTCACGAGACGGCTCTGACACGACCGATGTTCGGCCTTGAGGCGGCGCCGAGCCGCCGTCCCCGGAATCGACCGCTCAGCTCCGGCAGATCCTCGACAGACGACAACCAGACGAATCCGTAGTGGACCGGCACTCGTCGTCAAAGAGGACGCTCACCACGACATCATGCCTCGAGCCGGCCGCACGGTGGCGGCACACATTATCCAGTGGGGTCCGTATTCGCCGTGACGGCGGCGAAGAAGTCCTCCATGGCGGTGCCGACCGTCGCCAGGACCTCAGCGTATCGGCGCACCGGCCCCGGCACCCGCAGACTGTGATCGGCATCGGCTATCTGCAGCACCTGCTTGCCGGTCGCCTCGGCGGCCTGCGGCATCCAGAACCGGTCGTCTGTACCCCCGATGAGCAGTTGCGGTGCCCGGTTCGCGGTGATCGCCTCCACCACGCTGTCGTCGGTGAGTATCGGCGTCAGCCAGATTGCTGGCAGCTCCTCGTCCGCGGCTAAGGCGGCGGCATGGCTCCCCAGCGATTTGGCGATCAGTACCGGACGACCGTGGGGTGCCGCCGTCCGAGCGCGGTGCAACGCAGCAGCGACGTGGACCCGCACGAACGGCTCCGGACCCACCTCCAACAGTCCGTCGGGCACGCTCCACTCGACCGGCTCGACCGCGTCCCGACGTGCCGTCAGGACAGCGTCTGCAAGGTCGAACAGCGGACCTTGGGTGGTGTAGCCCCCACCGGGCACGAGAACCGCCGTGATCATCGCGCTAGGGTAACCGCCAGCTAGTCCCCCGATACATCAGTGATCGGCCGGTCGGCCCGATGCGGATCACGCCAACCGGAAGTCGGCGAAGTCGAAGCCCGGCGACACCACGCAGCTCACCAGCACCGGCTCGTCTCCGGCAGGATGGGCGCTCTGCCACACCCCCGCGGGAACGAGGGCTTGCGGGCTCGCCGCGTCCACCCGGACGACCTCGCCGGGCTCGGTCGGAACCGCTCCGGAGCCACCGAGACGCAACTCGAGCGCGCCGGAGTGGAGAAGCCACAGCTCGTCGGAGCGTACGACGTGCCAGGCCGACGACTCGCCCGGCTGGAGCAGGAAGTAGATCGCGGTAGCGGCGGCACGGGGACCGGGATACCCGGCGGGCTGGAACTCCACCGAGGAGCGGAAGGTTTCGCGGTACCACCCACCCTCGGGATGAGCATGGAGGTCCATGGCCTCGGCAAGCGGCGGACGAGTCGACATAAGTCCCATCCTCGACCAGCGAGGCAACCCGTCAAGGACGCCAGCCCGTCTCTCGGCCTCACTCAGCGGGCAGGCCGGACTGCCATCTTGCCCATGAAGCCGAAACCGCGGGAAGCCAGCTACGGCAGCTTCCTGCGGTCCGCGTTGACAAGTCTGTCACTCCCGGCAGCCACGCGGGCGCCTGGGAAAGACCACCTGGAACCCGGCGACTTCGAGAGGCTGACGCCACGCTTCGGCGAACTGTTGAGCCGTCCGTCATAGCCGAACCGCCTGAGTTCTCCGCCGCCGATGCAGGCGATACGCACGGTGAATTCGTCCCCGCGCCCTCGAAGAGAGGCGTCTCGGCCCCGCCCGTACCGCTCTAATCGCCCGTGGATTCGACCTCGACGCGGTTGCGGCCGGCGCTCTTCGCCCGGTAGAGCGCAGCGTCGGCGCGGGACAGGACGGCGTTGATGTCGGGGTCGTCGGCGTGCAGACGGGCGGTGCCGACGCTGATGGTCACGGACAGCGGTCCGATGCGCGTGTCGACGGGCGCGTCGGCGATCGCCGCGCGCAGCCGTTCGGCGAGTGCGGTGGAAGCCGGGTGCGCGTCGGGCATGATGAGGGCGAACTCCTCGCCGCCGTAACGGCCGAGAATGTCAGTGTCTCGGATGGTGCGGCCCAGGCGGTGCGCGACGCCTCGGATGACGTCGTCGCCGACTAGGTGGCCGTGGGTGTCGTTGACCCTCTTGAAGTGATCAATATCGATCATCACGGCGGTGAGCGGCCGACCGTGCCGGCGGGCGGCGGCGAGATCGCGCTTGGCGAGGTCGAAGAAGTGACGGCGGTTCGGGACCGCGGTGAGCTCGTCGTGGATCGCCAGCTCCCTGACCTGGGTGAAGAGGCGGGCCTTCTCGTAGGCGATGACGCCCTGACCGACCAGGGCGACGGCCATCTCCAGGTCGGCCTCCTGGTAGACGGCGGTTCCGGTCGCCGCGAGCACCAGGGTCCCGAGGCGCTCGGTGCCCGCGACGACGGGGAGCACGGCCCACGACGCGGCGCCGTCGAGCAGACCCTCCAGGGCGGCCGGTCGCGTCGCGGCGGTTCCGGCCATCGGCCGATCGGCGGCGAGCAGAGCGGTCGGCAGAGCAGCCTGAGGCGTGATCGGCGCCGAACCCGGCGCGGCCAGGACGGTACGGTCCGGGCCATCGCCGGTCACCAGCCACGCCCGCTCCCCCGGCAGGACCCGGACGGCGGCTTCGAGCAGGCGTTCCAGGACCTCCCGCGGGTCGAGGGTGCCGCCCATCAGCGTCAGGGCTCCGTGCAGCGCTTCGGCGACATCGCGTTGCTGCCGGGCGGTCTGCGCGGCGACCTCCAACTGGACCATGCGGGTCGTCTCCAGGGAGACCGCGATGTGGTTGGTGATGGCCACGAGGACACCGACATCGTCCATCGTGAAGACGCCCTTGGCGACCCGGCTGTCCAGGTAGACCACGCCGAGCAGGCGGCCCTCCAGCCGCAGCGGAGCGGCCATGATGCTGCGCAGTCCGTGCACGACGACGCTCTCGGACCCCAGGGCGACGCCCTCCTCGGTCCCGGTCATCACCATTGCCTCACCGGTGTGCCGAACCCGCTCGACCAGGGTGGAGCTGTAGCCGGTCAGCTCGTCGATGTCGTGGCCTGCCGCGTCGCGGCCGAGATGCGCGACGAGCCCGTCGCCGGTGCCGCCGTGGTCGTCGGAGTCCGGGCCTGCGGCGCCGTGCAGGAAGTCGGCACCCTCGGGGAGGAACAGGATCGCGCGATCCGCGGCGAGGATCCGGATGGTCTCGTCCAGCGCGATCCGCGCCAGGCGGCCCGGGTCCAGGACCCGGGAGGCCGCCATGCTCACCTGTTCGATGGCGTGCAGGCGCTGACGGTGGCCGTCCGAGGCCGTGACGTCGACGCTGGACCGGTAGCCCCGGGTGCCGGCCGCCCGGTGAGCCGGCATCGCGAACTCCGCCTCGATCCAGCGCGCCCGGTGCGGCCACTGCTGCTCCTCCGTCAGCGTCAACGCGTTCGCGGCCTGCAACCGGGCCTGCTCGGCGTATCCGAGGTCGCGCAACGCCCGGGTGCGCACCCGGGCTGCCTCGTATGTCACGAGAGGCGCGTCCACCTTGCGCAGCAACGGGTCCAGCCCGGCCAGATGGTCCAGGGCTCCGGCACTGTCACCCTCGAGCTGCCGGAGATCGGCTTCCGCGATCGCGAGATGCGCCTTCAGCAGCGGCCGGTTGGCCACCGACCGCAGGCGGATGACGGCGTCGCGTGCCGCGGTCAGCCGCTCCGGGCGCTCGGACGCGCCCGCCCGCCGGCACTGGGACAGCCGACCGTACGCCTGGTAGATGTAGAACGCACGTTGCGGCGGCAGAAGTGCCGCCGACTTCACGCCGAGGGTGGCGAACTCGGCCAGAACGGTGTCGAACGGAGCCCCGAGGTCGTCCAGTTCCAGGGCGGCATGGGCGGCAGCGGTGAGGAAACCGACCCGCATCCCGACGCTCGCGTGCGCGGCCGACGCCTCGTTCACGGCACGGAGGCCGGTCGCGGCCGCACCGGCGCGGCCCAGCATGGCCGGGATCGCGGTTTCGGCCATGGCCAGCGACGTATTGCCGGCCTGCCCTCTGGCCTCCAGGTGCGCCCGGGCACGCTGTTGCCAGTGCAGGGCCTCGCGGGTGTCGCCTTCGATGACCGCGCCCCAGCAGATGGCGGCGACGGCGTCGCAGTAGGTACCGATCTCCAGCCAGCGCCCGTGCTCCTCGATGACGGGGATCCAGACGGCGCCGGCGCCACTGCCGCTGAAGTATTCGGCGGCGCTGATCTCCCAGGCGATCTGCGCCACCAGCCCCGGATCCGCCAGCCGATCGGCGGTACGGGCGGCGCGGGCGTAACCCCTCGCGGCACGCCTGCGGAGCCCGAGCATGCGGTCGATGAAGGCCAGCGACGCGTGCTGCCTCGCGTACTCCGCGGAGAAGCCGACGCGGTTGGCGTGGTACAGCGCCCGCATGTTGTGCACCACGGCCTCGTAGGGTCGCTGGCCGATGACCGCCGAGTGCGCCGCCACACGATGCAGTTCCGTGCGGAGGCGGTACCAGTCGCGACGCTCGGCGGATGCGGTGCCGAAACCGATCCTGGTGACGCCGATCAGCACTGCGCCGGCGTACAGCGCAAGCGTGGAGAGGAACAGCAGCACCCGGTTGCGCGGGAGCGGCCGGCCGAGTTCGGCCGTCGCCTGCTCGACCGCGGCGATCGACGCATTCGTGTTCCAGGTACTGCGGTGGACTAGCGCGAGCTGCCAGAGGATCGTCGCTCGTACCAGTGGCACCCGGGCGGCCCGCAACGCCTGCTCCAGCGAGTCGCAGGCGTCGGCGAAGCGACCGGTCTGGTGCTGCGCGATGCCGAGTGTGTGGAGGAACTCCGCGTCCGGGTCGGCGGCCGCCTCGGCCGCCTGGTGCAGCAGCGCGAGTGCCGCGGCGGGGGTGTGGCCTGCCAACGCCAGCCGGCCGGCCGCGTAGCAGGTCTCGAAGACCCGCTTTGGTGTCCGCTCCTTCTCCCCGTGCGCGTAGTGGTGCGCCAGGGCGTACACGTGGCGCTCGCCGCCGGGATCCGATGCGTCGAGGGTCTCGGCGATGCGCTGGTGCAGGCCGCGTAGCCGGTCCCCGTCCACGTCCTTGAGCAGCGCCTCCCGGATGCGGTCGTGCAGGAAGACGTACTCGTCACCGTCGTGCTCGACCAAGTGCCGGCCGGCCGCGTCCACGAGGATCGCCTCGGCCGCCCGGTGGTCGACGCCGGACACCTCGGCCACGAGATCCGTCCGGAAGCGGCTGCCGGACACGGCCGCGGCGGTCAGCAGCGCCCGGCTGCGCACGCCGAGCCCTTCGATCCGGGTGAGAACCAGCTCCAGCGCTCCGCGGGGCAGCGCCAGGCCGTCCAGGCCCGCTGTGTCCAAGAGCCAGGTGCCCCAGTACGGACGCAGCAGACCGGCGTCGATCACGGCCCGGACGTACTCGACCAGCGTGAAAGGGTTGCCTTCGCTGCGCTCGCTGAGCCGGCTGACCAGCTCCGCGTCGAGCTCGCCGCCGGGCAGGTGGGCCGCGACGAGTGCCGCCATGCCGGCGGTGTCGAGTGGGCCCAGCGGCAAGTGCAGGTCGATGGATGCGCCGAGCGCGGCCCGGCAGCTCTCCACACCGGGCCGGCTTGCGGCGTCGTCGCGCGCGGTACCCACCACCATGAGCGGCGTATCGGCGAGGTCGGCGGTGAGCTGGCGCAGCACCCGCAGGGTCGCGCCGTCGAGCCATTGCACGTCGTCGAGCTGCAGCAGGAGTCCGCCGCCGGCCCGGGCCAAGCCGACGAGGAAGCCGGCGACGGCGGTGGCGAACTGGTCACCGCGGTCCTCCTCGGCCAGGTCGGGAGCCTCGAGTACGGCCGCGACCGCGGGCGACAACGCCCGCAGCAGCGGCGCGGCGGAACCGGCCGCCGACCGCAGCCCGCGTACCGCGGCGCCACGCGCCGGTTCCGGGAGCCGCTGCAGGTCACGAACGTACTGGTCGACGGCGGCGCGGAGCGCGGCCATCGGCACCGGGTTGTCCGTCGAGCCCTTTCCGAACAGCACCGGATGACCGCCGGCGCGGACCGAGGCGGCCAGCTCCCGTACGAGGCGGCTCTTTCCGACACCGGGTGCGCCCTGGACCACCGCGACGCCACCGCGGCCTTCGACCGCGCGGCGCCATCGCGCCGTCAGCTCGGCCAGCTCACGCGCACGGCCGCTGAGACTGGTGTCGCCTCGGTCGTCGGATGAGTCCTCCGCGCCCGGCGTGAACACCGCCGGGTCGGGGTCGCTCCGCAACCGGTGCAGATCCGCGAGTAGTCCCTGCGCCGTCTGATACCGATCGTCCGGATCCTTCGCCAGCAGCTTCTCCACGACCGCCACCAACGCCCTCGACACACCCGGGCACAGCCGCCGCAGATCAGGTGGCGGGCTCACCGCGTGCATGCGTAGCAGGTCGCCGACGTCCGGCGAGGCGAACGGCAACACGCCGGCCAGGCACTGGAACACCACGACGCCCAGCGAGTACAGGTCCGAACGCCCGTCGACAGGCCGCTTGAGCATGCCCGTTTGTTCCGGCGAGCTGTAGGCGAGCGTGCCCGCTGTGACCCCGTCATGGTCGCTCGCGACCCAGGCCGCCAGCCCGAAGTCGATGACCTTCGCCTCGCCGTCCGGCAGCACCATGATGTTCTGCGGCTTCACGTCACGGTGCACGAGCCCGACCCGGTGGGCCGCGGCGAGCGCACCCGCGACGTCGATGCCGAGCTCGACCACGCGTCGGTCCGGCAGCGGGCCTTCGCGCGTCAGTGCGGTCAGCTCGGTTCCCTCGACGAGATCCATGAGCAGGTACGGCCGGCCATACGTCTGACCGACCTCGTGGATGCGGGTCAGACCGGGGTGGTCGATGGACGCGAGGATCGCCGCCTCCCGCCGGAACGCCACCAGGGTGGCATCGTCGACGACGACCCCGGGTTGGAGCTGCTTCAGCGCGTACTCGATCCCCGCGCGGCGGACCCGATGGACCACCGTCTGAGCCCCGCGGCTGAGCTCCTTGATCACCTCGACGTCGGCAAGATCGCGACCCGCCTCGGCCGTGCCGGAGGCGCTACGCGACAACACGCGAACCGGTTCGCGCCGCGGAGTCGAGGAACCCACAACTGACCCATCGGCCGGTTACGCGCCGATTGAAGGATCGGACGCCAGCGGGCACGCCGGACTCTGACAGCGGTGGTGGGTGCCTGACGACGTGTCCGACCCGGGCTCAGTCCCCCGGCAGCAGCCCCGCGTCCCGGGCGACGAGCGCGGCCTGCACCCGGTTGGCGCAGCCGAGCTTGATGAGGATGTGCCGTACGTGCGTCTTGACCGTGCCCTCGCCGAGGTAGAGCCGCTCGGCGGCTTCGGCATTGGACAGTCCGAGGCCGATCATCTCCAGCACGTCCCGCTCACGGGTAGTGAGCAGTCCCACCACCCGCCGGGCCTCCGCCGCCCGGCCCGCACCGGCCGTCACATACCGGTCGACCAGCCCCCGGACGACCCGGGGCGAGAGGATCGCATGCCCGTTCGCGGCGGCCCGGACGGCGTGGATGAGATCCTGCGGCCCGGTGTCCTTGAGCACGAAACCGGCGGCGCCCGTGGCCAGCGCCCGCGCCACGTACTCGTCCTCTCCGAAGGTCGTCAGCATCACGACCCGGATCGCCGGCGCACGGACCGCCAACTGCTCCGCCGCGGTCAGGCCATCCATTCCCGGCATGCGCACATCCATCAGGACCACGTCGGCCGCCAACCCGACCGCGAGCTCGAGCGCCTCGGCGCCGTCCCCGGCCTCCCCGACGACTTCGACGTCGCCGGCATGCGACAACACCATGCGCAGGCCGGCCCGCACCAGCGCCTCGTCGTCGGCGACCAATACCCGTACCGGGCCGGTGGCATCGGTCACTTCGGTTCCTGATTCCCGGTGCGGACCGGGAACTCGTCCATGGCAACGAGCCGGTCGACGCGGAAGCAGTACCGGACGATCACCTCGTTCTCCCCACCGTCCCAATCCAGGGAGTAGAGGCAGGTGGAATCGGCTGGTAAGCGTGTCTCCACCGCCTTGGCGGCCAGGCGGGTGAGCGGATCATCTTCACCCACGATGGTCGTGACGTCCGCCTGGGTCATGCCGATCCGGATGGACCCGGCCGGCGGATCTTCGTAGGGATCGGTCCCCGGCACGATGAACGACGCGCCGTTGAGCACGGCGGACACCAGGGCCGGGATGCCGACCAGGCTCACGGTGAGAACGACGGCGATTCCGCGACGGTCGTCCACCCCACGCCGGTGCGCGCCGCTTCCCCGCCTGGTCGCCACGGGCGTCGGGCCGGCCGCCACGGGCCGCTCCGGCAAGCCTTCCGGGGTGGTCGGGTCGGCCAGCGGTAGCTCGGCCGACACCCGGAAGCCGCCGCCCGCGGTGGCGCCGGCGGAGAAGACCCCGCCGAGGAGCCGCACTCGTTCCTGCACACCGACCAGGCCCAGCCCGGTACCCGCGGAGCACGGCGCTGTCCCCCGTAGCACGGGCGGGCCGCTGGAGACCTCGATCCGGACCCGGCCCGGGCGCCGCTCGACGACCACCGCCGCCTCCGCGCCGGGAGCGTGGCGGTGCATGTTGGTGAGGCACTCCCGCACGAGCCGGTGCGCGGCGCTGCGGGCCGGCAACGGAGCATCGGCGAGGTCATCCCCGTGCCAGGCCAACGCCACGGGTACGCCCGCCGAGCGGGACTCCGCCACCAGCAGGGCCAGGTCCGTCTTCGTGCCGGTCTGCGCCAACGGCTGCATCAGCGGCTCGCCAGGGTCGGCCGAGCGCAGCATGCCGAGCGTCGAGCGGAGCTCCTGCATCGCGGCGTGTACGGTGCCACGAATCAACCGGGCCTCGTCGAGCCCCGCCGGCGTCCTCGCCGTATGCTCGCGCCCCGCCTTCTCGGGCTTGCCTTCGTGGCCCCCGTAGGTCTCGCTCCCGGCGGTCTCGGTGCCTGTCGTGGCGAGTTCCAGCGCGCCGGCGTACAGCGAGATGAGGCTGAGCCGGTGGCCGAGCTGATCGTGCATCTCCTGGGCGATGCGGGACCGTTCCTGCAGCCGGGCGGCCGAATGCGCGAGCCGGTAGTTGTCCTCCAGATAATGCGCCCGCTCGCGGAGTGCCGCGACGAGCCGGTCCGCCTTGCCGAGCAGCACCTGCACCCCGAACGGCAGACCGACGCAGATGAGTAGCGCCACGGCATGACCGGCGAGCACGATGGTCCAGCCGTATTGGGCGCAGGCAACGGCGACGGCGAGGTCGACCAGGACGGCCAGTGCGACCGAGATCCGCAGCCGGCGTTCCGGTCGGACATGCCCGGCGGCGCGGAAGGCCGTCAACGCCAGCAGCGCGCCGGCCGCGGGCCAGAGAGCGAAGAAGGCGGCAGCGCCGACAAGGGCCGTGGCCGGAAACCTCAGCCGGACAAGCGCGAGGACAACCGTGCCGCCGATCAGCGCCAGGACCCAGGTCGAGCCGGACTCACAGTCGAAGTAGGCCCACGTCGGGTCGAACGACAACCGGTCGACACCCCAACTGACCACGGCGACGAGCACGGCCAGGCCGAGCTGCCGCATCACCCGCCTGCCGCGTCGCGCTGTGGTCACCCGAGCTTGTGTCACGCCCGAGAGTACGAGGCGGGCGGAACCACGGTTCACCGCGAGCGAGCCGATCAGCGACGATCCGGGCCGGCACGGCGCACCCTGCCGTGGGCGACGGAAGGCGCCCGATCCCGCCGGTCCTTGCTGGCCGGCGGGATCGGGCGCCCTGTCGGAACGCTGCATGGTATGGCCGCGGGTCCGGCGGCGAACGCGGATCAGTTGCGCATTTCAGCGTTGTCCGCTGCGTTCTCCATCTCGCTCATCTGGCGGACCGCCGCACCGGTACCCGACCCGTTACCGCCTTGATCGGCGCCTTGGCGTCCGTTCTGCTCGCCCTGCTGGTTGTCGTTGTTCTGGTTCCGGTTGCCGTACCGGTTCTGCTGGCCGTTCTGACCCTGGCCGTTCTGACCCTGGCCGTTCTGACCCTGGCCGTTCTGACCACCCTGGTTGTTGTCCTGGCCCTGGTTGTTGTTCTGCCCCCTGCACCGGTTCTGGCCTTGCTGGTTCTGGCCTTGCTGGTTCTGGCCTTGCTGGTTCTGGCCTTGCTGGTTCTGACCCTGCTGGTTCTGACCCTGCTGGTTCTGACCCTGCTGGTTCTGACCCTGCTGGTTCTGACCCTGCTGGTTCTGACCCTGCTGGTTCTGACCCTGCTGGTTCTGACCCTGCTGGTTCTGACCCTGCTGGTTCTGACCGGCGCGCTGTTGCGCCGCGCGTAGCTGCGCGAGCGCCTGGCGCGCATTGTTGAGCGCCTGGATAGCGCTACCCCTCGCGGCGCGCACCTGCTGGACCGCGGCGCGCGCATTGGCAGCCTTGTTCTGTGCGTCCTGCTGCGCCGCGTTGTTGCCCCTATTGGCTGCGGCGTTCCGCTGCGCCGCTTGCGCCGCCTGGACCGCTCGCTGGGCCTTCGCTCGCGCCACCCGGAACTGCTGCAACTGCGTGAAGAAGGTCCGCCGCGCGGCATCGAACTGGTTTCGAGCCTGCTGCACGCCACCCTGCTGGTTCTGGCCCTGACCTTGGCCCTGGTTCTCGTTCTGGTTTCGCTGGCCTTGGCCTTGGCCTTGGCCCTGGTTCTGGCCCTGGCCCTGGCCCTGACCCTGATTCTGATTCTGGCCCTGATTCTGGCCCTGACCCCGGTTCTGGTTGTTCTGGTTCTGGCCGGCTCCGGCGGCGTTCGCGTCACCTCCGGAAAGGGCCCGCACGTTGCAGTTGGTCCGGACGGTGCGGTTGCCCTCCAGCGCCGAACTGATGCCCGGAATCGTCGCCATCGTGCCGGCCGCCGCCACCGCGGCCACCACAACGGCGATCTTGACTCCCTTCCTTCCTTTCCCGCCTTGCATGGCTACCTCCTCGAAATCGGCTGCACTTCGGATGACAGTTGACCGTCTCTACGTGGCCGATAACGCATTCGGTTCAATGCGGATAAAGAATTTCCTGAGTGCCATCAAAAGGCAAAGGGAGGTATGCCCCGCGCCATTTTCAGACGGGGGCATACCTCGTTACTTAATTGTCGCGCACGGCAGAGGAAATGAACGCAGATTGCCAGCTACCGTCCGATCCCCGGGGATGAGGTTGGCCCGAACCGGCGAGCCATCGACATCCGGGATCGACATCAAGAATCGCAGGAGACCCCGCGCCGCTCTTCTACCGAGCGACCCGACCTTCTCTACCGATCGGAAGAGCCGCCCTTCGCCGTTCGGCTTCGGCCCGAGGGGACATGGCGAGGCAGCCCGACGGCCGCGTCACGCCGTGACGTGCGGAAACGTGGTCTTTCGACACCTCAAGGAATCGCGACGGGCAGGGGCACTCGAGGTCCGGCTCCCCAGACCTCACCGGCCTGGTCATCGGTGATCGTGGCGAAGGCGCCGGGTGGCACCCGAGGGAGGGTGGCCAGCCGGGACGCCACCGCCAACAGGGTCTGCACGTCGGGGCCGGTGATGAAGAAGACGTAGTGCTCGCCCCACTCCTCGCCGTCGTCGAATTCCTCGGCGCCGTCGGCCGCCTCGTCGAGCTCCGTCACGATGTCCTGGACGTCATCGATCCACGGGTACGGGTACTCGTCCGGACCGACTCCGGGAGCCGGTTCGAGCGGCACATGAATCTCGACGACCGGCCGGGCCCGGTGCGCGTCCTGCGGTGCGGACCGGACCGCGACCCGGTCCCCCGCATCACCCGACCCCGAGGTGGCGAGTTCCGCACCGGTGGCGGCCGGCATCCCGATCTTCCACCGCCGTCCGGCATCCTGGACGCACGCGCGGAACAGTCCCAGCAGGAACTCCACCGCCTCGGCCTCCGCATCCGCATCCGCGAAGCGCTGCACTGCCACTTCCACCGGGATGGTGACCTCGTAGACGAGTTCGCCCCGTGGCTTGTACAGGATGCCCACTTCCTCGTATTCCCCGATGCTGACGACGGTGTCGAGTGAGCGACCGTCCTTGAACGACGACCGCTGGGGCGCCTTCGCCAACCAGGAGTGACCGTCATGACCGGCGCAGAGGATCTCCTCCGCCTTCGCGACACACAGCACGAACCTGGTGTGCTGCCCGGGCGAGAATCGACGCCGATCGACATCCGTTCCCGTGACGGTCAAGAACCACGGAATTCCCACGAGCCCTCCGTTCGGAATCGACCTCCTTCGAGGACGCGGATATCCTAGTAGAAGGACGCGATACCGCCCACGCCGAACATACGAGCAGATATCTGCCGGCGATTGCCGCCGGCCGCGAGGACCCCACATATTCACGCTTTCTGATCGACAGGAAGGGGGACTGTTAGGATGCGCGCATGTCCGACGCGAACCACCTCGTCCAATCTTCATCGCCATTGCTCGATGCTTCACATTGGCAGCAGCGGTTGGATGTTCTTGCCGAGAAGCACGGCGTGGCCGGTGCAGTGCTGGGCATACTGCATGGCGACGACATGGTGCAGGCCGCATCGGGCGTGACGAACCTACGAACGGGCGATCCTGTCCACACCGACACGGTGTTCCAGATCGGCTCGATCACCAAGGTTTACACGGCCACGGCCGCGGCCGCGCTGCGTCTGGTCCCGCGCGTTGTACAGCGAGATCTTCGCCGAGCTCGCCGGGGTCACCATGCCCCCGCCCCTGCAGCCGCCCCAGGAGCCGCCGAACTTCGACACCGGGCGACACGCAGGCACGTACCTGGGACATGAACACGAGCACGAGGTCCTGGATCACGACGGCGTGCCAGGTCTGCGGTGGGCCGTCACCGGCTCCCCCGCCGAAGTCATGCCGACCGCCGAGGGCGAATACGAGACGATAGCGGCCGGCAAAGACCTGCTGCTCTATCGCGAACCCGGCCAGCACCGCTGGCGACCAGCCACGTTCGTGCAACTTCCCGATGGGCGCCCCGGCCTCTACATCGGTCTCCGGGCTGACACGCGGGCGATCTGACACCACGACACGGCACTCGGCGGCCTTGATGCCGATCGCGCCGGCAGCCATCACCCTCGCACTCGCCGAGCTGATCGACAGACGCCATGCCGTCCTCGACCTCGACGGCGGGCCCGGACCGCTTCGCGTCAAGGATGCGGCTCCGGCATAAGCCGGCAAATTCGACGCCATGAATGCGTCTGAACGCGTACGTATTGGCATGCATGGTGTCCAGTGTTTCGACCACCGTCAAAAGTCACTTACCTTCGCAAGGCCCCTCCCGGACGCTGAAAGCACGGACCGACGAGGCGCGGGTTGCGTTGCTTTTTGGATCGCTCGATCCGCGTCGGCCGGTTTTCGCGCCGAGTTGCAAGGCGAGGAGGTGGACTTCGTGGCCAGGCAGGCCGGCTCCGAACCGAGCGTCCGAAGTCCTCCGAGCTCGACCTTCGCCGGGAATCGACGCCAACAACGCAATGGCAAGGCCAGGAACGCCGGTCAAGGTCGACGTCGACGTGCCGGCCGGAAAGAATCGGAGGAAAGCTATGACCGCCAAAGTGACAACCGCACGGATCGGCCTCGTCGCCGCCGCGCTCGTGGTCGCCGGGGTGGGCGTGCAGAGCTCGGCGCAGGCCGCCGAGCCAACGCCGCCGCCGGGTCAGGAGACCACCGCGAAGCCCCGCGCGTCGTCCGGCGTGGCCGCCATCCGCGACTGCATCGACGTCGCCAACCGCGACGTCGGCCGGGGAGACACCGGCAACTACGTCCGCGAGGTGCAGTGCCTGCTGAACTGGGCCATCAATCCTTCGACGTTCGCGCTGATCGCCGTGGACGGTAGTTTCGGCCCGCAGACGGAGGCCAAGGTCAAGAAGTTCCAGACCTGCGCCAACGCCCTCGGTGCAGGACTGAGCGTGGACGGCCGCGTCGGCCCGAGGACCGCTCCCCACCTGGAGTGGTGGGCGGCCCATTCGGCCTACATCTGCTGACGACCCGAGCCGACGTGATCAGGGCACGTCCCGCACCGGGACGTGCCCTCGTCGTCGGCCGCCCGACGCGTGGCGAGCAGTCGGGGAGGCGAAGTGGTCCTCGCCGCCGGCGGCAAGAACTACCGCTACTCGACCACGCCACGGAGGCCGTCGGTCAGCGACTCGCCGCGCTCGGCCGTCTCCACCAGCATCGCCGGTGGGAGGAACCGCTTGCCGTAGCGGTCGGCCAGTTGCCGCGCCCGGGCCACGAAGGCGGGTAGGCCGCCGTCGTATCCGTTGATGTATTGCACCGTGCCGCCGGTCCAGGCGGGGAAGCCGATGCCCATGAGCGAGCCGATGTTGGCATCGGCGACGGAGGTGAGAACGCCCTCTTCCAGGCAGCGGACCGTGTCCAGTGCCTCGGCGAAGAGCATCCGTTCCTTCATGTCCTCGAAGGGGATACCCGCGTCGGGCTCGGCGGCCTTGAAGTGCTCACGCAGGCCCGGCCACAGGCCGGTGCGTTTGCCGTCAACATAGTCGTAGAAGCCGGCGCCGCCGCTGCGGCCGGGGCGGCCGAATTCGCCGACCATGCGGTCGATCACCGTGTCGGCCGGGTGCGGGTCCCAGGTGCCGCCGGCCTCCTCGACCGCCCGCCTCGTCTCGGTGCGGATCTTTCGCGGCAGGGTGAGGGTCAGTTCATCCATCAGGGCGAGGACTTTGGCGGGGTAGCCGGCCTGGGCGGCGGCCTGTTCGACCGAGGCGGGGTCGGCACCCTCGCCGACCATCGCCACGCCTTCGTTGATGAAGGTGCCGATGACCCTCGAGGTGTAGAAGCCGCGGGAGTCGTTGACGACGATCGGGGTCTTGCGGAGCTGCCGAACCAGGTCGAAGGCGCGGGCCAGTGCTTCGTCGCTGGTGCGTCCGCCTTTGATGATCTCGACGAGTGGCATCCTGTCGACGGGCGAGAAGAAGTGCAGGCCGATGAAGTCCTCGGGTCGTGCGACGCCTTCGGCGAGAACGGTGATGGGCAGGGTGGAGGTGTTGGAGCAGAGCAGCGCGTCAGGGGCGACGATGCGCTCGATTTCCTGGAAGACCTTGTGCTTGAGCGCGGTGTCCTCGAAGACGGCCTCGACGACCGCGTCGCAGCCGGCGAGCGCCTGCGGGTCGGCGGTGGGGGTGATCCGGGCCAGCAGCATGTCCCTGTCGGTTTCCGTGATGCGACCCCGCCCGAGGGCCTTGGTGAGCAGGGCCTCGGTGTAGGCCTTGCCGTTGTCGGCCGACTCCTGGCTGATGTCTTTGAGGACGACGTGTATGCCGGCGCGGGCGCAGGCGTAGGCGATGCCGGCGCCCATCATGCCGGCGCCGAGCACGGCGACCCTGTTCACTCGGCGCGGCTCGATGCCTGGCGGGCGGTTGGCGCCGGATTCGACCGCCTGGAGATCGAAGAAGAACCCCTGGATCATGTTCTTGGCGGTCTGTCCGATGACCAGCTCGGTGAAGTAGCGGGACTCGATGACCTGTGCGGTCTCGAAGTCGACCTGGGAGCCCTCGACCGCCGCGGCGAGGATGTTACGCGGCGCGGGATAGGGGGCGCCGTTCAACTGCTTCTTGAGGTTGGCGGGCAACGCCGGGAGGTGGGCGGCGAATCCGGGGTTCGACGGGGTGCCGCCGGGAATCTTGTACCCGGAGACGTCCCACGGCTGGTGCGACTCGGGGTGAGCGTCGATGAACGCGCGGGCTCTGGCGAGCATCTTCTCCCGCGTGGCGGCGACCTCGTGGACCAGGCCGGCCTCGAGCGCGCGCTGGGGTGTATACCGCGTGCCTCGGAGCAGCACCGTCAGCAGAGCGTCGGTGACACCGAGAAGCCGTACGGTGCGGGCGACGCCGCCGGCGGCCGGGAGCAGGCCGAGCGTCACCTCGGGAAGGCCGACCGTGGCGCCGGGCGCGTCGAGTGCGATGCGGTGGTGGCACGCGAGCGCGATCTCGTATCCGCCGCCGAGGGCGGCGCCGTTGATGGCGGCGACGACGGGCTTCCCGAGGGTCTCGATGCGGCGCAGGGATCGCTTGATCGCCAGGGTGGTGTCGAAGGCGGCCCGGGCGTCCTCCGGGCGGAGCCGCACCATGTCTCTGAGGTCGCCGCCTGCGAAGAATGTCTTCTTGGCGGAGGTGACGATGATGCCGCGGATGCCGGCCTGGTCGGCGGCGGCACGGTCGGCGACCGCCGAGATCGAGTCCTTGAAGGCCTGGTTCATGGTGTTGGCGGACTGATCGGGGTCGTCGAGGACGAGGGTGACGACGCCGGTCTCGTCCTGTTCCCAGCGGATGGTGCCGGACTCGCTCATGAGGGGTTCTCCGTTACGCCGGATGCGGATGGGTCAGAGACGCTCGACGATCGTGGCGATGCCCATGCCTGCGCCGACGCAGAGCGTGGCGAGGCCGTACCGCTTGTCCTGACGCTCGAGTTCGTCGATCAGCGTGCCGAGGATCATGGCGCCGGTGGCGCCGAGCGGGTGGCCGAAGGCGATCGCCCCGCCGTTGACGTTGATCTTGTCGAGGGGCAGGTCCAGGTCGCGCGCGAAGTGCAGGACGACGGCCGCGAACGCCTCGTTGATCTCGATGAGGTCGATGTCGTCGATGGACAGTTCGGCCTTGGCGAGCGCCTTGCGGGTGGCGGGGGCGGGACCGGTGAGCATGATGGTCGGCTCGGAGCCGGAGACGGCGGCGGAGACGATCCGAGCGCGGGGCGTCATCCCGTACCGCTCGCCGACCGCCTTGGTGCCGATGGCCACGAGGGAGGCGCCGTCGACGATGCCGGAGGAGTTTCCGGCGTGGTGGACGTGGTCGATCTTCTCGATCCAGTGGTACTGCTGCAGGGCGACGGCGTCGAACCCGCCGAGTTCGCCGATGTCGGCGAAGGACGGCCTGAGCGTGGCGAGCGAGTCGGCGGTGCTGCCCGGCCGCATGTGCTCGTCGTGGTCGAGGACGGTCAGTCCGGCGCGGTCCAGGAGCGGGACCACGGACCGGTCGAAGCGGTGGTCCTTCCACGCGGCGGCGGCCCGCTCCTGGGAGAGCGCGGCGTACTCGTCGACGTCGCGGCGGGTGAAGCCGTCGATGGTGGCGATGAGGTCGGCGCCGACGCCCTGGGGGACGAAGCCGGTCTCGAAGTTGGTCATCGGGTCGGCGAACCAGGCGCCGCCGTCGGACCCCAGGGGGACACGCGACATCGATTCGACGCCGCCGGCGAGCACCAGGTCCTCCCAGCCGGAGCGGATCTTGGCGGCGGCCAGGTTGACGGCTTCGAGGCCTGAGGCGCAGAAGCGGTTCTCCTGGACTCCGGCGACGGTGTGGGGCAGTCCGGCGGTGATGGCGGCGATGCGGGCGATGTCGGAGCCCTGGTCGCCGATGGGGCTGACGACGCCGAGCACGATGTCATCGACGGCAGCGGGGTCCAGTCCTGGGAAACGGCGGCGAAGTTCGTGGATGAGACCCACGACGAGGTCGATCGGCTTGGTGCCGTGCAGGGCGCCGTTGGCCTTGCCGCGTCCGCGGGGAGTGCGGATCGCGTCGTACACATATGCTTCGGTACTCATGTCGGCAGCCTTTCGAGATTCTGGGCGAGCGGGCGGCGTCAGGCGAGCAGGGACCGGCCGATGAGTTCCTTCATGATCTCGGTCGTACCGCCATAGATGGTTTGTACGCGGCTGTCGGTGAATGCCTTCGCGACCGGGTACTCGGTCATGTACCCATATCCGCCGTGCAACTGGAGACAACGGTCGGCGACGCGCTTGTGGAGTTCGGTCGCCCACCACTTGGCCATCGAGGCGTGGACGGCGTCGAGGTCGCCGTTGACGTGGTCGGCGACGCAACGGTCGAGGAAGGTGCGGGTAACGGCGCACTCGGTGGCCATCTCGGCGATCTGGAAGCGCACGTGTTGGAGACGAGCGAGCTCGCGTCCGAACGCCTCGCGCTCCTTGACATACGCCATGGTGAGTTCCAGGAGGTGTTCGGCGCCGGCGATGGCAGCGACGGCGATGACGAGCCGCTCCTGGGCGAGGTGGGTCATCAAGTGGAGGAAAGCGCCGTTGAGCGTGCCCAGCAGATTCTCCTTGGGCACGCGCACGTCGCGGAAGAAGAGCTCGGCGGTGTCCTGGGCCCTCTGACCGATCTTGTCGAGGTTGCGGCCCCGCTCGAAGCCCGCCATGGCGCGCTCGACCACGAGCAGAGACAAGCCGCGGGCACCGCCCTCGGGGGTGGTCCTCGCCACGACGATCACGAGGTCGGCGAGAACGCCGTTGGAAATGAAGGTCTTGGAGCCGTTGAGCAACCAATGGTCGCCGTGGTCCTCGGCGCCGGTGCGGATCCCCTGCAGGTCCGAGCCGGCGCCGGGCTCGGTCATGGCGATGGCGGTGACGATCTCGCCGCTGCAGAAGCCGGGCAGCCAGCGCTGCTTCTGCTCCTCGGTGGCAAGGGAGGTGAGGTACGGACCGACCATGTCGTTGTGCAGCACCAGGGCGAGGCCGGGCGTGCCGGCGCGAGCGAACTCCTCGGCGAGTACGGCGCTGTAGCGAAAGTCGGGATTGCCGCCGCCACCGTACTGCTCCTCGACGGCGAGGCCGAGCAGTCCCTGCCGTCCGGCGGCCCGCCACACCTCACGGGAGACGATGCCGTCCTCCTCCCACCGCGCGTAGTGCGGCAGGACCTCCTTGGCGAGGAAGGTACGGACGGTTTCCCGGAAGGCGTCGTGGTCGGCGGTGTAGAGCTGGCGCTTCATGCACAAGGCTCCCGGTTCTCGGAGTTCAGGGACGGTACGACCCAGTCGCGGGCGACCTCGTCGGCGTCGGCGCCGGGCCGGGCCGGACCGGTGCGGACCGCGCCGGGGGTGGCGGAGAAGCGGGGCGCCGGGGCGGGCTGGACCATTCCGGCATGCTCGACGAACGTGCCGCGGGCAGCGAGGTGCGGATGGGTGAAAGCCTCGCGCAGCGACAGGACGGGGGCCACGCAGGCATCGGTGCCCTCGAAGACCGCCGTCCACTCCGCTCGCGTGCGGGCACGGAACCGCTCGGCGACCGCGGACCGGAGCTCGGGCCAGCGGTCGACGTCATGCCGCGCCGAGGCGATGTCCCCGAGGCCGAGCAGTCGGGCGAATTCGTCGTAGAACCGCTGTTCCAGGGCGCCCACGGCCAGGTACTCACCATCGGAGGTCCGGTATGTCCCATAGAAAGGGCAGCCGCCGTCGAGCAGGTTGACACCGCGGCGGTCCTGCCAGCCACCGGCGGCGAGCATGCCGTGGATCATGGTGGTGAGGTGGGCGGCGCCGTCGACGATGGCGGCGTCGACGACCTGGCCCTCGCCGTGCTCGCGCGCATGCCGCAGAGCGGCCAGGATTCCGATGACGAGGTAGAGGGAGCCGCCCGCGTAGTCCCCGACCAGATTGGCGGGGATCGTGGGTGGCCCGTCCGGATCTGGGCCGAGCATGCCGAGCGTGCCGGTGATGGCGAGGTAACCGATGTCGTGACCGGCGGCGCGGGCGAGCGGCCCGGTCTGGCCCCAGCCGGTGATCCGGCCGTAGATCAGCCGGGGATTACGGGCGAGGCAGTCCTCGGGCCCGACGCCGAGGCGCTCGGCGACGCCCGGCCGGTAGCCCTCGAGCAGCACATCGGCCCGGTCGACCATGTCGAGAATCCTCCGTCGGCCGTCCTCGGTCTTGAGGTCGATCAGTACGGAACGCTTGTTGCGGTTGGTCAGGTCGCACGCCGGGTCGACGGCCAATCCGACGCCACCGGGCCGGTCGACGCGCACGACGTCGGCGCCCAGGTCGGCAAGGAGCATGGCCGCGAACGGGCCGGGACCGATACCCGCGAGCTCCACCACCCGCACGCCGTCAAGTGGACCGGTGGGTGTGGCTGCCGCGTCGGTCATGCCCGCACGCTACGGCGGGACGCGGCCGGCCCCCATGACCTCACCGCTCATAGTGATTGACCGCAGCGGCCGGTCCTCAGCCCGGTTGGTACGAGCGCGGCGTCGATCCCGTCCACCGCTTGAACGCCCGATGGAAGGCGCTCGGCTCGGAGAAGCCGAGCTGCGCGGAGAGCTGTTCGATGGGGAACCGCCCTCCCGTCAGAGCGGCAACGGCCACGTCGCGGCGGAGCTGGTCGCGTACCTGCTGGAAGGAGGTTTCCTCGGCGGCGAGTTGCCGACGCAGGGTTTGCGCGCTGACCGACAGCCGGGCGGCCACCTCGTCTTGTCCGGGCAGCCGGTCCGGAAGCGACTGACTCAGCACCCGTCGTACCCGGGCGGCCACCGTGCTGCCGTAGTCGATCCGGGCGAGCACGTCGGCCGGGGCACGGCGCAGGAAGGCGCGCAACCCCGCCTCGTCCTGCAGCACCGGCTCGTCGAGCAGAGCGACGTCGAAGACCGCCGCGGTGCGCCCGGCCTCGAAGACGCAGGGAGCGCCGAAGAGCAGCTCGTACTCCAGAGCATGCGGCGGGGACGGATAGGCGAACTCGACGCGACGCAGGCTGATCCGGCGCCGGATCAACCAGCCGGCGAAGCGGTGCCACACCACCAACGCCGTCTCGGCCAGGAAGTGGTCCGGATCGTCGACCCCGGCGACGAAGCTCATCGACGCTTCGTCGCCGGACTCGGCCAGGTCCGGCTGGGGGCCGTCCGGGAAGAGGCGGTAGAAATCCCCGGTGCGGCGCAGCGCCGACCGCAGGTCCGGGCAGTGCACGACCGCGTGGCACATCATCGCGAACGTGCCGACCTTGTGGGGCGCGGCGGCCAGGCCCAGAAGTTCGTCGTCGAGGGTGTCCCACAACAGTCGGATCAGCCGGGCGAACTGCTCGGTCGAGACCCGGGCGCGGTCGAGCTCCAGCAGCCCGGGCGGAATGCCGGCCGCCTGCAGCATCGCTGTGGTGTCCACGCCTCGCCGTCGGGCTCCGCGCAGAGCCATCCGCACGTGATGGATGGCCACCGACCGGATCACCATGTCCGCGACTGCCCGATCCGGTCGAGAAGGGTGAGCGGTGGGGTCATGACCCATGATCGTACGTCCAGCCCAGGGTCACGGTGCGCGGCCGCGACGGTCTCCATGGTGACCACGACCCGGATGCAGCCGGGACCCTGGTGCGAGAATCCGTTGTGGTCGTTGCGCCATGCCGCCGAGGTGAGCAGCGCGTTGAGGCTGGGCACCGTCACCACGACGTCCGGCTCGTGCGCCGGGGCGGTGATTGCGGCAGGCTCGAGGCATGAGCGAGGGTTTCGCCCGGCACGGTGACGTGCGGATCGCGTACGAGGTCGAGGGCCCGACCGGCGGCGAGCCGCTGCTGCTGATCATGGGCTTGGGCCTGCAGATGCTGTTCTGGCCGGAAGACTTCCGGGCCCTGCTGACGAAGCACGGCTTCCGGGTCGCCCGGTTCGACAACCGAGACGTCGGGCTGTCGAGTCACCTCGATTCGCTGCGGCCGCCGTCGCCTGCGGATCTCTTGCTGCGACGCAAGAGCGGGTACGCGCTGGCGGACATGGCCGGAGACGCCCTGGCGGTGATGGACGCCCTGGGATGGGAAAGTGCCCACGTGGCCGGAGTGTCGCTGGGCGGGATGATCGCGCAGACTGTGGCGACGAACCATCCGGGCCGGGTCCGGTCACTGACCTCGATCTCCTCGACCCCGTCGCCCCGGGTCGGGCGCCCCCGGCCGTCCGCGATGGCGGCGCTGCTGCGGCGCCCGGCCACCGGACGCGAGGCCGCCGCCCGGCACATCGTCGAGATCTTCAGGGTGATCGGGTCACCCGCCTACCCCCGCGACGAGAAATGGCTGCGGGAGACGGCCCGGCGCAGTTACGACCGCGCTCACGACCCTGCCGGGGTCCGGCGTCAGCTAGCGGCGGTCGTGTCCGCGAAGGACCGGCGCCCCGCCCTGCGCCGGCTCCGGCTACCGGCGCTCGTCCTCCACGGTGCCGCCGACCCGCTGATCCGTCTTCCCGGCGGGGTGGCGACCGCGCGCGCGATCGCCGGCGCCAAGCTGGTCACGCATCCCGGCATGGGTCACGATCTGCCGAACGCCCTGCAGGGGAACATCGCCGCCGAGATCGCCGCGCTGGCGCGCGGGTCCTCCAGCGGCGAGCCGCACCCGGACTAGTACGGCAGCCGCCGTTCGTGATCATGGCTGAAGGATGACCAGGGCGGCCAGGGCCAGGGTGGTGAACCGGTGCCAGGACTGCCAGCGGCGGACCTGGTGCTGGTCGAGCCCGACCTGCCCCTTCGCGGCCTGGAACGATTCTTCGACCGTCCAGCGGATCCCGGCGACCCGGGCGACGACAACCCGCACGGCCGATCAGATCCTGCATCGCGTCCGGGGCCGGGAAGCATCGCTTCCCGGCCCCGGACGCGTTCCTGGGGGGCTTGCTGATGACCTGGTCGGCCGTGCGCGTGTTCAGCGTCGGCGGGCACGGGAGCGTTCGGCCGGGTGCGAACCGGGCGAGCATCTCCGGCCTTCGCGGGGCTCCCCAGCGTTGTGGGTCCGGATGCCTCGTGTTGTCCGGGGGTGGGGCTGAGCGATCATCTAGGGACAGGTCACAGGTGTGGCGAAGCTGCCGGGGCCCCACGCGCCGGTGTTGGTGTCCCAGACTCGGAAGACGTATCCGATGGAGTCGCCCTCATGGCACCCCACCCAGCCGGGCCAGCCGGCGACCTTCCTGGCGCCAAGAGGGAGCGCGACAATCAGTGAGGCTGCGAGCCCCATGAGGCTCTGACGCGTCTGTCGTGCATAGGCAACCATTCGGACTCTCCGTTAGGTTGGGTGGACAGCGACAGGTGCCCGGGGTAGCCCGGTTGGAGAGGGCTTACTCGGCCGGTCTCTTCCGCAACGGCCGACCGTGGGGAGGTTACCGGCGGTGGCAGGCCCGGGAAGGGACAATGTGTTCCTGATCGCGAAACATCAGGTGAATCCGCAGGCGGGATGGTTGGGCGGATCTAGTACGGCAGTCGCCGTTCGGGACCTTGGCCCGGGCCGGTAAGCACAGCGCGGCCACCGCGTGATCGTCTGTATGTTGTGGACAAACTTCCGAATCGTGCGGTGGCCGCTGTCGCAGCGTAGACGCTGCCGAATTGCAGCGCAGCGATGATCACGAACGGCGCTGCCGTACTAGGGACTTCCCATTTTCACCTCGGGCGCGTTCAGGGACGCCTGGGGTGCGGAATGGTCAGGTTGTCCAGGACGCCGGTCATGTGCAGGACCCGGCGTACGTGCGTAGCGGGGTTGATCACCGTGAACCGGCGGCCGATGCGGTGCGCGGCGTTACGGGCGGCGACCAGAGCGCTGATCACGGTGGAGTCGATGAACCCGACGCCGGCGATATCGACCGTGACGAGCTCGGCGCTTCGAACGGCGTCCTGCAACAGTTCCTGCAGGCGCTCGACGCCGATCATGTCGATCTCCCCGGACAGGGTCACGATGCGATGACCGGCGTCGGTACGGATCTGGTACTGCCAGGTCAGGTTCGTGTTCACCGATCCTCGTTCCTTTGCATGGTGTCCTTGGCGCGCAGGGTGCCCGCTGACCGGATCACCGGTGCCGGGGTGAGGCAGGCGGTGACGGAGGCCGTGACGCCGTCGGGACGCTGGGTCAGCAGCAGCGTGCCCGTGAGCTGGTGTGCTAGCCACAACCCCCGGCCGCCGGTCTGCTCGGGTGCTGCCAACCGCACCGGCAGGCCATCGGCCTGGCCGCCGTTGTCCACGATCTCGCAGGTCAGCTCGTCGGCGCGGAGCCGCAGCTCAAGGTGCCCGACGCCGCCGCCGTGGCGCACCGCGTTGGTGACCAGCTCGTGCGCCGCCAGCACGAAACCCTCGGCGAGCTCGCCGAACAGCCCCGACTCGGCGACCGCCGTGCTCACCCTCGACCGCAGCGAGCTCACCTGCATCTCGGTGAAATGTTGGGATAACAGCACGATCGGCTCGACGGCCGCCGGCTGCGGACTGACCAGCTCGCCCTCGACCGGTCGAGCACCACCTGTCACGTACACCCACGCTAGTGACAACGGGCTCACGTCGCCACACTTGCACCAGGGCAAACAGGGCCCCGCAGCCGGCTACACCACCAACCTCACCAGGGAAAAGTCGCCGTAGCTCAGGCAGATTCCGCGCGTGGAGTTCAGCCGTCCGGGGGCTACGCCGTATCTGTGGTCGCTCCGCGAGCTGCCGGCAGACTCGGCCCTATGATCGAACGGGGCGGGCTCCGCCTCGATGTCGTCGCCCGCAACCGCGGGCTCGGCACCGCCACCAACCTGCGGGCGCTGCTGCGCCGCCACACCGGCCTGTCGCCGTCGCATTACCGCAGCCGCTTGGCCGCGCGGTAGCGGCTGACGCGTTTCGGCATTGTCGGGATGTGCCATCGTGGGGATGGTGACAGCTCGTCCGCGCACCTGGGTACGCCGCCGCAGCGCCGTCTTCGCGGTCCTGGGACTCGGCCTGATCGCTGCCGCCGCGATCCTCGTGCCGATGCTGCGGCCACCCGGGCCTCGCCCCGCCTTCCAGCTTCCTGTGCCGTGCGGCGAGGCCTGGACGCTCGGAACCTACCCCGGACACGACGATTACGACGTGGACCTGTTTCCCACCAAGGGCGAAGCATGGGGTCAGCCGGTACTCGCGTCCGCCTCGGGCACTGTCACCGAGGCCGGGATCAACGGGACCGTGGGCGGGCGCACTCCGGACAATCCGGACGGCCCTCGCGGCCGGGGCGGCGGCTACTGGGTGAAGATCGATCACGGCCGTCGGTGGACGACGCTGTATCTCCACCTGCTCGAACCGCCGCTGGTTCACGAAGGGCAGCGCGTGCAGCCAGGCGACCAGCTCGGCCGCGTCGGCAGCACGGGTGATTCCGGCGCACCGCATCTGCACTACGAACAGCACAGAGGCTTCGAAAAGGTCGAAACCTACTTCAACGGCGCGCCGTCGGGGATCACTCGCGACGACCGCGAGTATTCGGTCTCCCTTCGGAGCAACAACTGCCGCGCCGGCGCCAGCGAGACCGATCAGCGGAAATGATGCCAGTCACGCATCAAACCGACGCTCCCCCGCCCACCGGCTGCCTCACGGCTCGGTGTCCTGCCTGACGTACGACAAGCCGTTGAGCTGGAGGTTGGAGAAGGTGTACCCGAATCCGCCGTCGATGGAGCTGACTTTCCACCGGAAGGTCTCGGGCTGCCGGCCGGGGAAGTACAAGGTCAAGGTCGTCGTCGCGACGACGACGGTTCCTGCCCGATGGACGCCGATCCTTCCATTGCTCTGCTCGACCTCACCGTTGTCGGCGAAGGTATAGGTCCAGTTGGCCGTGGCACCGTCGGTGCCACCGGACCACGTGCCGACCAGGCGATCCGGAACCTCACTCCGTGGCAGCGGCGGTGGAGAGGGCGAGGATGCAGAGGCAGTGGGGGTGGGCGAGCTGTCATCACTCGGGACGGTGAGGCCAGGGCTCGGCGGCAGGGGCAGGCCCTTGCCGCCGTCTGCCTCGTTTCCGAGGATCAGCACCCCTGCCACGACCATGGCGATCACCACGAGGACGATGGTGGCGCCGACGGCCACGGTGTGTCCCGGCGTGAGCCCGATGTCTCGACCGGCGGCATAGGAGGTGCCGCCGTTGACCGTCCGGGAGCTGACGTGGCCCGCGGCCGGGCCAGACGGCTGGTCCGGCTTGGCGCCGCCTTCGCTCTCGCTCATCCTCAATCCGATCTTGATGGCGATCAACGCCGCGGTGAGTGCGACCAGCGCCGCGATGGCTCCGATGCGAGGCGCGTCGGTGACAACCTCCGTGGCGATACCCACGCCGACGCCCACGAGGACCGCAGCACCCGCGCCGACGACCTGCCGCCGTTGTCCCGACATGGCCGGTCCTTTCGCTACAGTCGGCCGAGGGTAGTGACGGCAGGAGATCGACGTCAATCCCCCGGTGTGCCGGTTACCCCCGAACCGCTGAGCGCGGTCGGCGAGCTGGAGGCCGAGGGCTGTTCCTGTCTAGCAGCCTGGCGTGTACGGCCCACATGGTGGACGTGGGGTGAACCGGTCACGGTTCGGCAGTGGGATGTCGGCGGTGTCCGGTGGAGCAGGCGGGGCATCGTGCCATGGGGCATGCCAGCCACCGCTCGGCGGCGTGTATTCGGAGTCGTCGGGTCCACACGCTGTCAGACAGAGGGTGACCACGCTGGCGGCCACCACCGAGGCCGCCCGACGGCGGCCGATCTGAATCTTCATCTTGAGCTCCCTGGGTGCGATAGTGCTGCGCGGACGTACCGCCGGTCGTGCCCATGGTGTCGGTGCTCCGTCCCGGGCCGCCAGGGACCGCCGGTCCCGACAGCGCTTCCGCGGGTGTCCCGGAGGAATCGGGACTTCCGGTCCCGGGACATCGTGCGGCGGATCGGCCACAGTGGTGGGGTGACCCCTCCATCCGAGATGACGCGAAGGTGGCACGGCACGGCCGCGGCGCTCCTCGTGTTCGGGGCCATGGCGCTGTTCACGATCGGAATGGACGTCGCGAATGCTCGCGCCGGAACTCCGACCGGTGATCTGGGGCCCCGCTGGCCGTCATTGCTGGCGGGTCTTCCCCAGGCTGTCATCGGCGTTCTGCTCTTGCGCACCCATCCGCGGCATGCCGTCGCCTGGCTGCTCGTGGCCTCCGGCGTAGCGTGGCTGCTCGATGCCGTCTGTGCGACATGGCTGCGGTACGCCACGCAGGTTCACCCGGTGCTGCCCGGTGCCGCGGTATCGGCGTGGATCGTGGACCGGTTCGGCTCGCTGCTCCTCCCCCTGACGGCGGCCATGGTGATCGTGTTTCCCGACGGGCGGCTGCCCGGAAGCCGGCCCTGGCGGTGGCTGGCCGTCACCGGGCTCGCCCTGAGCCTCTTGTGGCCGCTCATCGCCTTGACGGCGCCCTTTGCGGTGCTCAGCCGGTTGACCGGCACTCCCCTGCCCCCAGGGGAGATGATCTCGCCGGACGTGCCGGCTCTACCGCTGCCGTTCGTCGTGTGGCAGGTGCTGGGGGCGATCGGTCGCCCCGCCATGTACGCGTGCATGCTGGTCCCGTTCGCCGTCACACTCCATCGGTACCGCCATGCCGATCCGGTGCGCCGGGCCCAGATCCGCTGGCTGCTGTGGGCGGTGCTCGTCGCCCTGGCACTGCCGCTCGCGACGCTCTCCGTTGCCGGCACCATCGGAGAGATCACGCTGACCGCCCCGTTCGGACTGGTGGCGATCGCGATCGCGGTGGCCATCACCCGGCACCGGTTGTACGACATCGACCGGCTCCTGCCGGCAACTCTCGTCTACAGCGCCCTGGGTGGATCGTTCCTCCTGCTCGACGCGGTCGTCGTCACGATCGCCGGAAGCTGGATCGGTGAACGCGACGCCGCCCTCGCCGCGATGGCGTTCATCGCGGCGGCGTACGCACTCGTCCGCGATCTGCTGTGGCGGTGGGCGCGGCGACTGCTGTTCGGCCGCCGCGCCGATGCCGGCACCGTCGCCACCCTGGCCCGCCGCCTGGAGACCGCCGCGGATGTGCAGGAACAGCTCGAGGAGCTGACCCGCACCCTGGCTGCGGCGTTCCGCCTCGGCTTCGTGTCGGTGCAGGTGAATCGGCTTGACGGCACCCGATTGACCGTCACGAGTGGCGAGGGCGATGGCGGACTGCTCACGCTGCCGATCGCCTACCGTGGCGAGCCGATCGGACAGCTCATCGTGCGGCGACGCGACCAGGTGCGGATCGGCGAGGGTGACCAGCGACTGCTCGGCGACCTCGTCCGGCAGGCCGCCGCCGCGGCCCGGGCCACGGACATCAACGCCTCCCTTCGCCGAGCCCGCACGAGCCTCGTGCTCGGCCGCGAGGAGGAACGCCGTAGGCTGCGCCGCGACCTGCACGATGGGCTGGGCCCGTCGCTGGGCGCCATCGCGCTTCGCATCGAGACGGCCCGCAATCTGGCGGAGCGTTCACCGCAGGCAGTCGACGTCATGTTGCGCGACGCCGCCGGCGACATCGGAGCGGTCCTCGACGAGATCCGCCGTGTCGTGTACGACCTGCGTCCGCCTGCGCTGGACGAGCTGGGGCTGGTCCGCGCCATACGCCAACAGGCCGACCGGATGCGCGGGCCGGGTCTCGACGTGGAGGTGGAAGCCACATCGCTCACCGCCCTGCCCGCCGCGGTCGAGGTGGCCGCCTATCGCATCGTTTCGGAAGCGTTGATCAATGTGGTTCGGCACGCCGCCGCGACCTCCTGCACGGTGACGCTTGTGCAGAGCACCGATGACGCCGCGCTCACAGTCGAGATCCGCGATGACGGGCGCGGCATCGCTCCTGAGATCGCGGCCGGGGTCGGCCTCATCTCGCTGCGCGAACGCGCCGCCGAGCTCGGCGGTCACTGCAGTGTCGAGGGTCCTCCGGATGGAGGAACGGTAGTACGGTGCCATCTCCCCCTGACGGAGCTCACCGCGATAGTGCCGTCGACCGACGAGCTCAGGACCGCCCATGCCGCCACCTGACGAACCCGTGCGGGTTCTCCTTGTCGACGATCATCCCGTCTACCGTGATGGCCTCGCCATGCTGCTCGACTCGGTACCGGCCATCGACGTCATCGGCACCGCCGAGGATGGCGCGGCCGCGGTCGCTCTCGCCGCCGACCTGCAACCGGACGTCATCGTCATGGACATTCTCATGCCCATCCTCGATGGAGTGGAAGCAACGCGCCAGATCACGGCCCAGAGCCCCCACATCGCCGTCATCGCACTGACGATGGCCGACGGCGACGCCACCCTGTTTGCCGCGATGCGCGCCGGGGCGATCGGATATCTGCTCAAGGGCGCCAGGCAGGATCAGATCATCCGGGCAATCGTCGCCGCCGCCCATGGAGAGGCGATCTTCGGACCGACGATCGCTCGCCGTGTCACCGAGTTCTTCGCCGCAGCACCCGCCGCGATCACCAGTCTGGCCTTCCCACACCTGACGCCCCGGGAGAACGAGGTGCTGCGGCTCATCGCGGACGGCCTGAACAACAATCAGATCGCCGACCGACTACAACTGTCACCCAAGACGGTTCGCAACACCGTGTCCAACATCTTCGCCAAGCTGCATGTCGTCGACCGGGCCGAGGCCATTCTGCGAGCCCGCGAGGGAGGCCTGGGCCGCTGAGGCGGACTCGTGGGGACCCACGCTGCCAGTTCGGGGACCGCGGCGCCGCGCCGCCGGCCTTCGCCGGCGGCGCGGTCGCCTCAGGTCGGCCTCGCTCTCGGTCAGGAGGCGATCTTCACCGGTTCGAGTCCGAGGTCGAGTTCCCGGTCGGCCGAGATGTCGACCCGCGTGCCGGCCAGCGTGGTGGCTTGCCCGGCGTTCCACTGTTGCGGAAGCCGGACGCGCACGCCTTCGCCGGTGGTCCACAGGACGGAGTGCTGCTGTGCGCCCTGCTGGATGCGCAGCACGTAAATATCGTCCCTGATGATGTACGACTGAAGCACCTTCCCGCCGCGAAGCCAATCGGCGGCGGCGCTGTATCCCCTGCCCTCCTCGCTGGGCGTGGTGTAGTCCGATGTCGCCGCCGACTCGAGCAGCTTGGCGTCGTGGCTTCCTTCCAAGGTGTAGAAGTTGAAGTTCTCCACGCCGCGACCGGCCATGAGCAACAGTGCCCGGGCGACGGCGGAGCGCCGTTCGACGGCGTTGACTTCCCGGCAGTTGCCGGGTTCCGCCGCGCAGAATGCGGCGTCGCAGGCGCCGTCCTTGAGGCAGACCGCGACCTTGTCGTTGAGGCAGGGTCCGACCCCGCCGACGCAGTTGGACGAGCTGCCCTCGGTGTTCCACAGCTTCTTGTGCTCGATGCCGTGCCGCCTCATCACGTCACGGATGTTGTCGATGTAGCCCACATTCTCCGGGTTTGTACCGAAGTACCAGTGGAATCCGACGCCGTGGACGGCCTCCGCGCCGCCGGCGGCAAGGAACCGGTCGAGCCAGCTCACGCCGCCGGTGGTGATGCCGGGGCTGACCAGGATCGCTTCCTCGTCCTCCCGGTCCAGCACGTCGCGCGCCAGCCGGGCGAGTTGGGCCATGCGCTCGGGGGTGCCGCTGTAGAACGACCTACCATCCGCACGAGGGCCGGCGTCGGGCTCGTTCCAGAGCTCGTACACGTCGATCTCGCCCTTGTACCGGCGGGCGACGGTACGCACGTAGTCCTTCCAGTCCTCGTCGTTCTTCGGAGGCGCCGCGGCGAAGTTCGGAGTGTCGGGCTTGGAGCTGGCCCAGTTCGGGGTCTCCCCCATGGTGTAGACGATCTTCAGCTTGGGATCGAGCGTGTTCCTGGTCTGGATCAGTTTCTTCATGAACGTCTGGTCGAGCCGCTTGCCGTACTGGCCGTCGTCCCAGGGCCAGACGTCCTGGTCCTTCTCCAGGAAGCGCCACGCGGTATTGGTGTCCCAGAGCCGGACCACGTGTTGTCCCAGCGCGGGCCACCGCCAGTTCGGGTTGTGCATCAACGGGCTGTGAATGCCGAACAGATTGTCCGAGACCACGCCGGTGCCCACCGGGTGGGCGGGATTGTCGTGCACCTCGGAGACGGTCAGGTCGTCGATGTAGATGTTCTTGTCGACCTGCCCGACGGTCAGCCGCAGTTGGATGCCCGTTCCGGCGCGCTGCACGCAGACGACGTCCATCTCCACCGGCTGCCAAGATCCGCCGAGCTTGAGGTTACGTACGGTGAGGAAGGTGTAAGGCTCCGGGGCCCGGCGCACCCCGAACTGCGCCGGCACCTCGGTCTGCCCTTGATCGGCCCGCAGATGTGCGGTGACGCGGTACTTCTTCTTCGGCTGGCAGGTGAACGAGTAGTAGAGCTCGGCCCTGCTCTCCAGCACCTTGTTGTCGGCGACGTAGGTCTCGCGCTTGAACCGCTGCGAGGTCGTGCCGTCGACGAAGTAGCCGGCGCGGGTCTCGGGGCCGGCCTCGAACGCGTCCGCCCTGTTGGAGGGGTCGTTCGGCTGCCAGCCGCGCGCGTACCGGCCGTGGGTGTACTCCCCCTCGAAGTCGACGTCGTGAACGAGCGTGGTCTGCTCCGTCGCGTCCATGCCGGCGGGAATGTCGATGGGCGCGATCCGGTCGGAGCCGGTGACGCGGAAGACGGCGTACCGGTCGATGAACACGTCGACGCCGGTCTCCTGGAGCCCGATGCGGAACGATCCTGCGACAGCCGCGGTGTAGGTGCCCTGGAAGGTGAACGACTTCCACTCCCGGGTCACCTCGATCGTCTTGCTGGCGTCCGGCGTGAAGGGCCGGACGTCCCGGCGCAGGAACAGATCGACCTTGGTGGTCCGTTCCGCTCGCGCCATGAACTGGACCCGGTACGCCTGACCCCGCACGAACGAGTGGGGATTCACCAGGTGGACGTCGGCGCCTTCGGGCCGGTTCTCCACCCGGAAACGCTGGGCGCCGCCGGCCACTCCGGCGCTGTCGCGGACGCCCTCACCTTTCGACAAGACCCAGCGGGCTTGCTGGCCGCTGCTGTTCGGCCAATGGTTCGGAGTGAATCCCTGTGCCGTTCGCTGGAAGTCCTCCTCGAACTCCTGGGTGAACAGCCGCTTCAGCCACGCCGGATCGGCTGACGCCGCGGTCGCCGGAATCGCCGCGGTCGTCGCGGCCACCACGGCGGCGACGACGAATGCCAGTATCGGTCGACGATGCGCGACCTTCGGTTCTCTTCCTGCAGCCACCGCTTCCCTACCACCTCTCTTGATGCGATCGCGGTTCTCGAGGGCGGTCCGCCCCGCGCGGGAAGCCTACGGAAGTGACTTGAACGCGTTCAATGACGCATGTCTCATGTGGAGCGTCTGGCCGTATCCGCGCCATTGTGTGCATGATGGGGAGATTCTGCGAAGCCGGTCGTCGCGCCGCGCGACCCGTGACATCGGATCACCTGAGCCATGTGAGGCTTTCGTAAAGGTTGCCGCTCGGCGGATCGAGAGGCGGCTGTCCGTCGGTAGTCTCCGGTGCAGTGGAGGTGGCGCGTGTTCCTGTCGAACGGTGCCCGTCGCGCGCGGACGCTGGCCTGGCTGGCCGTCGGCGTGGTCTGGGCCAGCTTGTTGATCCTGCCGTGGTGGCCGACCGACTACCTTGACCCGTACTTCCTGGAATACCGCACGGAGGCGATCAAGCGGTACCAGGAGGGCGGCGACGACTGGTGGGACGCGGTCCCGTACGGGTACTACCTGGTGGGCTTCCTGATCCACCTCGCCGCCGCGACGGCGACGCCCGTCCTGGCCGCCCGGCGTGGTTGGCACTGGGCGGCCGGCGTCACCCTGGTTCTCGCCACCGTCTGGGAGTTCACCGCGGTGGTGCCGTACGGCCTGCTCGGCGTGACGGTGGTGCCGTTCCTGCCCATGCTCGCCGGCGTGTTCATCGTGGTGGCCTGGGCGATGGTGCGGCGCGACGCCAAGGACTGGCAGGCCGGGACTCCCGAGCAGACCGAGGCCGGCACGCTGGCGCCGTGACCGCCTGTTGCGAGGGGAGGGACGGCTTGCTACTTTTCCCGTCGGAGACGGATGATCGTCTTCCCCGGACGAGATGCGCCGTACCCGGTCCGCAAAGACGACGCTCGTGGGAGGCGTCATGACCGGAGGCACGCACCCGATCGACTTCACCGCGGCACCCTCGCAGGGGCGCAGCCTCGACGTGCGGTGGATCCACGGCTCGGAGTCGGCCAAGCACAACACCGACCCCGACATCCAGGTGCACGCGTACGACGCCCACACCCTCATCCTGCGACAGAACATGGCGGTCCACTGCGAGGCGCCCTTCCTGTTCCTGCTGTTCGGCAACGACCGTGCCGTCCTGCTCGACACCGGGGCCACCGCCGCCGCGGAGTTCTTCCCGTTGCGCCGTACCGTCGACGACCTGGTGGGGCGGTGGCTGGCCGCACACCCCCGCGACCGGTATGAGCTGCTGGTCCTGCACACGCACGCCCACGGCGACCACGTCGCCGGCGACGGGCAGTTCGCCGGCCGGCCGGACACCGTCGTCGTGGGGGCCGACCGCGCCACGGCGTGGGCGTACCTCGGACTGGGCGCCGATCTGGACCGGGTGACCACACTTGACCTGGGCGGACGGGTGTTGGAATGCCTGGCCAGCCCCGGCCACCACGAGGCGGCGGTGACCTTCTACGACGCTTTCACCGGCTTCCTGTTCACCGGTGACACCGTCTATCCCGGACGCCTGTACGTGCAGGACTGGGCGGCCTTCCGCGACACGATCGACCGGCTCGTGCGGTTCACCGAGACGCGCGCGGTCAGCCACGTCCTCGGCTGCCACATCGAGATGACCACCACGCCCGGCGTCGACTACCCGATCCGCACCACCTACCAGCCCGACGAGCCGCCGCTGCAGATGAGCCCTCGGCGGCTGCGTGACGTCCGCGCAGCCATCGACGAGGTGGACGGGCGGACCGGCCGACACCCCTACGCCGACTTCGTCATCTGCTGGGAACCGTGAGGGTCGGCAACCCCGGCGGCCTCCCGTTGCCGGCCGCCGCCACGATGGTGAGCGGGTCACCATCCCCAGCGCCGCAGACCGGAAGCGGCAGCCGGACCTGAGTCCGGCTGCCGCGCCGCGAGGGTCGGCGAAGAGCGACGCCCCTCGGCTATATCGGGGGTTTTGTCGTCCGCGGCGTAGTCGGAATGCAGCGACGCCGGCCACGACGCGTGCCAGGGCTCAGTGGAGCGGGGGTTCGCCGAAGACGTGGCGGATCCGGTAGAGGTCGCGGAGGCGGGGTTCGGTGGTGCCGCTGACCCAGCGGCTGATCGTCTTCGTCGACACCTGCAGTGCGCGAGCCGCCATTTCCATGGACATGCCCTCGGCTCGCAGCCTGGCGGAGAGCCAGGTGGCGAAGGACCCTTCGGCCCTCTTCGGGGCCGGCATGGCGAGCGGTGGCTTGGACTCGGGCCGCGATTGCGCGATCGGGGCTCCGCGGTCGGGCACCGGATCGGTGCCGACCCCGGTCGGATCGCCGGGGCGCAGCGCCGGAGTGGTCCCACGGCCGGGCACCGGCTCGCGGTCCAGGGCCATGAGCACGTCCACCTCCGCCGACGTGGGAAAGATCCGCAATGAGATCTGAATGGCGCCATTCGTGCCGGCAACCTCCAGGAGGACGTCGGCGACCCGGTCGCACAGCGTGCGGACGTCCTCGTCGGACACCGGACTAGCGGTGAGCTGTCGGCGGAAGAGGTCACGAATGTCGGGCAGCGCGGAGGGGCGCGCCCGGAACGTCTGGGAGACCACCACGACCGGCAAGACCTCGATGTCTTCCTCGCCCAACCCCGGAGACGGCGACATCTTGCCTCCTTACCCAGGATCCGATGTGGCCATCGGAAAGAGCTTACGGATGTATCTCGTACCCGATCGGGTGACGTCCACCGCCGGATCCGCGAAATAGGCTGGCCTCGACCGAATACTGAACCGCCTGAGTCCCCAGTCGCACCTGGATCGGACGGTGACGGCTCGTGAACGTCTCACCCCTCGACGGCGATGAGCAGGTATTACACGTCCTCTGGATGAACGGCGGTCTGAGCTGCGACGGCGAGTCGGTGGCGTTGACTGCGGCGACCCAGCCCAGCATCGAGGATCTCGTGCTGGGTGCCCTACCGGGCCTTCCGCGGATCGCGCTGCACTGGCCGTTCTTCGGGTTCGAGAACGGCCCGGACGGTAGCGCCGACAGCTTCATCGAATGGTTCCATCGCGCCGACCGCGGCGAGCTGGAGCCGTTCATCCTGATCGTCGAGGGGTCCGTGCCGGACGAGAACAACAAGGAGCAGGGTTACTGGAGCGGGTTCGGCACCGATCCGCGGACCGAGCAGCCCATCACCACCACCGAGTGGCTGGACCGGCTGGCGCCGAAGGCGACGGCGGTGATGGCGGTCGGCACCTGCGCGGCGTACGGCGGCATCCATGCGATGGCCGGCAACCCCACCGGCGCGATGGGCGTCCCGGACCACCTCGGCTGGGAGTGGAAGTCCAAGACCGGGTTGCCGCTGGTCTGCGTGCCGGGTTGCCCGACCCACCCGGACAACCTGTCCGAGACCATCCTCCACCTGCTCTACCAGATCAGCGGGCAGGCTCGGACGATCCCGCTCGACGAGGCGTTGCGGCCGCGCTGGTTGTTCGAGGCGACCGTGCACTCCGGGTGCGACCGGGCCTCCGCCTACGACCAGAGCGACTTCGCGACCGGGTACGGGTCGTCGAACTGCCTCGTCAAGGTGGGGTGCTGGGGTCAGGTGGTGCGGTGCAACGTCGCGAAACGAGGGTGGATCAACGGGGTCGGCGGCTGTCCGAACGTGGGCGGGATCTGCATCGGATGCACCATGCCCGGGTTTCCCGACAAGTTCATGCCCTTCATGGAAGTGCCGGCGGCCGGTGCTGTGCCGTCCGGTGAGACTTACGCGCCGGTCGTGCGGACGCTTCGCGGCTTCACCGTACGGATGCCGGCGACCTGAGCCGTGGAGATCACGAGGACGGCACCCGAGGCGGCCGCGGAGCGTATCGACCAGCTCCTGGCGGAGTTGCGCGGGCGGCCCGATCGGCGCGCGGCCGACCTCGCCGAGGAGCTGATCCGCTGCCTGGTGCAGCTCTACGGCGCCGGGCTGACCCGGATCGCGGCAGGGCTCGGCGCGGACCAGCTCGAGGATCTCTGCGCCGATCCGCTGGTGGAGAGCCTGCTGCTGGTGCACGACCTCCATCCGATGGACACCGGCACCCGGATCCGGCGCGCCCTGGAGCGGCTGCGGGATCCCGGGCTGGAATACCTGGGCGTCGACGAGGCCGGAGTGGTACGCGTACGCCTGCCCGCCGGCGGCGGCTGTCCGTCGTCCCGGCAGGCGGTGGTGCACCGGATCGAATCGATCGTCATGCAGGCGGCCCCCGAGGTGACCGACGTCGTCGTGGAGGCGCCGACCCCCGCGCTGCCGCTGCTGCAGGTGTCGGTACGGCCCGGCGGGCCGATCACCCGATAGGCGTACCGGGGTCACGGGCGGCGGCCGGACACAAGTGTCCGACTCCCACTGTGACCAGGCGTTTTGCGTTCGACCGCGGCGGGCTGCGGTGCCACATATGTACGGACACGCTTGGGTCTGGTGGCGTCTCGGACGCCTCGGGCAGGCTGGTCACCGCGTCCACAAGGGCCGGAGGCAGCGACTCATAAGGTGGCATCGTGATGTGGCAACGAACTTCTCTGCGCAGGTCGCCCGTCCGGCGGATCCGGGAATGGTGGCACGAGTCCCGGTCGCTGGTGGAGCCGCCGGCACCGGCGCAGGTCGTGCGTGAGCCCGAGACCGCGTGGTGGCGGACGCAGGAGGAGCTCGATGCGGCACACCCCGGCCCGACCACGACCGTGGCGGTGCTTCGCGACGCCGACGCCGACGCCGACGCCGTGGTGGCCCGCCTGGCCGAGCTCGCCGTCGCCGACGAGCTGCTGGTGGTCTACGGATCTCAGTCGGGCGCGCACCCCGAGCACAACCCCGTCATCACCGGACTCCGCGGCCGGCTGCCCCGCCACGACGTGGTCGCGGTGCGGGTCGGGCACCACAGAGCGGACACCCACCGGCACGCCGCCGTGCTCGAGGAGTTCATGGACGCCGGCAGCCTGCCCGTGGTGGTCACCGCGTCGGCCGCCCTGCAGGATGTCACCGCACAGATCTCGAGCTATGTCCGGGCCGACCGGGTGCTGCGGGTGTTCCGTACGACGTCCGGTGCGGGCCTGTATCAGGTCTGGCGCCGCCGGCCCAAGCCGAGCCTCGCCTGTCGGTCGGGCCGGCGAGCCATGCGTACCACGAGGCGAGGTTGTCGCCCCGCGTGGCGGAGAGGGTGAGTACCCGGGCGCCGGGATTGACCGCGGCGATGTGCCGGCGACATGCGTCGAGGTCGAAGTCGACGTACGGCAGCAGATCGATCTTGTTGATCAGGACCAGATCCGCCGCCCGGAACATGTACGGGTACTTGAGCGGTTTGTCGGTTCCCTCGGTCACCGAGATGATCACCACCTTGTCGCCCTCGCCGAGGTCGAACAGCGCGGGGCAGATCAGGTTGCCGACGTTCTCCACGAACAGGAGCGAGCCAGTGGCCGGGTCCAGCGCGTCCAGCGCGTCGTTCATCATCGCGGCGTCGAGGTGGCAGCCGGCGCCGGTGTTCACCTGCACCACGGCACAGCCGGTCCGCCTGATCCGGTCCGCGTCCAGCGGCGTCTCCTGGTCCCCCTCGACGACGGCGATCGGTCGGCGTCCGTCCAGCTCGCGGATGGTTCGTTCGAGCAGGGTGGTCTTGCCCGAGCCGGGCGAGCTCATCAGGTTCACCGCGATGATGCCGCGCTCCGCCAACCGGTTGCGTACCCGCTCGGCGAGCGCGTCGTTCTTGGCCAGCACCTTCTCCTCGAGGGTGACCGTCTCGGTGGCGGGGTGCTGGTGATGATGGTCGCCGCATCCACAGGTCGCACACATGGCTCAGCCCACTTCCATCGAGACGATCTGCAGCTCCCGGCCGGCTATGACCGCCACGTCGGCGCTGCCGCACGGGCACAGCAGGATCGGGTCGTCGATCCGGGCGTCGGTCCCGCACCGTCGGCAGCGCAGGGTGCCGGGGCGGTGCTCGACGGCGAGCCGGGCGCCGTCGGCGACGGTGCCCTCGACGGCGAGGGCGAAACAGAACCGCAGGGCGTCCGGCACCACCGCGGTCAATGCTCCGACCCGGACCGTGACGGTGTGGACCGGCCGGTCACCGGCCCGCTCGCACACCGTCTCGACGATGCTCCGAGCGATCGACAGTTCATGCATCGAGTCCCGTTCCGGCCGGCCTGGACGCCGCGACAACACAATGGAGTCGGGTGGAGCGCGCGTGGTTGACAGTGTCCCACGGAGAAGAGCAACCTGTTACCGGCGTCACACGCTAGGTCGAACCGTCCTCCAGCTCCGCAGGGGGTCGGCAGACCCCGGGAAGCGGGTCAGCATGCCCTCAGCGGAAGCGGTGAAAGCAGCCGACACCCTCCTCCTCGTCCTGTGGATCAATTCCGGCATCACCACGCACACGCTGGACCGGGAACCCAGGTGGCGCAAGCCTCGCCGCAAACCGGCCGCCGGCGCGACCCGGTGACGGCGGAAAGGGCGGACATGACCCAGAACCGGGAGACCGAACTCGTCGACATGGCGTGGGACCCGATCACCCGCATCGTCGGAAGCCTCGGCATCTACACCAAAATCGACTTCAAGCAGCGGATCGTCGCGCAGTGTCGGAGCACCAGCTCGATCTTCCGTGGCTACTCGATCTTCATGAAGGGCAAGGACCCGCGCGACGCCCACTTCATCACGAGCCGGATCTGCGGGATCTGCGGTGACAACCACGCCACCTGCTCCTGCTACGCGCAGAACATGGCATACCGGGTGAAGCCGCCGCACCTCGGCGAGTGGATAGTCAACCTCGGCGAGGCCGCTGAGTACATGTTCGACCACAACATCTTCCAGGAGAACCTGGTCGGGGTGGACTACTGCGAGAAGATGGTCGCCGAGACGAACCCGGGCGTGCTGGCGGCGGCCGACCGCACCGAGTCACCCCACGCCGGCGACCACGGGCACCGCACCATCGGCGACATCATGCGCTCGCTGAACCCGTTCACCGGCGCGTTCTACCGCGAGGCCCTGCAGGTCAGCCGGCTGACCCGGGAGATGTTCTGCCTGATGGAGGGCCGCCACGTGCACCCGTCCACCCTGTACCCCGGCGGTGTCGGCACGGTCGCGACCATCCAGTTGATGACCGACTATCTGAGCCGGCTCATGCGCTACGTGGAGTTCATGAAGAAGGTCGTGCCGATGCACGACGACCTGTTCGACTTCTTCTACCAGGCGCTGCCCGGCTACGAGCAGGTCGGTAACCGGCGCATCCTGCTGGGCTGCTGGGGCTCGTTCCAAGATCCTGAACACTGCAACTTCGAGTACGCCGACATGACCGACTGGGGTCGCAAGATGTACGTCACCCCCGGCATCGTCGTGGACGGCAAACTCGTCACCACGGACCTGGTGAAGATCAACCTGGGTATCCGGATCCTGCTCGGCTCGTCGTACTACGACGACTGGGCGGAGCAGGAGATGTTCGTGACGCACGACCCGCTGGGCAACCCGGTTGACCGCCGCCACCCCTGGAACCAACACACCAATCCCAGGCCGCAGAAACGCGATCTGGAGGACAAGTACAGCTGGGTGATGTCGCCCCGCTGGTACGACGGCAGGGACTACCTCGCGCTGGACACCGGCGGCGGCCCGCTGGCCAGGCTGTGGTCCACCGCGCTTGCCGGCCTGGTGGACATCGGCTATGTGCGTTCGACGGGTTCCAGCGTCCAGATCAACCTGCCGAAGACCGCGCTCAAGGGGCCGGTGGAGCTGGAGTGGAAGATCCCGCGGTGGAGCAACACCATCGAACGCAACCGCGCCCGCACCTACTTCCAGGCATACGCGGCAGCCTGCGCGCTGCACTTCGCCGAGAAGGCCCTCGTCGAGATCCGCGCCGGGCGCACCCGGACATGGGAGTCGTTCGAGGTGCCCGACGAGGGCATCGGCTGCGGATTCACCGAAGCGGTCCGCGGCGCGCTCTCGCACCACATGGTGATCCGCGACGGGAAGATCGCGAACTATCATCCGTACCCTCCGACGCCGTGGAACGCCAGCCCGCGAGACATCTTCGGCACTCCCGGGCCCTACGAGGACGCGGTGCAGGGACAGCCGATCTTCGAGGAGAACGACCGCGAGCACTTCAAGGGCATCGACATCATGCGTACGGTGCGCAGCTTCGACCCGTGTCTGCCCTGCGGCGTACACATGTATCTCGGCGGCGGCCGGAAGCTGGAGCTGCTGCACTCGCCGACGCAGTCCCCAGGGGGCGAGTGAGACGTGGCGCAGCAGGATCGGCAGGCGGCGGGGCCGCGCATCGACACGCTCATCGCCGCGAGCGCGTCCGACGGCCCGATCGCGCAGGTGGCGTGATGGTCACCCCGGACCCGGCCGTCACGCCGCTGACCGCGCTGCGCCGGATCGCCCGCAGCAGCCCTTCTCCGGCCGAGAGCGAGCGCTGCGACTTCTGCGCCGCAGGCATCGAGTCGGCCCACCCGCACGTGGTCGACCTGCAGAGCCGGGCATTGCTGTGCGCCTGCCGGCCTTGTCACCTGCTGTTCACCGACGAACGCGCGAATCTGCGCTACCGGGCCGTACCGCAGCGCCACCTGTCGCTGCCGGGCTCCGCTGTCGGCGACGATGTCTGGGACGCGCTGCAGATCCCGGTCGGCCTCGTGTTCCTGTTCCGCAGCTCGGTCCAGAACCGGATGGTCGCGTGCTATCCGGGACCGGCCGGTGCGACCGAGTCCGAGTTGCCGCTGCCGGCCTGGGACCGGATGGTGGCGCACACCCCGCGGCTGGGCCTGCTCAGGCCCGACGTCGAGGCGCTGCTCGTCCGGCGGGTCCGCGGTGCGGACACCACCTGCCACCTGGTGCCCATCGACGCCTGCTATGAACTGGTCGGACGGCTCCGCACGGGGTGGCGCGGCTTCGACGGCGGACGCGAGGCGCACGACGCGATGGACCGGTTCTTCGCCCGGCTGCAGGCGCTCAGCCGCCCCGCCCCACCGGTCGGTGCGCCATGAACGACTACCGGTTCACCGTGCTCGACGTGGCCGCCGAGCCGGACGCAGTGGCACCGCAGTTGACCGCGCGCCTGCGCATCGAGGAGACCACCGGCCAGCAGATCCACGCCATCGTGCTGCAATGCCAGGTACGCATCGAACCGCAGCGCCGCCGCTACGACCCTGCGGAGCAGGACGCCTTGCGCGGGCTGTTCGGCGAACGGGAACGCTGGGCCGACACGGTGAAACCCTTCCAGTGGATGCAGTGCAACACCACGGTGCGGGGTTTCACCGGTCGCACGGAGACCGACCTCCCGCTGCCGTGCACCTACGACCTCGAGGTGATCGGCACCCGCTACCTGCACGCACTCGACGCCGGCGACATACCGTTGACCTTCCTCTTCTCCGGCACGGTCTTCACCCGGGGCGGCACCGTCTTCGACGTGCAGCAGATCCCGTGGGCGTGCGAGGCCCGGCACGCCCTGCCCGTCGCGGTCTGGCGGCGAATGATCGCCTCCTACTTCCCGAACGCCGGCTGGCTGCGCCTCGGCTCCGACATGTTGGCGGAACTCGCCGGCTACCGCTCCCGGCACGGACTGGTGAGCTGGGACGAGACGATCCAGAGACTGTTGACCGCGGCGGACGGGACGACCCCGTGAGTATGGACGCGGTGCGGGCCGTCGCCGACGCGGTGCTCTACGAGGGGTACCTGCTCTATCCGTACCGGGCGAGCGCCGCGAAGAACCGGTCGCGGTGGCAGTTCGGCGTGCTCGGCCCCCCGGCGGCAGCCGCGCAGGCGTTCGGCGAGGCGCCCGACCTGGAGGTGCAGTGCCTGCTCAGGCCGGGCACCGGGCTCGGCGCCGTCGTGATCCACCTCCGCTTCCTGCAGGTCCAGGCCCGCGAGGTGCAGCGCCGCGAACCGGACGGCACCTACCTGGCGGTCGGCGCGCTGACCGTCGCCGGAGCCGACATGCTGAGCTGGGACGAGGCGGTGGAGCATGAGATCACGCTGCCTGAGCTGCGGCTGACCGGGACCGGGGACTTTCCCGTCGCCGTGCCCGGTGGCGAGGACGTCGAGCCGGTGGTGGATCCCGGCGGAGACCCGATCGGCCGGATCGTGCGCCGCCGCCGGCCGCTGACCGCACGGGTGCGTACCCGGGTCGATCCGGACGGTGGCCTGGTGCGGCTGACCGTATCCGTGACCAACGAGCATGCCGCTCCCGTCACCGACAAGGACTCGGCGGTCCGTAGTTCGCTGATCGGGTCTCATCTGTTGATCGAGGCGCGCGACGCGGCGTTCGTCTCGTTGCTCGACCCGCCGCCCGCTGCCGCCGCGGCCGCCGCCCGCTGCCGGCAGCACCGCTGCTGGCCGGTGCTCGCCGGTCCGGCCGGGTCGCTCGACGTCGTGCTGGGCGCACCGATCATCCTGTACGACCACCCGCAGATCGCGGAGCAGAGCTCCGGCGCGCTGTACGACTGCACCGAGATCGACGAGATCCTCACCCTGCGGGTGATGACCATGACCGACGTCGAGAAGGCCGAGGCGCGCGCCACGGACCCGCGGGCGCAGGCCATCGTCGAGAGATGCGACGCGATGTCGGCCGCGGACCTGCAGCGGTTACACGGCATCGGGCATGCCGCCCGCGGCGCCGAACCCCGCACCGTCGTCACCGACCGGCCCTGGTGGGATCCGGCGGCGGACTCCGAGGTGAACCCCGAGACCGACGTGGTGGTCGTCGACGGCGTCCCGATCGCCAGGGGCAGCCTGGTGCGGGTGCACCCGGTCCGGCGCGCCGACGCCCAGGACCTGTTCTACGCCGATCAGGTCGCCCGGGTGGCCGCCGTGGTGGCCGACGTCGACGGCGAGGTCCACGTCGCGGTGGTGCTCGTCGACGACCCGGCCGCGGACCTGCACGACTGGTACGGCCGCTATCTCTACTTCGCGCCCGACGAGCTGGCGCCGCTGCCCCCGGCGGCCCGGCCGACATCCCCGGAGGAGAACTGATCGTGGAAGTCCTCGGCAACATCGCCGCCGCCCTGACCTCGGCAGTCGCGATGTTCGCAACCGTCGTGCCGGTCCGGTCCATGCCGGACACCCGCCGGCACCTCGAGATCCGCTCGATGTGAGCACCGGGCAGGACATGGTGCGTGTACTCGTGGCCGGTATCGGCAACCTCTTCTTCGGCGACGACGGCTTCGGCCCCGAGGTGGTCCGGCGGCTGGCCGGCCGGAGCGCGCTGCCTCCCGGCGTCCGGCTGGTCGACTACGGCATCCGCGGCATGTACCTCGCGTACGACCTGCTCGACCCCTGTGATGCGCTGGTGCTGGTGGACGCGCTACCGGGCGACGGCGTCCCCGGCGAGGTGGTGGTGCTCGAGATCACCGCGGACGACCTGGGCGGCGGCGGGTTCGACGCACACGCGATGAACCCGGTCGCGATGCTGGCCACTGTCGAGCGTCTCGGCGGCGCACTGCCGGCCACGTACCTCGTCGGTTGCCGGGTCGGCGCGGTGAGCGAGGGGATCGGGCTGAGCGCGCCGGTGACCGCCGCCGTCCCGACGGCGGTGGCCGCCGTTCGCCGCCTCGTGCACCGCCTCACCGCAACCGTTCCGGCCGGCTCCCGGGGGAAGTAGCCATGTGCCTGGGCATCCCCGGACGCGTGGTGGAGATCGTGTCGGGCTACGCCGGCCAGTTGGCGCTGGTCGATGTGGTCGGCGCGCGGCGCCGGGTGAACATCGGCATGCTCGACGCGCCGCCCGCCGCCGACGAATGGGTGCTGATCCATCTGGGTTTCGCGGTGGAGATCATCGACGCCGCCCAGGCCGAGCAGGCGATGCGCGGCCTGGAGCTGATGGGCCAGGCGCGCACCGACCGGATCCGGCGACGGTTCACCGTCTCCGGTCTCGTCCAGGGCGTCGGATTCCGCCCGTTCGCGTACGCGACGGCCGTCGCGCTCGCGCTGGCCGGATCGGTGGGCAACACCGCCGACGGCGTGGTGATCGAGGTGGAGGGCGACCCGGATGCGGTCCGCGAGTACGGCCGCCGACTCCGCGAGTGCCCACCCCCGCTCGCCATGGTCACCGACGTCCGCGAGACCGAACTCGTCACCGAGGGCGGCACCGGGTTCACCATCGCGGCGTCCCGCGGTGCCGGCCGGCCCCGGACGCTCGCGTCGCCCGATGTGGCGACCTGCGCCGACTGCCTGCGAGAGCTGCGCGACCCGGCCGACCGTCGCCACCGCCATCCGTTCATCACCTGCACGAACTGTGGACCGCGGTTCACCATCATCACCCGCCTGCCGTACGACCGGGCGACGACCACGATGGCGGGTTTCGCGATGTGTGCCGCCTGCCGCGCCGAGTACGATGACCCGGCCGACCGCCGGTTCCACGCCCAGCCGATCGCCTGTCCTCGCTGCGGCCCGCGGCTCGAGCTGGTCACCGGCGGCACCGGGATGCTGTCCGGCGAGGATGCGCTGCGTGGTGCCCGGAAGCTGCTGAGCGCCGGGAAGATCGTGGCCGTCAAGGGCCTCGGCGGATACCATCTGGCCTGCGACGCGCGCAATGCCGGGGCGGTCGCGGAGCTTCGCCGGCGCAAGCGGCGGGGCGGCAAGCCGTTCGCGGTGATGGTGGCCGGCCTCGACGCCGCGCAGCGGCTGGTCACCATGACCAGCCACGAGCGGGAGCTGCTCACCGGGATCCGCCGGCCGATCGTCCTGCTGCCCCGGCGAGCCGGCGCAGGGCTGGCCGACGCGGTCGCCCCGGACACTCCCGACCTCGGGCTCATGCTGCCTTACACCCCGCTGCACGTGCTGCTCTTCGGGCTGCCCGGTGACCCGCCCGGGCCGGATGCACTGGTGATGACCTCCGGGAATCTCGCCGGCGAGCCCATCGTCACCGATGATGCCGAGGCCGTGACGCGCCTCGCCCCGCTGGTCGACGCGTGGTTGCGTCACGACCGTGGCATCGAGGTGCCCTGTGACGATTCGGTGAGCCGTTACGTCGCCGGGGCCGAGCTGCCGATCCGCCGTTCGCGGGGGTATGCGCCGCTGCCGCTGGCGTTGCCGTTCGATGTCCCGCCGGTGCTCGCCGCCGGCGCGGATCTGAAGAACACCTGCGCGCTCGGCAGCGGCCGGTATGCCTGGGTCAGCCAGCACATCGGCGACATGGACGACGTCAGCACCATCGAAGCGCTGACGAAGACTGCACGGCACCTGGAGGAGCTCACCGGCGTGCGACCCGAGATGCTGGTGGCGGACCAGCACCCGGGGTACCGGTCCGGCGACTGGGTGCGCGCCCATGCGGACGGCCGACCGGTACGCCTGGTCCAGCACCACCACGCCCACATCGCCGCCGTGCTGGCCGAACACGGGATCGGTACGGGCCAGCAGGTGATCGGCGTGGCCTTCGACGGCACCGGCTTCGGCGACGACGGGGCGGTGTGGGGCGGCGAGGTGCTGATCGCCGACTACAAGTCCTACCGACGGGCGGCCCACCTCGGGTATGTGCCGCTGGCCGGCGGTGACGTGAGCGTGCTGCGGCCGTACCGGATGGCCCTGTCCCACCTGCGTGCCGCCGGCGTGCGCTGGCAGCCGGAGCTGCCCGCCGTCGCGGCCTGTCCACCGGCCGAACGTGCCATGCTCGCCCACCAACTGGAGACCGGATTCGGCTGCGTGCCCACGTCCAGCATGGGCCGGCTGTTCGACGCCGTCTCGTCGCTGGCAGGGGTCCGTCAGCACGCCGAGTACGAGGCCGAGGCGGCCATCGTCCTGGAAGGACTGGCTCGCGGGACGGAAGCCGGCTTCGGGTACGCGTACGGCGTGCGTGAACCGGCCGGCGGCCCGATCATCGCCGACCCCGGCCCGGTGATCCGGGCGGTCGCCGATGATGTGCGATCCGGCGTGGCCGCCGCGGTCATCGCCGCGCGCTTCCATGCCGCGACGATCGCGCTGATCACCACGCTGGCGCAGCGCTGCCGGGAACGCACCGGGCTGAACGTGGTCGCACTCGGCGGTGGGGTGTTCCAGAACTGCCTGCTGATCGACGGGGCCGGGCGAGCCCTGCACGAGCGCGGTTTCACCGTGCTGCGCCCCCGCCTGCTTCCGCCCAACGACGGTGGCATCGCCCTCGGCCAGCTCGTCGTCGGCGCGCTCGGCTGAGCCCTTTCGAGAACAGGAGACGCCTATGTGCCTGGCCGTTCCCGGACGCGTACTGAGCATCACCGAAGTCGACGGCACGACGATGGCGGAGGTCGACTTCGGCGGCGTACGCAAGGACGTGTGCCTGCAGTACGTCCCCGACGTTGCGACCGGTGAGTACGTCATCGTGCACGTCGGCTTCGCTATCCAGCGCCTCGACGAGGCCTCGGCTCAGCAGACGCTGGCCACCTTCGAACGGCTCGGCATCCTGCAGGAGGAGTTCGGTGACGGCTTCACCCGGGCGGCCGAGCAGACGGGAGCAGACCGGTGAAGTACCTCGACGAGTTCAGCGATCCCGACCTCGCCCGCAGGCTTGTCGACCAGATCCATGCGGTCACGAGCCGCCCCTGGGCCATGATGGAGGTCTGTGGCGGCCAGACCCACTCGATCATCCGGCACGGCATAGACCAGCTCCTGCCCGAGGGCGTCGAGATGATCCACGGGCCGGGCTGTCCGGTCTGCGTCACCCCGCTGGAGACCATCGACAAGGCGCTGGCCATCGCCGCGCAGCCCGGCGTCATCTTCTGCTCGTTCGGCGACATGCTGCGGGTGCCGGGCAGCGGCCAGGACCTTTTCGGGATCAAGAGCGCCGGGGGCGATGTCCGGGTGGTGTACTCGCCGCTCGACGCGCTCACCATCGCCCGGCAGCACCCGGACCGGCAGGTGGTCTTCTTCGGCATCGGCTTCGAGACCACCGCCCCGGCCAATGCGATGACCGTCTACCAGGCCCGCCGGCTCGGCGTACGGAACTTCTCGCTGCTGGTGTCGCATGTGCTGGTACCGCCCGCGATCGCCGCCATCATGGAGTCGCCGCGCTGCCGGGTGCAGGCGTTCCTCGCCGCCGGGCACGTGTGCAGCGTGATGGGCACCGCCGAATACCCGCCACTGGCGCAGCGGTACGAGGTGCCGATCGTGGTCACCGGCTTCGAGCCGCTGGACATTCTGGAGGGCATCCGGCAGGCCGTCATCCAGCTCGAGTCCGGACGGCATGAGGTACAGAACGCGTACCCCCGAGCGGTCCGCGACGACGGCAACCCCGCCGCCATGGCCATGTTGCGCGACGTGTTCGAGGTGACCGACCGGACGTGGCGCGGCATCGGGATGATTCCCGGGAGCGGCTGGCGGCTGTCCGAGAGGTACCGCGACTTCGACGCCGAGCTGCGGTTCGACGTCACCGGCCTGCACACGAGTGAGTCCTCGCTGTGCCGCTCCGGTGAGGTGCTGCAGGGCCTGCTGAAGCCGAACGAATGTGCGGCGTTCGGCAGGCAGTGCACGCCACGCAATCCGCTCGGCGCGACCATGGTGTCGTCCGAGGGGGCATGCGCCGCCTACTACGCGTACCGGCGGCTCGATCTGGTGCAGATCTGATGACGGCCGAGCTGGAGTTCGAGAACTGGACCTGTCCGCTGCCGCTGCGCGACACACCCACCGTCGTCATGGGTCACGGCGGTGGTGGCGCCATGTCGGGTGAGCTGGTGGAGCACCTGTTCCTGCCCGGTTACGGTACGGCCGGCGCGGTGAGTGAACTCGCCGACTGCGCGGTCGTCGGCGTCGGCAGCGCCCGGATCGCCTTCTCCACCGATTCCTTCGTGGTGAAGCCGATGTTCTTCCCGGGCGGCTCGATCGGCGACCTGGCGGTGAACGGCACCGTCAACGACCTGGCGATGGCGGGCGCCACACCGCTGTACCTGTCGGCCGCGTTCATCCTGCAGGAGGGCACCGCGCTGGCCGACATCGCCCGGATCGCCGAGGCGATGGGCGCCGCCGCGCGCGCCGCCGGGGTCCGGCTGGTCACCGGCGACACCAAGGTGGTCGACAACGGCAGCGGAGACGGCGCCTACATCAATACCTCCGGCATCGGCCTCGTCGCGGACGGCGTCGACATCGGACCCCGCCGGGCCACCGCGGGCGATGCGGTACTCATCAGCGGCGACATCGGCGTGCATGGCGTGGCCGTCCTGAGTTGTCGTGAGGGCCTGCAGTTCGGCACCACCGTGGCCAGCGACACCGCGCCGCTGCACGGGCTGGTCGCTGCGATGCTCGCCACCGGCGTCGATTGCCACGTGCTGCGCGATCCCACCCGCGGCGGGGTGGCCGCCGCGCTGAACGAGATCGCCAGGACCGCCCGGGTCGGCATCGAGTTGGTGGAGCGGGATCTCCCCATTCCACCCGAGGTCTCCGATGCGTGCAACCTGCTCGGACTGGACCCGCTGCAGGTGGCCAACGAGGGCAAGCTGCTGGCGTTCGTACCCGCGGAGCGGACCGAGGAGGTCCTGGCGGCGATGCACGCCCACCCGCACGGCGCCGGTGCGCGCCGGATCGGCACCTGCGTAGGCGAGCACCCCGGGATGGTGGTGGCCAGAACGGCGCTGGGTGGCACCCGGGTGGTGAGCCTGCCCATCGGTGAGCAGTTGCCCCGGATCTGCTGAGGTGAGCCTGCCGGGTGCGCTGTCGTTCGCGCGGTACGCCTACCCGCCGAACCAGCTCGGCTACTGCGGCCCGGACGGCGCCGCTGCGCTGCTGCGCGCCGACGGCGAGCAGGAGATCGCCCGGCGGGCCCGGCTGTTCGAGGGCGCCTGGAGCTACCTCGAATTCATCGCCCGCGCTGCCGGCCACGCCGATCCACTGGACGAGGCCGTCGTCCAGGCGTACTGGGTCGGCAACGATCTGCTCGACCGGGTGGTGCCCGCAGAGCTGGTGGACTTCCTGCGGACCCGGTTCGCCGGTCAGGCAGGCGGAACCTGGAACGATGCGGGCAGCCGGGCGATCGCCCACCACAGCTTCCACGTGTTCGAGGTGTATCCGTGGGCCGCGATGCTGCGGCGTACCGGCAACCCGGCCGCCGTGTCGGTGCTCGAGAAGTGCCGGATCCGGACCGGGGTCGTGTGCGACGTCCACGGCGAGACCGCCAGGGTGTCCTCGCGCCCGCTCATCCTCGACGGCGGCGTGCTCACCCCCGGACCGGTACGCCATGAGTCGGTCACCTGGTCGGCTGGGGGTCACACGCTGCTGTCCGGCCTGACGCCCGGCGATCGGGTGACGTTGCACTGGGACTGGATCTGCGACGTCGTCACCGAGGAACAGTGCGCCCGCCTGGAAGCCTGCGAGCAACGCCAGCTCGGCTTCGTCGCCGGCCGGAGATGACAGGCCGGCGGTCCGGTCTGCCGACCGCCGGCCAGGTGCGACGCGGGCCGCGGTCAGGCCAGCGTGGAGATGCAGAACGGGTGGCCTGCGGGATCCAGCAAGACCCTCCGCTGATCGGGGTGGGGTTGAACCGGGGGCTCCACGGCGCCCAGGGCCAGCATCTCGGCATGGGCGGCCTCCAGATCGTCGACGCCCAGTTCGAGGTGGGCCTGCTTGCCCTGGGAAGGGTCCGGCCAGGTCGGACGCCGGTAGTCGGCTACCCGGATGAAGCCCAGGCCGGGTGAACCCTCCCGGCCGAGCAGGATGAAGTCGTCGCTGGAGTAGAGGATGGGCAGGCCGAGCGCGTCGCCGTAGAAGCGGGCCAGCTCGGCGGGGTCAGGGCAGTCGAAGTCGACGGACAGGAGCCGGATCGCGGGTCCGGATGTGGTGTCGGCACTCATGGGGACGACGCTATGGCGGGACCAGGACAGCATCGGTCCTGGTCATCGGAGACACTTCAGGATGTGATCAGCGCCTCCGCCCGCCTCCTGCGACTGGTCTCGTTGCTGTCCACTCGATCGACGTGGACCTGCCGCGAGCTGGCTGAGCGGATGACGGTCACCGATCGCACGGTCCGGCGGGACATCGCCCGGCTGCGGGAACTCGGCTACGGCATCGAGTCCGACCCCGGGCCGTGGGGCGGCTACCGCCTCGTCGGCGGCACCCGGGTGCCGCCGCTGATCCTCGACGACGAGGAGGCGCTCGCCGTGGCCGTCGCACTGCGAGAGGCCGCGCTCAGCGGCGTCCTGGGCAGCGACCAGGCCGCGCTGTCGGCGCTGTTGAAACTCCGGCAGGTCCTACCGCCCCGGATCGCGGAGCGGCTGGGCGAGATGGATGCGACCTTCGTACACACTCCCAGGCCCGAGAGACGTCAGGTCTCGCCCGGCGTGCTGCGGGAACTGGCCGCCGTCTGCCGCCGTGGCGAGCGCACCCGCCTGTCGTACCAGGACCACGCGGGGAAGGCCACTGTCCGGGACATCGACCCCTACCGCCTGGTACATACAGGCCGCCGGTGGTACATCGTCGCCAGGGATGTGGCTCGGGACCAGTGGCGGACGTTCCGGGCCGACCGGGTCGTACAAGTACAGCCGACCGGACATACGGTCGAGCTCGTCGACCCGCCCGACCCGGCCCTGTTCGTCTCCCGAGGCATCGCGGGCGTCGTATACCCGCTCTATGTGACAGTCCGGCTACCGCAACCCATGGATCAGGCGCTACGGCTGGTCCCGCCGACGATCGGTACCCATCACCCGGACGGCCCCGACGCCACCATCGTCGAAATCGGCGGCAACGACGCCGACCAACTCGCCGACTACCTCCTCGGCCTGGGCACCACGCTACGGATCCTGGCACCGGAGCGCGTACGGGAGGCGCTGCTGCGCCGTACCCGAGACCTGTTCGAGGACAACGGGGGCGGTCAGCCTCCGTAGGGACGTGTGCGCCGGGCGGCGCCCGGTCCGCGGCGGCGACGGTGGAACCGGGCGGGGCGGCGCCGGTGCCGGCGCCGCCCCGCCCGCCCCCGTCACGGGCAGGCGTCGTGTGCGGTGGCCTTGTCGTCGCCCAGCAGCGTGTCGCCGAAGTTCCGCCACGAGCCCGCCGCGATCACCGCGACGTTGCCGTTGTAGTCGCTGAACTGGTAGACGCGGACCTCGCACCCGGTCCGGTTCCACACCGACGAGGCGGTGTTGTCCAGCTCACCGCCGACGATAGGCCACGTCTTGCCCCGGTAGTACGTGTCGTCGACGGCGGTTCCGTAGTCCTTGACCGGCCCGGAGCGGTTCCGGTCGCGGTAGAGGCAGAACTCCCCCGATTCGCACACCCCGTTGCTCAGGGCGGCGGCGAGCGGCTGCGGCGCCCCGGCTGCCTGGCTCGGCGCGGCCACCGCAGCGCCGGCGGCCGGCACGGTCAGCAGTACGCCGATCGCGGCCGGCACGACCATCCGCAGCATCGATGGGACCTTGAGCCGAGAGCTGAGATTCACTGTCTGTCTCCTTGACGGCGGCCGGTGACACGGAACGCACCGGCTGTGACATTGAGCATGGATCTGTGGTGTTCAGCGCGGGCATATCCGGCGTATATCGTCAGCCGGTAACGCAGTGCACCCGCTGGCCCACGGGCCGGGCAGTAAGGGCGAGGCATGCAGTTCAACCTGCTCGGACCGTTCGAGGTGGTCGGCGACGGCGGCGTCCGACAGCTTCCCGCCACGAAGGCCCAGGCCGTGCTCGCCGTGCTGGCCAGCCGCTCCGGTGCGGCCATCACCGTCGACGAGCTCGTCGACACACTGTGGACCGCGCCTCCGCGCAGCGCACCGCAGAACGTCCGGCAGTACGTGCACCAGCTCCGTCGGGTGGTGGGCCCGCAGCGCATCCTGCGCCGCTCCTCCGGCTACCTGCTGGTAGTCCATCCCGGGGAGCGCGACTGCGACCGCTTCGCCACCCTGGCCGAGCAGGGCCGGTCCGCGCTCGCCGCCGGCGACACCGCGGCGGGTTCCGGTCTGCTGCGGCAGGCGCTGACGCTGTGGCGAGGGCCCGCATTCGCCGGCCTGGACGACGTGGAGCCGCTACGGCGCGAAGGCGTGCGGTGGCAGGAACGCCGGCGGGCGGCTGTACGGGCGCGGATCGACGCCGATCTCGCCCTGGGTCGTCACGGCGAAGTCGTCGCCGAGCTGTCCGAGCTGGTGGCCGAGGACCCGCTGCACGAAGGCTGGCGGGCGCAACTCATGCTCGCCCTCTACCGCTGCGGCCGCCAGGGCGAGGCGCTGCAGGTCTACCGCGACACCCGCGAGATTCTGGCCGCCGAGCTCGGCCTCGAGCCGGGCAAGGAGCTGCGCCGCCTGGAACAGGCGGTGCTCACCGCCGATCCGGCCCTCGACTCTCCGCGCCCTGCGGCCACGGTCGCCGGCGCTCCGGTGCCGGTGGCTCCCGCCCCGAGCGGTCTCCCGGCACAGTTGCCGTCGGACGTGGCCGGCTTCACCGGCCGTCATGAGCTGCTACACCACCTGGACGACCTAGCCGCGCCCGGCCGTACCGGTACCGGTACCGGAGTCAGCGTGGTCGTCGTCGCCGGCACCGCGGGAGTGGGCAAGACGGCGCTGGCCGTGCACTGGGCACACATGCGGCGGGATCGATTCCCCGACGGCCAGTTGTTCGTCAACCTGCGGGGGTACGCACCGGGACCGCCGGTACGCCCGCTCGAGGTCCTCGCCCGGTTCCTGCGCGCCCTGGGCATGCCCGGCGCTCAGGTGCCGGACGACACCGACGAGGCGGCCGCCGCCTACCGCAGCCTGCTCAGCGGCAAGCGCTTCCTCGTGGTGCTCGACGACGCGCGGACCAGCGAGCAGGTCCGCCCGCTGCTGCCCGCCGAGCCCGGGTGCATGGTGCTGGTCACCAGCCGGCACCGCCTCAATGGACTGGTTGCCCGCGACGGCGCCCGCCGGCTCGCCGTGCGGATGCTGGGACCGGCGGAGACGCGTGCGCTGCTGACGTACCTGCTGGGCGCGCGGCGGGTCCAGGCCGAAGCGGACGCCGCCGCCGAGCTGGGCCGGCTCTGCGGTCACCTGCCGCTGGCCGTACGGATCGCCGCCGCCAACCTGGCCGACTCCCCGGACCGCAGTATCGGATACCTGGTGCGGGAACTCCGCGACGGCGACCGGCTGAGCGCCCTCGGCGTCATCGGAGACGACCAGACCGCCGTGCGGGCCGCATTCGACGTGTCCTACCTGGAACTCGACGGGTCGGCGCGCCGGCTGTTCCGGCTGCTCTGCCTCGTACCCGGCAGCGACGTGACGGCGCCGACGGCCGCCCGGCTGGCCGGTGTCTCCGAGGGCACCGCGGCGCGGCTGCTCGACGTGCTCGCCACCGCGCACCTGGTGGAACAGCGCAGGCCCGGCCGATACGGCCTGCACGACCTGCTGCGCGTGTACGCCGCCGAGTGCGTGCGGCGCGAGGAGACCGAGACCGAGCGCACGGCGGCCACCGAGCAGTTGTACGCACAGTACCTGCGCAATGCCGACGCGGCCGCCCGTCGGCTGTACCCGCAGCGGCTGCGCATACCGATGCCGGTCCGGGAGGACGTGCTGTCGTTCGCGGACGACACCGCGGCGCTGGAGTGGCTCGACAGCGAGCGGACGAACCTGGTGGCCGCCGTCGAGCACGCCGCCACGCACGGACCACGACCGTATTCCTGGTTGCTCGCCGATGCACTGCGCGGCTACTTCTGGCTGCGCATGTATCCGACCGAGTGGCTGACCGTGGCGCACGCCGGCCTCGCCGCCGCCGCGGCCGAGGACAGCCTGCTCGGGCAGGCCGCCGCCCAATTGAGCCTGGGCACCGCGCACTACAGATGGGGGCGGCAACGGGCGGCGCTCGAGCCGTACATGCAGGCTCTGGAGTTGAGCCGCCGGGCCGGCTGGCACGACGGGCAGGCCGCCGCACTGGGCAATCTCGGCCTGGTCCACGAGGAGGCGGGCCGGCTGCGGCTGGCCGCCGACCGGTACGCCGAGGCGCTGGCGCTAGCCGACGAGATGGGGGTGCCGCCCGGGCGCCGGGCCATCCTGCTGGGCAACCTCGGCGCCCTGCAGCACCAGATGGGCCGGCTTGAGCGGGCGGCCGAGTACCACCGTCAGGCGTTGGTGCTCTACCGTGCGGCGGACGCCCCCACCGGCGAAGCCGATGCGCTGACCGATCTCGGGCACGTCTGTCACGCACTGGGCCGCACCGACGAGAGCCTGCGCCACCTCGACGAGGCGCTGCGGCTCAACCGGCAGACCGGCGACCGCGAGAGCGAACCACGCACGCTGTGCCGCATCGCCGAGGTGCACCACGACGCCGGACGTCACCTCCTCGCACGCGACCTCGCCGAGCAGGCCCTCACGCTGGCCCGCAGCACCGCCAACCACCGCTACGAGGCGGACGCCCTGACCACCCTGGGCACCGCCCATCTCGGTCTCGGGGGCCTGCAGGCCGCCCGCGACCACCACGAGGGCGCACTTCTTCGGGCCCGGGAGACCCAGGCCCGCGGGCTGGAGCTGACCGCTGTCATCGGGCTGGCGACCGCGCTGCGACGGCTGGGCGATCTGCGGCAGGCGCGGCTGTTGGGTGAGCAGGCCGAGACCTGCGCCCGGGAAGACGGATACGCCCTGCTGCAACGCAGCGCCCGCCGGCTCCTCGCCGGTATCGAGGACGTGCAGCCGTGACGGCACCGGTGCTCCCGGCGCGACGGGCTGCCGTCGTAGGCGGAACAACCACCCGGCCGCGCGGAGCGTCAGTCCTTCTTCATCAGCGACCAGTCGGCGTCGCCGTCCTTGACGGTGGCGTCGCTGTACTGGCTGCTGTTGGCCATGGGCCAGACGCCGTTCGGGAAGCTGGCCGGGTCGACGGCGTCGCCGTGCAGCATGATCATGGCGGTGGTTTGGGCGCCGAGGAACGTCGTGAGGGTACCTAGCGCCGTCATGATGACCGCGGTGTTGACGCCGGCTTCCTCCAGCATCAGCGCGGCCCCCGCCCAGGAGAAAGCCGCCGAGGCGTAGGCGGCGATGATGGTGACCGTGGCGGCGATCAGCTTGACCAGGACGCCGGCGAGGACAACGTAGAAGGCGGCGCCGGCGACCGCACAGGCGAGCAGGTTGATGGAGGTGCTCGTCGCGATGGCGCCGACTCGTGCCGCTGCTGCGGACTGCGCGCCGACCGCGGTGCCGTACGCGTCGCGGGCTTTGCCGGACCAGTCCGATTCGTCGATCGAGAGGTTCTGGTGGGTCAGGTTCGCGCTGATCTCGTTGACCTCGCCGCGGATGTTCATCCACTGCCAGGAGTCCATGGCCATGTAGATCGGTGCGACGGCGCCCTTGAGCAGGTCGATGAACCAGTTGAGGATGTCCTGGCCGATCTCCACGGTCCTGGTCGCCAGCCACGTGATCGCCTCGGCGGCGGCATCGGTGATGAACCACTGGTCGGTGGCCTTCTGCGCCGCTGCCGGAATCTTGCCGAGGTTGGCGGAGAAGGTGGCCATGCCCGACTCGATGTCGCGCAGGGTCGCCTCGAATTGGGCCGGGCTGAAACTCACGATCGGGTCCCCGTTAGTAGACGTCGCGGATGCGGTGTTCGTTCGCCTTGTCTTCGGCGTCGTAGGTGTCCGCCACCGAGATCAGTGTCTGCCCGATCGAGGTCATCGCCGCGGCGCCCTCCCGGGCCCGGGCTGTTACGGCTCGGATGACGTCGTTGTACGGGCCGACCATGAGCTGGAACAGGCCGGCCTCCAGGCGGCCGAACTCCATCGCCTCGACCTTGGTGCTCAGCGCGGACAGTCGCCCGCCCTGGTCGTCCCACACCCCGGACTCTTTACGGAGGACAGCCGTGGCGACGGTGACCTCGGCAGCACTGGGCGGATCACTCACGGGTTCTCTCCTGTCGCGGGCCGGGGACGGGTGACTGCCTGCAAGGTCGCCAGGGCGTCACCGAGCAGCCCGTCCAGGTCAGCACCCGGGGCGTGCCGCGCCGGCATGGCGTCTCTGGCGGCACGCAATGCCGTGTTGACGGCCGAGGAGATGGATTCCCCGTCGCGAGTCGCGGCCCAGTCAGCGTCGATGGCACAGCTCAGCGGACCCGCCGCGCCGAGCGTCACCGTTACCTGGGAGCCGGGGTCGGTCCCCTCGACCGCATGTGGGACTGCTGGTGCAGGTTGTTGCACCTTGTGCAGCGCCTCGAGGACGCCTTCGGTGAGCTCGCTGGATTCCCGGGCAACGCCAGCCGGCGGTAGGCCTGAGTCGCTGGGGTCGACCCGCGGCCGGTCCTCGTCAAGGGTCTTCTGCTGCTGCCACCGGCGGGTGTCGTCGAGGTGATTCGTCCATTCCGTCATGCCTCGACGAACGGCATCGCCGTTGGCCTGCATGATGGCCGCGCCGAGGTCCGCAGCCTGGAGGCGCTGGTGCCAGCCGTTGCGGACCGTGACGCTGTCGGGTAGCCCATCGCTGCCGAGCACGACCAGCACAGATCCGGTGGCGTCAGAACCCTCGGTTTGCTTCGGGATGGCCGAGGCAAGCTGCGCGGCGAGCTCACCGAACTGGGTGACCTTGGCCTGTAACTCGACCAGTCGGGCCATCATGTCGTCGCCCATCACGATCACCGTCCTTCGCTGGCGGAGGAGCGCAGCACCGCACGGCCGACGAAGGCGATCGACAGGGCCGAGTGCAACATCAAGATCGTGAAGACGGCGAGGATGCCTCCCGTGATGAAGGCGAGCCCGAGCGCGGCGGTCAGCCCCGCTGCAACAAACAGAGCAGCGGCAACTACCCAGCGAGCAGTGCCGGTTACCCCGCGCCAGGCGAGTAGTGCACCTCCGACCGTGACCACTAGAACAGCGAGCACCATGACCTGAGTGACTGGACTGCTGAATCCCACGTCCTCTACAACGTCCGGCATGCCCGCGTAGATCAACAAGACGCCGGCCAACTCGAACAGCGGGCCAGCAAGCCAGATCAGCAACGCCAATCCGCCCCTCTGCCTGGCGCCTGTCGACGATGCGGCCATATCCACCCCCGCTACTCGAGCAGCCACCCTTTCAAGATCGAGCCGAACTCAGCAACCCGGTGAGCTGGAACGGTGGCGGTGGGGTGCCTCGTCGCCATCGGTAGGGCGGAGGTCGGCCCGTGTACGCAGGTATCGCACGGCGTGGCGGAAACGTGCCTGTTCGTATGCATGGTTGACGAAGATCCCGGCCACGAGAAGTCATCGGATTTGTACGCATTGCGAGGCTGCGCGCTGGTAGAGCTGAGCGAGCCGGGCGGGGGCAGCGGGGCGGTCAGGGGATCGCCGCTAGCCGCGGTCAGCAGCCGGGCCGTTTTCTGGCGTCGACTGAGCCTGAGCAGCGTGATCTGAGCTGCCAGCACCGTCAGATATCGCAACTGTCGCAATAGCCGAGTCCGCGTTGCCGGCCTCCCCCGATCTCCCGACCGCGAGCGCCGACCCGGCGACCCGCCGACCCGGCGACCCGGCGACCGACGGAACGTGTCGTAGCCACCCGCCGCCGCCACGGTGGAGATCGCCGCCTGGACGGGGCAACGGTCGCAGAGAAGCCGACCTGCCAAACGTCCCCTCTCCCGATCGGTAGAGGTGATCAGGTCGCTCGGTAGAAGAACGGCGCGGAGTTTCCTGCGATTCTGGTGTCGATCCCGGAGTCGATGGCTCGCCGGTTCGGTTGCCGACGTCTCCTCGGAGGATCGGACGGTGGCCGGCAATGTGCGTTCCTTCCCTTCTGCCGTGCGCAACAATTTGGGTAAACGAGGTGTACCCGCGTCCGACATGGCGCGGGACATACACTCCTTTACCCTTCTAACGATGCAGCGCCTTGTTCTCCTGTCGAAGTGAGACAAGGCCTCCTTTCGATAACCGAGCGCACGAGGGAACGCTACGACGGGTCGCACGAGAATGGAGGCGGCATGAGAACGATCTTCTATTTCTACGGCCGAGAAACGATCATCACCGATCAGGCGTTCATCAAGCTTGGAACCGGCGTTGCGCGCTATCCCATCAAGCATATTGGAAAGATCGGTATGGTTCGACGCCTGAGGCCTGGCCGGGCGTCACCCGGTACGATTTACGCGATCGTGGCGTTGATGACGTTCGGCGTTTCGGCCGGCTCGGTGCTACAAAATCCGTTTCTCTCCGCCGGAGCGACGATACTCGCCGCAATTCTCGCTTTCCGCCGGCTGTACGTGCCGAGAATGGAGCTGTGGGCAGAATATCGCGGAAGCGTTGCGGTACTGTTTTCCACCACTGATCCTCGAGTCTTCGGTCAGGTTTCCCGAGCATTGATGCGAGCCATCGAATCCTGCAGGTTACGCAGGGAAAGTGCGTCGATTGCTTCCGGCGAGTTTCGATCCGAAAACTGAGGCCGCCGCGGCAGCCGCAGAAACCACGGCACCTGTGCACGCGGTACATCCGCTTCAGTATCCGGCTGCCGACTATTGTTTCACATGGACGGGATCCACCAATGGGGAGTGACGCACGTTCAGTCGTCCGCATCGCGCTCATCGGCAACCTCGACGAGGCACGCGCCGGCGACGCCCGGGACATTATCATCAAGATGATATCCACCTCCACACCGGCGCGTATAGATCTGGACCTGAGTGGGATCGACAGCATAGATTCCTCGGCGTTGCGATCCCTTGTTGCGTGCCATCAGTTGGCGAACATCGCGGGGATTCGAGTAACAATAGTCGATGCTTCGCCTGCCGTACGCAAATCCATATGGGCCTGTGGACTGTCGGGGCTTCTTCTTGGTGAGCGCTTGAAAGGTATGTTGTAGACGGTGCGGCACCGTGACATGGGTGGTCGGGGTAGGGCGGCCCGGCGCCATCCGCTCACCGTGGCCATCCATCCGACCGGAGCGATGCCGCCGACTCGAGCATCCCGGCATCGCGGCTTCCTTCCCACACTTCACCGCGGTGCTGTTTGACGGTTGGCGGTCCGGCATGGGGGCTGACCCCCAAGTCGGGTTCCGGGTTTTCCGGCTGGTGCGGACATCGAGATTCTTCGTACGGTCGGGGACAGATATGTTCCCGAAAGGAGCCTCGATGTGAGCGCACATTCCGCAGTCCGAAGGGCCGAGAGGTGGCGGAGAGTCGTGGCGGCCGCGACGGTTGGCGCGGTGCTGGCCACGGCGGTCGGCGCAGGGGCCGGGTCGGCCTCGCCGCCCCCGGATCGCCGGTCCACGACAGCGGTGCTACGGCACGGGCTCGACGATCTGCACCACCTCGGCGCATCCGGCACGCAGGGCCTGGTCCACGACGGGGGGCGGGTGACCGCAGCCCGCAGCGGTGTGGCCGACCTGGACACCGGCGCGCCGATGCCGGTCGACGGCTACTTCCGGATCGGCAGCACCACGAAGACGTTCGTGTCGGTGGTGCTGCTCCAGCTCGTCGGTGAGGGCCGGATCCGGCTGGACGACCCGATCGAACGCTGGCTGCCCGGTGTCCTCAACGCCAACGGCAACGACGGCCGGCACGTCACCGTACGCCAGGTCCTGCAGCACACCAGCGGCCTCTACGACCCCACCAACGACCTCGACGCGCTCAAGTCGGCCGACGAGTTCCTGGTGCACCGCTTCGACCATTACACCGAGGCGCATCTGGTGGCGATCGCGATGCGGCACCCGCCGCTGTTCGCCGCCGGCACGCGCTGGAGCTACTCGAACACCAACTACCTCGTGGCCGGCATGCTCATCGAACGAGTCACCGGACATTCGTGGCACACCGAGGTGCGCTCCCGGATCCTCGTCCCGCTGCACCTGACCCGTACGTTCTACCCCGGCGACCGGCCGACCTTGCCCCGGCCGCACGCCAAGGGATACCGGCAGTTCGCTGCGGGCGGGCCGCTGGTCGACACGACCGTCTTCAATCCGACCGTGACGGCCTCGGCCGGCGGCCTGGTCAGCACCACCACCGACCTGGCCCGCTTCTGGCAGGCGGTGGCGCGCGGCCGGCTATTGCGGCCCGGACAGATGGCCGAGCTGCACCAGACTGTACTGGCCGATGGATTCCAGGGAATTCGGCCGGGCATCCGCTACGGACTGGGGATCATGTGGATACCCAACCGGTGCGGCGGCTCCTGGGCGCACGTCGGCTCCATGCCCGGAATGAGCACCCTCGCCGCGGTCACCGCGGACGGGCGCCGCTCGACGGTCTTGTACCTGGCCACCGAGCTGGCCGACCCGGACCGGGCAGAAGCGGTCATACAGCGGGAGCTGACACTGCTCGACGACCTGATCTGCGGCTGAGGACCATCAAGGAATGAACGGGAGGTTGACGTACACCGGCCGGAGCCTCCTGACAGCCACGACGTCAAGCTAGAGTCCCGACGGATACGGCACACTGCCTGTCGATGAGCTGTACCACCGACGACAACGCACGGACCGAGGAACCCGATCCACACCGCAGAGTCGACGACTACATCGACGAACGACTGGACTGTGCCGGACTTGAATGACCAGACCCCCCGCGCGCATCGCAACTCGGCCTCTTCGAGCGCTTCGCGAGGCTAGGCGACCGCTGATGGTGCTTTGCGGCTCACCTGGTCCGGTCGGTTGCTGCACTCGGCTGCCGCACCCACTCCCCGGCCCTGTCGGTCGAGATCCAACTGTTCCTCACACGATCTCTGGCCGGTCCAGTTGATCAGTCGTCGCTGACACGAGGTGGCCGTTCGCTTCAGTGGCACGCTGGCGTGCCTAGGGTCACCGTCAGGCCGACACTTCTGCCCGGCCGACGCAGGCGGGTGCCCTCCCGCGTGGAGGCCGACCTACCAGCCGCGATGCGGTCACCGGGCATCGTCCATGCCGCCACTTTCATGGCGCGCCGAAGCATCACCGACTTGGGCGGGTCCGGGCGGGAGATACCGAGCAGGGGGCTGGATCGCCGGAATCGTCAGCGCGGGCTCGGGATGGCGACATTCGTCAGCGCGCAGTAAGCCATCGCATGGACTTGTGACCGTACTGGCGGGCTTGCGCTGACGGCCGGATCTCCGGCTGCGCGGCGCTACGCCCACCGCCGCAGTGATCATCGCCTGGTTACCCGTCCAAGGGCCGTCAGCGGATACCCCACACGAGGCTTCCTGCGGACCGACAGCGCAAAAACGTCCGATGGTACAAAGCATGATTCTTCCGGCAAGGGGTAGACGCGATCCAACCGTGGGCAGCCCGCAGTCGGTGGGCAGGGACTGGAAGGATCGATCGTGTCGTTAACCGCTACCAGCAGGAAGTCTCCCGCCGGGCTGATCCGCAGCTTCGGAATGCTGATCATCGCCGCGGGAATTCTCATGGTGATCGCCGGAGCCGCTACCTGGTTCACCGTGTCGAGCCAGCTCGCCGATGAGAAGATCACCGTCTCTGCGGACGCCGACAGCTTCGCCGGTAATAAGATCGATGGCCCGTTGACCGCGTATGCCGAGGCAAAGGTCATCGAGAAGCACGCGCTCGCCGCCAGTGGTGGTAAGACCTACGCCGAGCTGGCGAAGGAGGACCCCAAGAGGGAAGTCGTGATGACCGGATCGTTCCTGCGGTCGTCGCTGTTCACCTCGGTCGTGTCGTTCGGCGTCGCCGCGATGGCCACGGGTCTCGGTGTGCTGGTGGCGCTGATCGGTTACGCGCTCCTGCTCGTCGGCAAGCACCTGACGCCGGCATCCGGGGCCGCACCCGGCGCAGCCTGACGACAGGACATCACCACCACGCCATGGACCGCAACGTTCGACCGGCTACCCCTCCGCGAACACGCGTGGCCCACCGCGCGCGGAGCCCGGCTCCGGCGCCGGGTCCATGGTCAGCGCTGACAGGTGAGGCGCCCCACCCGTACTCTGCCCGGCTGAGGGGGCCGGGCCTCGCCGGACTCATCGATGCGATCCTGCGGCGCACGGGTTCCTTTTCCCGCCCCAGAAATGACAGCGACATTGAGGGATCCTGAAAGGCCCTGATCGGTGGAGCCGGCGATCTTGGGTGTTGCAGCGCGGTTCCTGCCAGCCATAGATCTCCATGTGCCTGGTAGCAGACGTTGCCGATGGTCGGCGGACCGAGCCGGAGAAGGTCGAAACGCGCGGCCAAGCGCCCCGAACGCCCCGCCGGACGCGGAATCTTCGGGGCGAGAAGAGCCTCCGCCGAACGCCCGTACCTGTTCGACGTTGTCAGCGTCTGCGCCAGAGGGTGCGGGCGAACAGCAGGAGGTGCTGGTCGATCCACGGGTTGGCGAGGATCGCCAGTGGTCGCGGCGGGCCGTCGACCCCCTCGTCGAGCAGGATCTCCACGTCGTAGTCGCCGATCTTGGCCCGTCGCGGCCCGTCCTGGCCGGCGCCGTCGCTGTCCCGCAGGTCGTCGACTAGGCGGATCTCCTGGACGATCTCCTGCGGGGTGGCCAGGACCGCCAGCGGCCTGACCCTGCCCTGTGGGGTCACCGCGACCACCGCGGCGACCTCGACGTCACCGCCAAGCGCGCCACGCATCAGGGCCATCATGTGCCCGGGTTCGCGTAACCGCTCCCGCAGTTGCGGCCACAGGCGGCGCTCATGCTCCTCGAGACCGATCGCCGACACCGACCCGCACATCGCCCACCTCCGGCCTGTCTCCGCTGTCCACGCCATCCGAGGCTGAAACCCAGCGTAGGCCCGACCTAACTCCGTCTCAGGGAATCGACAGGACCAGCGCGCGGGTGATTCCTCGGCGACAGCGGCGTCCTCGGAGCGGCGGCGGAGTAGGCGGTCGACGAAGGTTGCGCCGCCTGGCTGACATCGCCCCATTCGACCCTTGCCGTATGGCGGGCCCGTACAGGACCAACGACCCTGTCTGTCTGAAATAAGAGAGGACATGCTGAGAGCACCAACCGGTGAAGATCAACGGCACAGTGTTCGAGGGCAACGTGTACCAGGTAGGCCCGTTGACCCAGGCCATCGACGCCGCGGCCAAGAGCGGCGCATAGTGGCCGCGCTCCTCACCACGCTGCACCGCATCCGGCACGCCAACGCCTGGATCTTCGGCACCATGCTGTTCTCCTCGGTGCTGAGCCTGATCGCCTCTTTCGTGCTGGCAGTCGACGCGGTCAAACTCGCCGCCGACCCGACGGCGGAGCTGTCCTGCAACATCAACCAGGTGATCATCTGCGGCACGGTCGCCGCCGCCTGGCAGTCGCAGCTACTCGGCTTCCCCAACGCGTTCCTCGGCCTGATCGCCGAACCGGTCGTGATCACCATCGCGGTGGCCTGCCTGGGCGGCGTTCGGTTCCCCCGCTGGTTCATGTTCGCCGCGCAGGTCGTCTACGCCATCGGGTTCGGCTTCGCGTACTGGCTGTTCTACCAGTCGATGTTCCACATCGGCGCACTGTGCCCGTGGTGCCTGCTCGTCACCGTATCCACGACCCTGGTGTTCGCCACCCTGACCCACGTCAACATCCGTGACGACAACCTGTTTCTGCCGACCCGGCTACAAAACGCTCTCGTCCGAGGAGTGCAAGCCAACCTCGACCTGCTCATCGTGGTCATCTGGCTGCTGATCCTGACACTGGCGATCGTGGTCAAGTACGGCGACCTGCTTCTCGGCTAGACCGCTCACAGTTTCGCCCTCCGTCGCCGCGGGTTGCACCTGCGACTCGAAGCGAGCCAGTGGCGATGTTCGTCCATCAGAAACCCTGCGACGCAGCGCCAGGTTGCTGATGGACGGCCGGAGCATAGCCGGACAGCCGGACTTGACCTTGCGCGGCAGAAGCCCTTGACGGCATCGCGCGGCGAAGCCAATCCGGCCGGACACGCGACTGCCGCGTCAACGGTCGCGGTCCGTGCTCACGTCCTCCGAGTAGGTGGCGCCGCCATCCGACTCGGTCGTCAAGGGGCGCGCGCCACCCTCCGGCGGGCCGGCCAAGGACTGCCCGCCCGCGGCGAGTTCGGGGTACTTGGCGTCGAACGCCGGGCGCTCCGAGCGGATCCGCGGCATGCGGTCGAAGTTGCGCAACGGCGGCGGCGACGAGGTCGCCCACTCCAGCGAGTTGCCGTGGCCCCACGGGTCGTCCACCGTGACGAGCTGGCCGGCCTTGTACGACTTCCAGACGTTGTAGAGGAACGGCAGCGTGGCCACGCCCAGGACGAAGGATCCGATGGTGGAGATGGTGTTCAGCGTGGTGAAGCCGTCGTCGGGCTGGTAGTCGGCGTAGCGGCGCGGCATGCCCTCGGTACCGAGCCAGTGCTGCACCAGGAACGTGGTGTGGAAGCCCAGGAACGTCAGCCAGAAGTGGATCTTTCCGAGCCGGTCGTCGAGCATCCGGCCGAACATCTTCGGGAACCAGAAGTAGATGCCGGAGAACACCGCGAACACGATCGTGCCGAAGAGCACGTAGTGGAAGTGCGCGATGACGAAGTACGAGTCCGACACGTGGAAGTCGATCGGCGGGGAGGCGAGGAGTACGCCGGAGAGGCCACCGAACAGGAAGGTGACCATGAAGCCGACCGCGAACAGCATCGGCGACTCGAAGCTGATCTGGCCGCGCCACATCGTGCCGATCCAGACGAAGAACTTCATGCCGGTCGGTACGGCGATCATGAAGCTCAGCAGGCTGAAGAACGGCAGCAGCACCTGGCCGGTGGCGAACATGTGGTGCGCCCACACGCTCATCGACAGGGCTGCGATCAGCAGGGTCGCGCCGACCAGGCCCTTGTAGCCGAAGACCGGCTTGCGGCTGAAGACCGGGATGACCTCGGTGATGATGCCGAAGAACGGCAGCGCGATCACGTACACCTCGGGGTGGCCGAAGAACCAGAAGAGGTGCTGCCACAACATCGGGCCGCCGGTGTCGATGTCGAAGACGTGGGCGCCCAAAACGCGGTCCGCGGCGAGCGCGAAGAGGGCGGCGGCCAGGAACGGGAAGATCATGATCACCAGCAGGCTGGTGACCAGGATGTTCCACGTGAAGATCGGCATCCGGAACATGGTCATGCCCGGCGCCCGCAGCGTGATGATCGTCGTGATCATGTTGACGGCGCCCAGGATGGTGCCCAGACCGCCGACGGCCAGGCCGACCACCCACATGTTGCCGCCGACGCCCGGCGAGTGCAGGTCGTCGCTGAGCGGCGTGTACGCGAACCAGCCGAAGTCGGCGGCGCCACCGGGGGTGAGAAATCCGCTCATGGCCATCAGGCTGCCGAACAGGTAGAGCCAGTAGGCGAAGGCGTTGAGCCGCGGGAACGCCACGTCGGGGGCACCGATCTGGATCGGGATCACGTAGTTCGCGAAGGCGAACACGATCGGCGTCGCGAAGAACAGCAGCATGATCGTGCCGTGCATCGTGAACATCTGGTTGAACTGCTCGGGCGACAGGACCTGCATGCCCGGCCGGGCCAGCTCCGCCCGCATCAGCAACGCCAGGAAACCACCGATCACATAGAACACGATCGACGTGACCATGTACATGATCCCGATCTGTTTCGCGTCCGTCGTGCGCAGGATCCGCGCGAGCGCCGAACCTTTCACCTGCCGGCGCACCGGATGCGGCCGAGTGCGTACAGGACGCGGTGAGACGGTGGTCATGGTGGCTCCTCGGCTGCCGCATCTCAGAAACAGGCGTCTACCCCTTGTTATAGGCTTCTAACGGAGCGAATCGCTGGATTTCCGGCCATTCAGACATCCTGTCGGGCGGCGCCGTACTCCGTGCGCGTGTGCACACGCATGCGGCCGGCAGTGGTGCGACCGTCGACGGTGTTGCGGACACGCCGGCGGTCGGGCGGCCGAACCGGTCTGCGACTTGCGGCAATGGCAGCTCAGCCGACCCCGTGGGTAACTCCGGTGCCGAGGATCTCGCGGTCGTCGTAGTCGTAGGTCAGCTCGTCGACGACATCGACGACGCCGGCGATCTGGTGGGTGAGCCGGCCGGCGATGTCCGCCGTCGACCACCGATCGACGCGGCCGTGCAGCGTCACGATGCCCTCGCGCACGTCGGCCTGCACCTGTTCAGGCGCGTCGGTCATGTGCACGCGCACGACATTGTGCAGGACGTCACGGTGGATGTCGTCGTCGGGACGCAGATGCACCTTGAGCAGGTCGCTGCGGGAGACGATGCCGACCAGACGGCCGAGATCGTCGGTCACGGGAAGCCGCTTGACCCGTTCCCTGTCCATGAGCCGTGCAGCGGCGGGGATCGACGTGCCCGTCAACACGGTCACCGCCGGACTGCTCATCAGGTCGGCGGCGGTAAGGGCGTTGGCCTTCAGCCGCTCACCACGGCGGCGCCGCCCCTCGAACATCCGCGGCTGCTCCTGACCGGCGTACTCGATCTTGCGCAGCAGGTCGGCCTCGGAGACCACACCGGTCACGCGCTGGAAGTCGTCGACCACCGGTACGGCGCTCAGCCGGTTCCTGATGAGCAGGTCCACGACGGTCCGGTACGGCACCGTCTCCGCGACCGTGACCACCGCAGTCGTCATCACGTCGTCCACATGCCAGTTCTTCACCACGCGACCTCCTTCTCACCTCGGACGTTAGGCGGCGTCAGGGCCGGTGGTCAGGGCCGAAAGGCCCACCCGGCAGGACCTGAGTGCCCGGGGCCGGCCTGAGTCCTCCGGACAGATCCCGGCCGTTGTCATTGCGGGACGGCCGGGCCACGTCATTGCGGGACGGCCGGGCCACCCGCATTCCGCAGGATCCATCACACGACAGAGCAATGGACGGACCGCTCATTCACCGATCCGCGCAGGATTCCCGGCGAACGGCCACAGCACCGCAACGCCTCCGTGACCAGCAGCGGCGCACGATCAGCCGCCTCAGCAGACCGGCACTGGTATACCGGGCGGCCGCGCTGGTGCCCGCCGTGGGGCCCGAGCGAGCTGTCCGCACCGACCACGATATCCCGCCGCACATCGAACGCCGCGCTTTCGCGGACTTTGGCCGACGGCTTGCCGCCGGACTTGGCACGGGTCGCGCCTCGACCCCGCAGTACAGGGTGCTGACGGCACGCGAACTGCTGTCCCGTCGGCCCCGCTTCCCCACTGGCCGTCAGCTTCCCCTTGCGGCGGGAGGGAATCGTCCGGCCGGCGATCGTCACCACCGCCGGCCTAAGGTGCGCAAGGGGCTACAGCCCTAGATCACCGGGTACCGGTGAAGGTTGCGGCGCCGCCGACCAGAATCTTCAGGCCGGTCGGACACCGGCGGGTGGAGGCGGTGATGGTGGCGGGACTGCCGAGGGCGTCGCCCATGTCGACGCGGAGGTCGGTGACGCCGCGGTCGGCCAGGTGAGCGGCGAGGCAGGCGGTGCTGTTGGCGTTGGCGATGTCTTCGGGGACTCCGATCGAGGGGGCGAACATGCGTGCCGTGACGCGGCCGGCGCTCGTCGGTGCCGAATAGACATAGCAGCCGAGTAGTCCGAACCGGTCGCAGGCCGCGCGCAGCCGGTCGAACTCGGGGACGAGGGCTGCGACGACCGCGGGCGTGGCGACCGGGATCAGCATCCGAGCCCGGCCCAGTGAGGCGACGCAGGCGCCGGGGGCCAGCAGGTCCGGGCCCACGCCCAGGGCGGCGACAACGGGATCGATCTCGGCTGAGGCGGGTTCGCGCAGGGCGACCGAACCCGGGTCGAAGGCGGCATGGATGGTGTCGCCGTCGAGAACGGCGCGGCCGGCGAAGGTCCGAGCCGAGACGCACAGCCTGAACTCGTGCTCGGTGCTCCCGCGCTGCCGGGCGAGGAAGGCCATGGCGGCGATCGTGCCGTGGCCGCATGCGGGCAGCTCTCCCCCGGCGGTGAAGAAGCGCAGATCCACGGTGGATGGTGCGGTCGCGGCGCGGCTTTCGTGAGGCGTCGACACGCCTGGAGCGCTCTGCGGATGCCGCCGGGTTACGAAGACGGCATGCGAGGTGCCGCAACGGACCGGCACCCGGCTGCGCTCGGCATCGGTCAGTGTGGCCGGGGCGGCATCGTCGACGACGGCTGTCGGGCTGCCGCCCCGGCCTTCGCGAAGGCAGACGTTGACGATGGCGATCATGGCCTGAGGACCGAGGCGAAGGTCGGGGCGCCGGGCTCGAGGCGGATGCGGGCGGCTCGCGCCACGTAGCCGATCGCCTGGAGCTGGTGCTCGATCTCCGCCTGGTACGGCGGTTGAAGTGGGGCCATGCGGGACATGCGCCCTCCCTGTTCTGTTTCAGAAACCGCCGGCACGTACGGTAGCGTTACGGATTCAGAAACGGCAACGGGTGGCGGTGCGAGGCGTTCCACAGCCAGGTCGTCCGGTGCGCGGCTCGACGACCGGGCGGCCGTTGATGGCCGCGTTGGATCTGCTCGGCCGCCGCTGGGCGCTGCGGATCCTGTGGGAACTGGGCGAAGGGCCGGTCGGCGCGCGGAACCTGCGCGAACGCTGCGACGGTATGTCGAGCAGCGTGCTGTACCAGCGGCTCAGGGAACTGCTCGCGGCTGGTCTCGTGCACCACCGCGGTGACGACGACCGCTACGAGCTGACCCCGGTGGGACGGTCACTGGGCGCGGCCATCGCTCCGCTCGAGCAGTGGGCCGGGACCTGGGCCGCGTCGGGACACTGATTCCTGGCATCCGACCGACAGCGCCGGTGGCGTCGACGACACGGACGACCAAGCTGGATGCTCCACGACCGTCGGCACGCTCCTGCCGGGCCTGTGGCGTGCGAGGGTGACGACGGCGGTCACATCACCTGGAGGCTGCCGTCGACGAGGTGGCCGGGTACCCGACACAGCACCGCACCCCGGGTGAGGGGCAGTCGACCGAGCTAATAGGAGCGCTCGACCAGGGCCGCCAACCGGTCCAAGGTCGCCGTCATCGACCGCTGGTTGCGCTCCGCCCAGCTCATGGCATGGATCAACCACTTCGCGCGACAGGTGCTCCAGTCGAACGTCTCCCGTACCATCGTGGCCGAATCCGTGGCCGGTTCGAGCTCGTAGCGCCATACGTGATGACCCAGCTCTTGCCGCCATGCGATGCGCCGGTTCTCCTCGAACTCCACGACCGAGTTCCACATCCGGTACGGCACCCGGACGCGCATGTCCATGGTGAACGTCGCCCCGGGAAAGAGCCGACGCGGATTCCGCGCGTGGCTGCCCAGCACCGTGCCCGACCCGTCGAGCCGGGCATGAAGCGCGGGATCAGCGAGCAGGTCGAAGATTCGCGCGGCCGGCGACGCGATCACGCGCTCCACGGACACGCTATGGCGTGCGGAGCCGTGGTCGCCTACCGTGACAGAACTGCGGGACATCCTCACTCCTGTTCGTCGAGCGGATGATGGCTTCCCACGATCAACGTAGACGTTCTGTCGATTCCCGCGCCGCCACATGTGACGACGTGCATCTATGGGATACCTCACCGGCCGTGAGCCATCGTTTCGACCAGGAAGACAGACCGGGAGACGGCGGTCGCGGCGGGCGATCCCAGCACACAAGTCCCGCCCACGCGCCGGGGTGGACGGAGGAGCGCCGCTGGTCGTCGTAGAACCGGATCGGCGCCTCGGCGCCGGCCAGCCGGGGAAAGGCCGGGCCAAGTGCTAGGCGTCTGCGTGCAGCCCGCGTGCTGGTGGAGCAGGATGGGCGCATGGTGTGGGAGTTTCGACGTCCGGTGGTGGTGGCGCCGATGGCCGGGGGTCCGTCGATGCCGGGCTTGGTGACGGCGGCCGCGGCCGCCGGTGCGCTGGGTTTTCTGGCGGCCGGGTACAAGTCGGCCGATCAGGTGGCCCGGGAGGTCGCCGAGGTGCGCGCCAGCGGGGTGCCGTTCGGATTGAACATCTTCGTGCCGTCACCGCCGCCGGTCGACGTGGCAACCCTGCGGGAATATCGCGAGGCCCTGCGGCCAGAGGCCGAGCGGTACGAGGTCGAGCTGCCGCAGCTAAGGCTGGCTGACGACGACGGTTTCGCCGCCAAGGTGCAGGTCGCGGTGGGTGCGTCGGTGCCCTGGGTCAGCTTCACCTTCGGGGTTCCCGAGGAGTCGGTCGTCAAGGAGCTGCGGCGAGCCGGTTGCACCGTGTTGGTGACGGTGACCGACGCCGACGAGGCACGACGCGCGGCGGCTGCGGGACCGGACGCGCTGATCGCGCAGGCGGGGTCGGCCGGTGGCCATTCGGCGACGATGTCGCCTGCTGACTACGACGGCTCGTCCACGGCGCCAGAGGTGGTCCGCGACGTCCGCGCAGCCGTGAACCTGCCCATCATCGCCGCGGGCGGCACCGGAACTGCCCAGGACGTACGGCACCTGCTCGCAGCCGGCGCGATGGCGGTACAGGCAGGCACGGTCTTCCTGCTGGCCGACGAGGCCGGGACGCGGGCGGTGCAGCGCGACGCGATGCTGTCGCGACGATTCACAGAGACGACGGTGACCCGAGCGTTCACCGGCCAACCGGCGCGGGCGCTGAAAAATCGGTTCACCGACACCTACTCACCGAGCGCACCGCTCGGTTATCCCACCGTCCACCACCTGACCGCACCGATCCGGGCAGCGGCGACCCGCCACGGGGACCCCGACACCATCAACCTATGGGCGGGTACGGCGCACGCCGAGGCCCGCCCCGGCCCGACCGCAGAGATCATGCGCAGGCTGACCGGCGAGGACTAGGGAATCACGGTAGGCGCACGCACATGAACACGGATGCCCTTGTGGTGTCCGTAGCACCCGCGGGGGTCTGACGGAGGCCACGACCCGCCCGGTGGCCATGTCCCATATCCGCACCCGGCCGTCGCTGCCGACAGTGGCCAGGCGGTCGCTGGCGGGGCCGAGCGAGTCGCCGCCCACCCAGGTCGTCGCGCCACCGCCCGGCTGGGACCAGAGCGGAGTGCCGTCATGCAGCCGGACCACGTGCACGGCCTGGATCGAGGTGCCGTCCTCACTCCGGTCGAGGAACAGAACGCGTCCACCACCGGCGGCGGAGGGCGACCCGGTCGCTTCCCACGCCGGTCAGCGCCTCCGCAGCACGTTGGCAGAGCTGATCACGGTGCAGATCTTACGCCCATTTGAAGATTTGAGCTGAGTCTTGCAGCGCCGGAAGGACCGTCGACGTCTCTTGCTGATTCTTGAAGACCCATCGCGGGCGGGGGCCCTTTCCATACCCTCGGGGGGTGGGTGTCCCACTGTTCGCTCGGAGGAGGAGAACCGATGGTCAGGAAGGGATCCGCGGGAACGGGTGAGGGCGTACCGCCGATGTTGCGCTCGGCGGAGACACTGCTGGCCGCGCTGCACGCCGCGCCGTCCGTGTTGATCATCGCCAACGCCGCCGGTGAGATCGTCTACCGGAACAAGGCCGCCGACGAACTCACCCGGCGCGCCGTCGGGCAACACGGCGAGCAGGCGATGCTCGACCTGCGGAACGGGATGAAGCGCATCATGGAGACCGCGACCGATTTCCCGCTCACCACGCACATCCCGACCGAGGTCAACGGCAGGAAACTGTACGGGGGCGTCACCATCGACCGCTTCCCCGGCGGCTTCATCTTCACGTGGTCCGACGAGACCGAGAAGGTGGAGGCCAACGAGCTCGTCAACTCGCTGGTCACCGAGCTGACCCGGGCCAGTTCCGAGCTGGCCGAGGCCGGGCGCCAGCTGGCCGACGCCGCCGGTCAGAGCGCCGAGCGGGCCGACGCGATCTCGCGCAACTCCAGCGAGATGGCCGAGAGCATCCGCGAGATCGCCGGACGGGTGACGAGCGCGACGACGAGCACCGACACGGCGGTCGCCTCCGCGCGGTCGACCGCGAACAGCATGAACCAGCTCCAGGGCTCCAGCCAGGAGATCGGCAACGTCACCAAGCTCATCATCGCCGTAGCCGAGCAGACCAAGCTGCTCGCGCTCAACGCGCAGATCGAGTCCGCGCGGGCGGGCGCGGCCGGCAAGGGCTTCGCGGTCGTGGCTGCGGAGGTCAAGGAGCTGGCCGGGCGCAGCGCCGAGGCCACCCAGCAGATCATCGGTATGATCAAGGCGATTCAGAGTGAGAGCCTGCAGGCGGTGGACGGCATCTCCGGCATCGTCGGGCTCATCGAGAACATCGCGGAACAGCAGACCATGATCGCGGCGGCGGTCGAGGAACAGACTGCCACCAGCGCCGAGATGTCCGGCGGCATGCACGCCGTCGCCGAGTCGGCGACGGCCGCCGCCCGGGGCGCCGAGACAGTGCTCGCCGCGGCGGCGAACCTGCGCGAGCAGGCGGACCGGCTGCGGCAGCTCACCACCTGAGCCGGTCAGGCACTATCTGCTTCTCTGCGGCGCAGTGGATCGTGCTGTGGCGACGCAGTTGCGGTCCGCTCTGTTCGTCATCGCGTTCCATGAGTAGCAGCGACCAGGATCCAGGTTCAGTGCCTTCTCGGATGCCGATGACGTAGACGCCGTCATCACGGCGACGACCGCGACCGATTCCTCGCCGACGCCCACATCACCCTGGAATGAATCGGCGATCGACGTCCGCGCCGAAGGCGACATGGGACACGCCGCTCATGCTCCCGGGCTCGGCGCCGGTGATCCCGCTCGCGGCTAGGATCGGGGCATGCAAAGCATTCTCGGATGTGGCGACGCGTGCCTGTGCGCCGACGGGAGCATCCCATGACCAGCGGCCCGCAGACGATGCTCGTCGTCGAATATCCCTGTGACCGGTTCTGCCGCATCGAGGTCGACCTGACCGGTGAACAGAGCCGGGTCACGTTGCAGCAGCTACGGGAGAAGGCCGATGTGCTACACCAGCACGAACACGAACCACAGCCGGCCGAGGCTGACGCGCCGGTCGTCGATCAGGAGCCGGCGCGACGTCCTGCGGCCACCGTCTTCCTTGCCGCACCTGGACACGGCAAGGACCGCCGACGCTGAACCACCGAGATGCACTTCTGTCGCGGGTCAGGCGCGCGCCTGACGCGCCGTCCTCACTGCAGGGCGACACCCTGTGGCGGCGAGCCTCCTGGGCGCGATACCGGCCCTGCCGACCTCCGTGGCCGCAGACCGTGATCGCGTCCCCAGCGCGACCTGTCCTCGTCCGGAAGCCCGATCAGTACCGCCCCACCGTGTCGTCGGCCATTCGAAGAAGATTGGGCGCCCCGGCGACGCTCACGGACGATCAGAGGGATGAGGGCGAATCGGCACAGGCCCGCTATGCGAACATCACCTGACCGAACTGTGACTGTCGATACTCGACGCAGTGAGCCCGACGTCATCGGTCGTGATTCTCGATCGCCTGCTGGGAGCGTGTGACTTTCTTGATGGAAACAAGATCGTCTCCAGGGTTTCCCGAGCGCTTCTCCCACCGCGAACGGGCCTCATCCGTCGCCGAGTGTCAAGGAGGATGGCGACGGCATCACGGGCCATAGCCTCGGCGTCGGACAGGTCTCGACCCCTCGGTGTACAGGCAATCACGTTGGGCGGCAGGCCGTGAATCTCCACGGCCCACCAGCGGCCGTCGCGGGTGGCGGTAGCCCGGTAGTAGTGCTCGCTCGTGCTTTCCAGCCTTCCGGATGGTCGGGCAGGCGGTGAACTGAGCTGAGGGACCGTCGATATGGCGCGATGAAGGTGTTGCCGCCGATCGCTACTCTCCTCGCTCGGGCTGCCATCTCGTGGTGGTGAGCTGAGGATTCCTGCGAATTACTTCAGCCTCGAGAATGATCTGGTCCTGCCCCTTGGCGGTAAGGCAGGGGTCGCACAGGTACGCCACGAGGTGCCTGTCGCCGGGTGGGTCGTAGACCGTCGACCCGTAGTTGCCCGGGATCGTGACCATCACGCCGTCGCTGGGCCGTGGCGGCTCGTCCGACGTGCCGTTGTCCTGCAGCGTTTCGCCACACACGAGGCACTGCAGGACCGGGACCGAGTCGTGTTCTCCCCGCTGCTGCTCTGCCGCCTGGATCATGTCTTCGACGCTGTCGAACGTGATCCCTCGGCCGGCGTTCAGATCCTCGATGCTGCGGCGCAGCCTTTCGGCGTTGGCCGGACTGCTGAGCAGATAGTCGGTCTCGTCCATCTCGCCACCCCCACGGCGACGTTGGCGTAGCCACTGGGCGTGGGTGGTCAAGAGCTCGGGGGTAATTCGGCGCGGAGGATCGGGATAGTGCTCCAGCCACATCTCCAAGTCGGCACCCCATCCGACCGAAAGCCCGACCTCCTTCGTCGCCGCGCTCAGGCGCTGATGGTAGGCGTGGCGACCGAGGACCGACCTGTTCGCCACCCGCCGCAACGCCTCCACGATGAACGCGTTCGGATCGGGCAGCGTGTCCAGGAACGCGACCAGGTCGTCGTCGATTTCCACCTCCAGTTCGACCATCTCGCGGCCGTCAGCGCCGCGGTAGCGCCGGATCTCCCTGACGGAGGTATCCGGAGGCAACGCACGGACCGCGGTCGAGTGGGCGGCGGCCAGAGCGTTCAGCAGGCCCCGGGCACGGTCGGCGCCGGCTTCAGATTCCCTCAGCATGTCCGCGGCGGCAGCCGCGGCAGCCGTCAGTTGCTCGATGATCTCTCGTGACATGCCGCGGACCGTACGGGTGGGGTACGACAGGAAACCGCCGTTGAGCTGGGCGTATCGCAGTACCTCGTCCGCATGGTCGACGCAGGTCAACCCTCATCGGCAGGTGCGGCTCGAACCAACGGCTACCTGACGGTGACGGGCCTCGGCGGAGAGTCGTTGCGCCGGTGACGGCGGACGCCACGGCAGGATCATCCCGGCGCTCTACCGCCAGGCCGGCGTCCCGGCCGATCCGTCGGTCGTTGTGGTCCATCTCCCGGCGCACGAGTCCACGGGGCCTCTAGCCGGTCGACGATGCCGGTGACCGCGCGTTCTCGACATCCCATCGCGGAATCTCCTGGCGGCCTCAAAGACTCGGCGTTCCTCGTCGCGCGCGCCGAGCGCGGCGCCCAGCCGGTCTGTCCGCTCGTCAACCGCTCTGCGGGAGGTGATCAGGAACGTCTGCCATCGCCTCCGCGGTCGCGGAAGTTGTCATAGCGGCTGGCTATGGTGCGCCTGTGAACCGGATCGATCGCCTCTACGCACTGGTCGAGGAACTTCGGGCCGTGGCTCCCCGGAAGCGCACAGCGACTTGGCTGGCGGCGCGGTTCGAGGTCAGCGTACGCACGGTCGAGCGCGACCTCAGCGCCTTGGCGCAGGCCGGTGTGCCCATCTATGCCGACCGCGGTCGCGGCGGTGGTTACACACTCGACCGCAGCCGGACCCTCCCGCCGATCAACATCACACCCGCCGAAGCCACCGCTGCGGCGATGGCGTTACAGCGGCTGGCCGGCACACCGTTCCACGCCGCGGCCCATTCGCTGTTGGACAAGCTCCTCGCCGTGATGCCCTCCACCGAGGTGGCACATGCCGAGACGCTGGCCCGGCGAGTACAGATCATGGGTGAGCCGGGTAGAACGCCGGTTCCGCGAGCGATCAGCGAGGCGCTGAACTCGGGTCGAGTGCTGCGCCTGAGCTACATCGACCGGCACGGCCGCACAAGCTCGCGCCTGGTGGAACCGGTCGGGTACATCGATCTCGGCGGCGTCTGGTACCTGCGGGCGCACTGCCGCCTGCGTGGCGCTCGACGATTCTTCCGGCTCGACCGAATCGGCGCGGCGACGTCGACCGGCGAGGCGGCCCCACCGGTCGACGTCCATCAGTCACTGCTCGATATCCCGGGCGTCCCAGCCGTGCGGGTCACGCTGGGCGAAGCTGCCCGGTCCGTTACCGGCCGGGCGGCGTGAACACGGCGAAACGGTTGCCCTGCGGGTCTGACAGGTACGCGCACACCACACCCGTCTCCGTCATCACCGGACCCAGGTCGACCCGCCCGCCGAGTCGCCGCGTCTCGTCGCATGTCACTGCCACGTCATCGACCAGCACGACGAAGACGGCGTAGCCCGGAGCGCGACCCTCGGTGTTCAACAAGCCGCCGCGCACTGGGTGTTCGGGCCCGGTGCTGATGTCGCGATAGTCAAAGCCGGCGGACCGACCTCCGGTGAACTGCCAGCCGAAGAGCCCGCCGTAGAACTCCTCAGCGACGTCGGGCTCCGCGCTGCCGATCTCGAACCATCCGATGGCGCCGTGCGGTGGGACAGCTACGGTCATGACTCGTCACTCCTTGGAGAGAGATCGTGGACGAGCCGATCCTCGACCGGTTCACCGACAACCCTATGTCGGTTTATTCCGCAGATTGATATCGGCGGTCCTCGAGCTGTGCCTTCGCCCGGCTCATGAATGACGGGCGTCGGCAGGTACTGCGCCAGTCTCGGTCTGCCGATGAGCGCCCAGGGGTGTACTGCGCTGGTCGCACTCAGGCGGGATCGGCTACGACCCGGTTGCGGCCGCTACGCTTCGCCGCGTACAAGTTCCGGTCCGCCGCGGCGAGCAGGGCCGACGGTGTGCTGCCGCCGTCCGCCACGGTCGTGACGCCGATGCTGGCGGTGACCGGTAGGTCGCCGGTGATCGGGCGCCACGCGTGCTGAGCGATCGAGCGGCGCAGCCGCTCGCAGCGCCGCACCGCCTCGTCGGTGTCGATGCCGGGCAGGACCAGGACGAACTCCTCGCCGCCGAGCCGGGCGACGACGTCGTCCTCCGCCGCCGCGGCGGTGAGAAGCCGGGCGACCTCCTGGAGCACCGCGTCACCGGCCGCGTGCGCAAGCGTGTCGTTGATGCGCTTGAAGTGGTCCAGGTCGACCAGGGCCGCCGACACCGGCAGCCGGTCGGCCGCCGCGCGCACCAGGACTTCCCCGAGCCGATCATCCACGAAACGGCGGTTGTGCAGCCCGGTGAGGGCGTCACGCAGGGCGAGCTCCCGGAAGCGCACACTCTCCCGGCGGGCCTCCTCGATCTCGAAGACCACCTGGAGCGCCCGGGCGCGGGCCTCCCGCTCGGCGGATTGCAGCGCCTGGGTCTCGGAGTGGAACCGCTGGTATTCCTCGTACGCCTCGCGGTACCGGTCGGTGGCCGCGTACAGGCGGGCCTGCTCCTCGCGTACCCGGGCCCGGGCCGCCGCCAGTTGACGTTCGTCGCAGAAACGGGCCGCCCGGTCGAGGGTGGCCTGCGCTGCCGCTACGGCACCGCGCAGTCGCTGGGCCTCCGCGGCGGTCAGCAGACACTCCGCCAGTGCCTTTCCCTCGTCCAGCAGGTCATCCCGGGCACCCTCCAGGACCGGGCGCAGCGTCGCCTCCGCCTCGGCGTACCGCCCCCGGCTGAGCTCGACGCGGGCGATCGTGTCCAGCTCGGTGGCGGCCAGCCTGATCCCGTACGCCCGCATCCGCTCGACTAGCTCCTGCGCCCGGCCGAGATGGCCGTAGCTGTACTCGGTGTAGGCGAGGTTGTTGAGGATCTGGAGGGATAGTTGCGGGTCGTCAAGGGTGCCGGCGACGTCAAGCGCCTCGGTGAAGCGCCGACGAGCCTCGGCCTGCGAGCCGTTGACGTCAAGCATCACGGCCAGCATCGACAGGTGCCTGGCGCGGACCTGCGGTGGCGCGTCCTCACCGGTGTGCGCCACGCACTGCACCGCGTTCCCAAGCGCTTCGCCGGCGTCACCCACGTGGTAGAAGAAGAGCGCGAGCTGGCGGTGGCTGCGCGCGACCAGGTAGGCACCGCCGTGCTCGGTGCTCCACGCGAGCGCCTCGTGTGCGATCCGGCCCGCCGCCGCCATGTCGCCGTCGACGGCAAGGGCGTCGGCCTGGGCCAGCCGGGCGCGGATCACCAGGTCCGGCCGGTCCAGCTCGGCGGCGAGCCGCTCGGCCCGCACCGCCGGCTCGGCGATCTCCCGATACCGGGCGGGAGCGATCGTCTCCATCGTCCGCAGCGCCGCGTCGAGCCGCGCGGCGGCCTGCGGGGCCGTCACGGACAGATCGACCAGGGTGTCGACCGACGGTTCCTCCGCCACGTGAGCCCGCACTGTCGCCTCCTCCGCGTCCACCGATCATCCAACAGCAGAGAAGTCCGCGCACGCGGATGCCCGCATCCCGCACACCCGCCACCGAGAGTTGAACGACCATCGATCTGCATGGCGCGATTCGCTACAGACCTGCTTCGGACGCCGGCCCACCGCGAACGGGCGCTCAAGAGCAGAGGGAACCCCACGAACCTGCGGAACGCCGTCGCAGCTCTGACAATGCCGGCCGTCGGGGCAGCCTCGCCGCGCCAGGCGCGGGCGGTGGGCGACCCGCGCGGCGGATCCACGCGGCGACGGCCCGGTCGCCGGCACCGTGGCGGACGGCCATCGCTCGTTTCGGCATCCCGTACGCAGTCCCGTCGATCCGCTGCGCTGGTGTGCCCACAGCCCCAAGCCTGGTCCGCGGTACGCGACGCGACCTGATCGGGCAACACGTGTCCGCAGCGGGTCAACGCCGCCGGTGCCGGCGGCGGTGCTCGCCGTTCTCGGCCTGCACGTGCTCTCAGACGGGGAGCATAACGGCTGGTAGAGGCGATTTCTCGCCTATGACTGAGCACGTCAGTTGGCGGCAGTGAGCGCGTTAGTTGGCGCTGGGAGGTCGGATTCGCTGAGCTGGGTGTTGCGCACCAGCTAAATGTCAACGCGGGTCCGCGTAGGCCAGCGGCTGGGGGACGGGCTCCTTGTCCCAGGTGCCGGTCAGCGTGGCGCCGGGGCGGGCATTGACGCCGCCGATGCGGCGCACGACAACCAGTTCCACCGTGTCGGTCACGATGATCGTCGGGTCGTCCGGCTCGACCCGGACGATCGCGTTCACCGCCGGCACCTCCCGGTCCGGTACCCCGCTGCCGGTGATGGTCATGCTGGGCTCGCGGCGCCGCAGCTCGCCGTCGGTCTCCAGCATCTCGTCGGCCTGGCCGGTGTCGGCCAGCACGGCGGCGGCCAGCGCCGCGGCGTAGACCGGATCGCCGCATGCGTCGTATACCCAGCGCCGGCCCAGCACGGAGTGCTCGGTGGTGCCGATGAGGAACGCGTCGGCGCCGTCCAGCGGCGCTGCGCGGTAGGTCATCGGCACCTGATAGACCGGCCCGTCACCGACCCCGACCAGCACCGTCTCGATGCCCACCTGACCGGCCGGATCGTCGAACCGGAACGCCGCCACGCGCGCCAGCCCGGCGGCCGACTCCTCCGGGTACCACGGCCTGCCGGGTAACCAGCCGGTCAGCAGCTCGATCTTGGTCGGGGTGAGGTCCGCACGATGCAGGAGAGCCATGCGCTCGATCGTAGGCGCCCGCTCGGCCGAGGTGCTGCCACACCCAAGGCGAGCGACCCTCCTCCTCCACGGAGCCACCGAACTCGTCCGCCGCACCGTCGAGACCGCCGGGTAGCAGAGCGCCGAACGAGCATGAGGTCCCTCTTCGTGTCGGGTGGCGCGGTGCAGGATCGGTGTACCGACACCTCGGCACCCCCGCAACATTCACCGGGCGCAAGCCGTGACATTCAGCTCGCCCGCAATGCGCCAACTACCGCGCCCAACTGCCACCGTCACCGTTGTGACTACAACCGTTAGTTGGCCTTACGTTCTTGGGGCGGGATGGCCGAGCCCTCGTATGGTTGGGCCGCCCAGGGCGTCGGGTGTGGCTTTTAGTTGGCTGCCATCCGTGGCTGCAGTGGCTTGGCCGCCCGGTGCCCCTTGACGACCCGGCCGCCGGATTGGGAAGTGCGACGAGGATCGCTGAGTAAGGCCATGTCGGCGTATATGGCAGGACCTGTACGCGCGATCACCTGGAGCACGATGACCGGGATCTGAGCCGGAATGGACAGCGGCAAGACTCACCACCACTGCGTCGCCATTGACCAGGCCGGGGCGAAACTGCTGTCTCGTCGAGTGCCGAACGGAGAGCCTGAGTTACTCCAGTTCATCCAGGACGTTCTAGCGATGGGCGACCATGTCACCTGGGCCGTCGACATGGCCGGCGGCGAGCCTGGACTCCTCCTCGCTCTGCTGACCAGTCACGATCAAGAGCTGCTCTACATGCCCGGCCGGGTCGTCAACCGGGCCAGCGATGGATACCGCGGCGAGGGCAAGACCGACGCCCGCGACGCCCTGGTGATCGCGGATCAGGCCCGCATCCGCCGCGACTTCAAGCCGATGCGGCCCACCGATGAGGCGACCATCGAGCTGAAGGTCCTCACCGGCCGCCGCACCGACCTCGTCCGCGACCGGACCAGGGCCATCAACCGCTTACGCGGCGCACTGACCGGCATGTTCCCCGCCCTGGATCGGGCACTCGTATTCACCAACGCCGGCCCGCTCCTCCTGCTCGAGGGCTACCAGACCCCGGCCGGTATCCGCCGGATGGGCACCGCCCGGCTGACCCGCTGGCTGCGTGGCAGGGGCGTGCGCAGTCCGCAAGAGCCCGCGGCGACGGCAGTCGGTGCCGCCGAGCAGCAGCACACCACGGTGCCGGGGACCCTTCAGGGTTGCGGATAGCTGAGGGTGTGGCGGAGGCTGGACCGAGCGAGGACACAAAGGACGACTCGTCGACTCGCCGGGTGGATGTCTGTGGAGCGTCGGTTCGAGGTAGTGGCGGGCTGCAAGGTGGTGTGGTCGGCCGGCGAGATCGCCCTGTCCGGTGACATCGATGCGGGCAACGCGGCGGTGATCGGCGAGCTGATCTGTGTGCTGGTGGGCGCGGCGGTCGTGACGGTGGACTGCACCGCGCTGACGTTCCTCGATGCCGCCGGGATGCGCATGCTCCTCCGGGTGGGTGCGGCGGCGGCCGCCAGGGACACGATCCTGCCCCTGCGCTGCTCACCTGCGGTGCTGGAAGTCTTCTACATCTTTCATGCGTGGGACGCTCCCGGCCTGGTGATCGAACCCGGCACGGCAATGAATCAAGACGACTCTGACTGGCCGGGGAGCCCGGAATGAGCGGCATAGTTGATCATCGCAGGCGGGGAAGGTTCCGTCACGGCGTGCTCGTCGTCGACGCCGAGGACACGATCGAGCGGCTGCTCGTGCCCCATCTGCGCCGAGAGATCACCGCCGGGCAGGCGGTGCTGATGGTGGTCGGCTCCGGGACCGCGCAGATCGTGCGGGACCGGCTCGGCCGGGACGCTGACGCCCTGCAATGGACACCCATGGACGGCTTCTACCAGCGACTCGGGTTCACCTACAGCGGCTTCGACCGCTACCTCCACGAGCAACATGCCCGGCGGCAGACGGTCCACGTCGTCGCTGAACCCGATGTGGTCAGCGACCCGCGGGCGCCGGTCGACCGCACCGCCGCCTATCTGAAGTACGAGGCGATGACCAACGAGGTGTACGCCGGCTACGGCTGCCCCATCACCTGCATCTGGCACCGCCAGCACCACCCCGCATCGATCATCGACGACGTCCGCGCAGTGCACGGCCAGGAACGCACCGTCCACGGCGACCGGGACAACCCCACCTACGTGCCACCGGTCGCATACCTGAACGCCCGCGCGCAGGCCTCGATCCCACCGACCCCGCCAGTTACCGACCTTGACCTCACCCTGTGGGATCTCAGCGAGCTAGGCGCCTGCCGCGCCGCCATCACCCGATGGGCGGCCCAGTCCCCCCGCCGCCGTCCGGCACGTCGTCGCCGCGACCAGTGAAGACCTCGATGACTCCCCCTGACGGCGGCAGCCAAAGGCCACCACACGCAGTAGAAACCCTGCCCGAGCGCAGGCACCAACGGCTCGATCACCCCACCGGGCCGTCGTCACCAATCCAAGCCTTGCTCATGGGGAACGAAGCGATGCCGATCTTCACCGCGTGGCCGATCAGCATCGATTCAACAGGCCACGTTCTGGCCGCCGCGGAGAAGGCGCTGGCCGACAACACCTTCGTCGCCCTGCAGACCTTCCTCCTCGAGGGTCACCAGGACACGCGGCTGCAGGACAACGCGCTCAGGGCCCAGCGCACGTGGGACTTCACCGGTGACAAGAAGCCGGACATCCTCGCTGCGGAAGCGGCCACCGGCACCCTCTGTCTCTACCAGGGCAACGGCGACGGCACGTTCCGCGAGGGACGGACCAACATCGGCAGCGGCTGGAACAAGCACACCGCCACTCTCTCGCCCGGTGACCTCACCGGCGACAACTTCGCCGACGTGATGGTGCGCAACGCGGCCGGCGAACTGCGACACATCTAGTCGCGTGCTGATGTGAGCGGGACGCTTCCCCTTCCACCACCCCGGCGCGAAAACTGGGGTGCTCCTGGTCGTTAGCTTGCCAGCCCACCGTCTCGGCTGATGGTCATGAACGTCAACGCATCACCGTGCGGGGGCGATTCACTGGCGGCGGTCCGCCGTGGGCAGTGCGAGCAGCGCAAGAGGTCGATGCACAGTTCGTCGGTCGCGTCGACGACGATTGCTTCGAGGATCATGAGTCGGAGTCGTTCGACGGCGGTACCGTACAGCTCACCGGCCAGTTCGAGGCGGATGGCCGCGTGGCGGTCGTGGTGGGTGGTGGCGGAGAAAGCATGGTGTACCGCCTACCGGTAGCGGTGACGGAGCGGCGGCTTAGGAGTCACAGGTGCCTGACGGGGCATACGGTGATGGGCTGGGAAACGGTTCGCGACAGTGGCCCGGTCAAGGCCCCGGGCGGTGTGAGCCATCCGTCCGGGGACGCCCCCGCCGCGATAGGCGTACGGGACCTCATCGGTCAGGCCAAGGGCATCCTCATGGAACGCCACAAACTCACCGGCGAGCAGGCGTTCGCCGTGCTCGTGCGGGCGAGCCAGAACACCAACACCAAGCTCACCGACGTCGCGACCTACCTGATGGAAAGCGGCGAACTGATCGAACGCACCCGCCGGTAGCGACTGCCGGACGCACAGCGCGAGGGCCACGGCCGACTACCGGCCAGTCGGCATCGAGCGGGTACGGGCAGCCCACATCACGCGCATCCGCGCCCGGCGCTCGTCGTTGTCGCGTCGCATCGCCTGCGCCCGCTCCCGGGCCTGCCGCGCGGCGTGGCGCAGCGCGACGGTGTCCCGCCGGCACGCTCGAAGCGCCGCCCGGTCCGTGTCGATGCGGTCGTGCATGGTACCCATCTCGGCCCGGACCCTGGCCGGCGCTGGTCCAGTGGATGGTGCCGCAGGCGCGGACGAGGACGGCGCCGTTGGTGCGCGACCGCCGCCGTGGCGGTCAAGCTTCGCGGTGTATTCAGCCATGGCTCTGGCCACCCGAGACCGCCAGCGCTTCCGGGAGACCGGTGAGTTGGCCAGCATGGTACATGACCGGCTGAATCACGATGAACCGCCAGCCTCGTCGCGCCAGGTGTGTGCGACACCGCACCGAACGTTGATGCCACTGCGGGGCCATGACCCAGGTATCGACCCGACCGCCCTCAAGCTGGCCACGGCCAGATGACCTCAGTAAGCCCCACTCGGCTCGAGCCCGCGCATCCTCAACGGATACGTTGATCGTGTGGAGGGGTCTGATCCAGATCCGTAGGGAACGGTCCGGCACCGTCGCGTCCGTAAGGGCGGCTAGCCCGGACGGGAACGGGGTCTGTGGATTGCGATGCGCGCACACGAGGTGGCTCCGTCAAGCAACGCCGGTCGCGACCCCTCGCAGCAGAAGGCAAGGACCGAACGCCTCGAGCCTAGCCGCCATGACCGCGCCGTGGCCAGCGACCAGTGCGGACGGACCACATCGGGTGCCACACAGGCACCAACTTGCGCCACGCCATAGACCTGAATACCGGATTGTTGACGATCTGCGGTTCGAACGTGCCCGCGCAGTCGCGTGGCACCTCGATCTCGGCGTGGCCGGTGGAATCGGCAGCGCAGGTTGACCGGTTCTCTGGCGGACGGGTCAGGGCTGGTCGTTGAAGGCGGGCAGCACGCCGGTCAGGTCTAATCGCGGCGCGCGATGCCATGCTCTGCCTGCTCTCCGTTCGACCCGGCTGATAAGTATCCCGTGCGGTGCTATACGCCGTCTGCCTTGGGGTCGTACGGCGCGGGCGCGTCGGTGGCCGGCGGGACGTCCTGCGACGCGTACGGCTGCAGTCCCGCCTCGACGCGTTCCCGTTCGGTCCTGAGCTCCAGTTCGTCGTCATTCGGGTGTAGCGATGCGCCACCGTGTTCGCCTCGGTCGCGCGGCTGTCCTGGTACGTCTGTGTCGATGGGGTCGGTTGTCATGATTCCTCCGTTCCGTCGTCTCCGGAGCCAACTTCGGCCTGATCAGTCCGAGGCATACCCGCCGGGCCTGCAATAACCGCCGCGTGGGACTGGGCTCGGGCCCGGCATGCGCGCCGAGCGGCCGACATCGTCGGACCCGGCCGCCGCCGCTGACCGACATGGCACGGTGACCCGGGCGGCGCCGCCAAGTCGACGTCATGTCTCCTCGCTGCAGGTGTATGCGTGTCCGGGGCACTACCCGGTGCGAGCCGCCGCTCGGTGCTCAGCCGCGTGAGGTGGCGACGCCGAACAGGTCGGTGATTCCGCTCGGTAGCTGCGCTAGCAGGTCGCCGATACCGTCGCACCACAGGTCCACCGTTGCGGCGTCGCTCATCGCAGCGCCCGAGGCCCGGCCTCTACCAGTTGGGGCAGGACCTTGGTGCCGAACACCTCGATGAACTCGGGTTGGTTGGGCCCGACGTTGTGCAGCAGGATCTGGTCGAAGCCTAGACAGAGGCATTCGGCCAGGCGCTCGGCGTGCCAGCCCGGTTCGGCGCCGATCGCCACGGCGCCGGTCAGGTCGTCGGCTTGGATCGCGGTGGTGGCGGCGTCGAAGTACTCGGGCAGCTCCAGTTCCCACGCCAGCGGGTAGTCGACGCCGGCGTGGCGCCACTGTTCCTGGACATGCCCGGCGGCTTGGTCGTCGGTCGGCGCCCACGCCAGGTGGTACTGCAGCCGGACCGGCTTGCCGTCACCGCCGCCTTCACGGAACGCGTCGACGACCCGACGCATCTGCTCGGTCGGCGCGTTGATGGTGATCAGGCCGTCGGCCCAGCCGCCGGCCCAGCGGGCCGTGTCTTCGGAAACGGCGGCGGCCAGCAGCGGCGGCGGATGGTCGGCGGTCGAGTACACCCGGGCGTTGCGCAGCCGTACGTGGCCGTCGTGGTTGACCGTCTCGCCCCGCCACAGTGCCCGGATCACGTCGACACACTCCCGCAGCCGGGCCCGGCGGGTGGCCTTGTCCGGCCACGGATCGCCGGTGACATGTTCGTTGACCCACTCGCCGCTACCGAGGGCGAGCCAGAACCGGCCGGGGTACATCTCGGCAAGTGTGATCGCGGCCTGGGCCAGCACCGTGGGGTGGTAGCGCTGACCGGGTGCACTGACCACCCCGTAGGGCAGCGCGGTCGCCTGCAGCGCGGCGCCTAACCAGGCATAGGAGAAGCCGACGCCGCGCCGGTGCGCGGCGACCCATGGGAACAGATGATCCGAGGACATCGCCGCGGTGAATCCCGCCTGCTCGGCCAAGCCTACCCATCTGAGCAGGTCGCTGGGGGCGAACTGCTCGTGGCTGGCGTGGTAGCCGATCTCGGCCATGTCGACGCTAGTACCCGTCGCTACGCCGGTTATACCGCAGTGAGAAGAACCGCTTACTTACCGGCCACCACGCTGGTGAACTCCGACCGCAGTCCCGGCCGGCGGTGACGTCGGTGCGTCACCGACCGGAAGCGAGCAGCCATGAACCCCACCGCCGGGCGCCCGCGATTTCCGCATCATGTGCCCCGATGAGGTGACCTCGGCGCCCTGAAGCTGTACTCGCCCAGGCAGATGGGGTCGACGACGAATCGGAGAATGTGGGCCTGATCGCTGGCCTCGCACGCCGCGGTCGACAGGTCGCCATGGCCGGCGCGCAGAAGGAACACGGTCTGTCGTTGGCCCTTCGATGCGCGACGTGATCGGCCAAGCCAAGCGCCATTCCGGTGGAACGTCATGAGACCACCGACGATCAGGCGTTGCACCTTGCTGGTCCGGACGAGTCAGCGCGCCAACATCAAGCTCGCCGAGATCGCGGGCTATCTCGGCGGGACCGGCGACCTGCGCATGCCCGCGCGGATGTGGGTGTCGACCGTTTCAGCAGCCGCGTTATCCCCGTCGCCGTCCAGGGCAACGCCGAGAGGTCACTCACCGGCCTTTCCGCCCACGGTTACCCACACACAGGAGGGGCGTTTACCCCGCCCACCTGGGATAAACGATTGAACCTCGGTTGCAGGGGTACGCCGAGAGTTTCACACCTGAATGAAGGAGAAGACGATGTCCGGCAAGCGACCCGGCAGCAAGGGGTACGACATCCAGCGCGCCCGGCTGCGCAAGGACCTGGAGAACTCCGGCCAGGCCAACGACTCCGGCGCCGACGAACGCGCCAACGAGATCCTGCAAGACGAGCGCGGCCGGAAAGGAGTGCTCCGCAGCCGTCGTGGACTCGGGCCGAAGGGTGAGCGTGAGACTTCCGCCTCCGCCTCCGCCTCCGCCTCGCCGAGGCGCTAGTCACCGCGGATAGTCCGTACCCGCCTGGCAAAGGTAGGTCGACCTGCCGAATCAGGAGTAAAGGTGATGACTACCGACTGGAACGCGCCTGGGAACCCCCTTGACCAGCCGCCGGAGGCCGACGCGATGGAACAGCAGCGATCCGTCGTCGAGGACGTGCAGCAGGACCACATGCCCGACAGTCCCCCGCTGGATGCCAACGTCGCGGACCTTGCCGAGCAGCACGCCGCCGTGCCCGGCGATCAGGAGCGGCCGCCTGCCTCCTTGCCCACGAACGCCAACGCCGCCGACGCTCTTGAGCAGCGTCAGCTCGTTCCCGTCGACGACGAGGATCACCGTCGGTGACGGACCGCCCGTGACCCATCGACATCGGCCGCAGCATCAGTCGGCGTTCTGCTGCTTCCGTCGCTGCTTGCCGTGGGACTGCCCGGACTGCAGCGCGCTCGGCGGCGACCGTGCCGGCCAGGTCCTCCTCGGTCAGGCCGAGGTAGTGCAGCAGGGTCTCCTCGAAGACCGGCGGGCCGTCCTCGGCAATCGCGCCGACGCCGAGTTCCGGCCGGCCGGGGGCGCCGATCTTGCGCGCGATGACCATGTCTAGCTCGGCGACGAGTCGTTCGGCGACCGGGACGGCCACCGACACGCCGCCGCTCGGCAGGCCAGCAACAGGGGCCGATCCGTCGTCTCGGCGGCGGGAATCTGCGAGGCGACCTGGTCGGCGAGCGATCGGTCTGCACCTCGACCACGACGCCATCACCGAACGACTGCACTCATGCCTGCTCACCGACGCCGAACTCGCCGACGGCTTCGACGCCTGGCGCCGCCTGCCCGACCCGTTCGCCGGCTGCTTCCCGCTGACCGACGACATTGCCACCCCCGAGGAGGACACACCTTCGAAACCCGGCATCCACCCTGACTACCGGCCCGTCGTCTACCGCGACCGCAGTGCCGACCATGACAATGGTGAGCGGCCCCCTTTTCCGCTGCTCACGGCGCCCTGATCGAGCGAGCCGGGCCGGGTTGGCGGGTTTCAGCGCCGGGTGATTCCCGTTGCTGTTCGGGTGCATCTTCCTCATGTCAGTGCCCACGGTGCCGATAGCGAGGTAATGCACAGTCGGCTGGTGGGGGTATTCGGCTGGGCCGGTCCGGGACGAGCCGGCGGCCTGGCCGTCACGGTATGCATGGCAGCGGTCACGGCCGTCGCCGCCACAGGAGCACCACCGGCACCGTGGGGCGTCCCATTGACTGCGTCGCACCACAAAATGGGGTGGGCGCAGGACATTTCTTCCGCAGCCGCGCGGCGCCACGCCTGGACCAAACGAGTTATCGCATCAGCCGGGCCGGGCGGCCTTTGGTCGCGTTTGACGGCAGCTCCCGCAAACACTGGTGACTTGGCGGCAGTTCTTACCACCGCGTCCACCGATACGAGGCTTGGTCGAGCTGCTTCTGCACGACAGCGAACATATCGTCCTTGATGGGTGGTCTGGGCAGATAGTCGCCGCACTCCGCGGGCTGCCCGCTTGGACCAACGGCGGACGCCGTGGCGCCCGAGGCGGATGCCTTACCCCAGCCATGGTGGCGGACATCGGTGGATGCCATGGCCACGATCCAGATCACCGCCCGGTAAGCCGCTGGCTTGAACCTGGTCGGCCCGGGGATCGGTCATGATGTCGAGGACGCCGGTGATCTGCAAGATCCGGCGTACCCGCGCAGCGGGGTTGATCAGGATGAACCGGCAGCCTATGTGGTTGGCGGTGTTGCGGGCGGCAACCAGCGCACTGATCACGGTGGAGTCGATGAAGCGGACGCGGCCAACGTCGACGGTAACGATCTCTGCGGTTCGTACCGCGTCGTTCAGCAGCTCTTGCATCATCAACAGGACAGTGAGCAGGATGTTGGCTACCCGGGCGGTCGCGGTGTGCGCGGTCGGCGCGAACCTCGTCACGGCAAACCCAGCCGCGGCGGCGCCCCTGTGCATTGAGCTGCTTGAACGAGTCGACCTCGGGAAGCGGGACCAGGTGGTTGCAGCGGAACCAACCGATTTGCCCTCGACCCCGCCCTTCTCGCGGGCACCCTGCAAACCGGGCTGGCAGTAGAACGGATCGACCGAGAAGTGCGATCGAAACGCCGTCCACCGGATCGTTTCGACCCGCTGCCGGGAAGAAGCCGAGGACCTGCGCGACCGCGGCCCGCAGATTGTCGAAGCGGATCTTGCCGGTCGGGACACCTCTGATATGCGGGTCTGGATGTCAAGCCCAAGGAATCCGCTGCGGCGTCGCGTGGGCATGGTGCAGGATGGCCGCCGTGATGCTGACCTTCCCGTGCGTCTGCTGCGGGCATCTGACCATGGTCGAGCCGCCCGGCTCGTATGACATCTGCCCGGTGTGTTTCTGGGAGGACGATCAGGTGCAACTGCGCTGGCCCGACTGGGCCGGCGGCGCGAACCGGCCGTCATTGATCGAGGCCCAGGCCAACTTCAAGGCATTCGGAGCATGTGAGGAGCGGTCTGTCGCCCAGGTTCGGCCGCCTCGTGATGACGAGCCGCTGGATCCGAACTGGCGCCCCATCGACCTCGAGCGGGACCACTTCGAGCGCCGAGGCAACCAAGAAGCACCGTGGCCTGACGACCGCACTGTCCTGTATTGGTGGCGATACCGCGACGCCGGATTCTGGCGTCGCGGCGGTTGAGGCTCGTCAGCTGGCTTGTTCGTCGAGTCGGGTCAGGAGTCCGTCGAAGATCTGCTCGCGGGCGACCTGTCCCTTCGCTGCCGCGTCATTTCGCTGTCGTTCGAGGGTGGGCCGGAACTCGATGGTCGTGACGAAGAAGGTGCAGGACTCGCAGATCGACTCGAAGTGGCAGTCCATCTCGACGGGGCGAGCGCAGTAGCCGTTACCGAGCATCCGGCGGTGCATCTCGCGGCGGAGTTTGCCCATCTCGGAGCCCTCGGCTTCGGCGGGCAGCCGGCGCGGGGCGTCGTAGAGCGCCTCTACCTTCTCCGAGACCGCGAAGTACTCGTCCGCGACAGTCCGGTCGGCGATCCGCGCGTAAACACGGGTCACGGACAACGATCGGTGGCCAAGCAGCGCGGCGATGGCTTCCAACGACATCCCCCGGTTGATCGCCTGGGTGGCCAGGGTATGCCGGAGCTGGTGGGGAGTGACTCGGCCGAGTCCGGCCTGTTCGGCGGCCTTGCGGACCGCAGCTTCGATGCGGGAGGCGTTGACCGGGCGGCCGTGGTCGGTGAACAACAGGTTCGACCGCAGACCCTCTGGCCGGCGCAATTGCCAATCGTCGAGCAGGGTCTTCAGCTGTGGGTGCAGGGGAACGTAGCGGTCGGTGTGCATCTTGCCAACTGGAACCCGCAGCCAGTAGGCGGAGCCGATCTGGACCACCGCGTCGATGGTCAGGCCGAGCATTTCGCTGCGGCGCATCTCGGCGTGACCGGCCACGGGCGGGTTGATGCTCATGGGATTCCTTTGTGAGGGCAGGGGGAAGCACGCCGGGAGCCGACCGGCTCCGGCGTTGTCCGGGGGGGTTAGCGGCGGCTGGCTTCGACGACGACGTCGTGGATGGAAACCGGGTGGCCGTCAGGGCCGATCAGGTTTCGGTGCGATTCCTCGGCGGTCACGACGTCCCACACGCTCGGATCGAGGCGGGTCGTGATGTCGGCTGCTGTCACCGTTGCCGCGGCGGGCGGCTCGGTCCCGCCGTGCCCGTGTCCGTGTCCGTGCCCGGAGGTGGCATTTTGATCGTGGTGGTGGAGATGGCCGACGATGAGGAGCGTGCCCTTGGAGGCGACCCAGGACGCGATGCGCTCGTAGAAGTCCAGCTTGGGCATCGCGGGATGCGCATAGTGTGTGGTGACCAGGTCGTACCGGGCGTTCGGCTCCCACCGGGACAGGTCTGCCTCGACCCAGGCCACCTTCGCGTCGACGCCGGCAGCGGTGGCGCGCTCGGCCGCGTGGGTGAGCGCTGCGGCGGCGATATCGGCGGCGGTGACCTGCCAGCCTCGGGTGGCGAGCCAGATCGCCTCGGCTCCGGCACCGCAGCCCGCTTCCAGGGCCGTCCCGGGTGCCAGGTCGCCTACCTCGCGCACCAGATGCGGGTTGGGCTGTCCGGCAGCCATGGCCGCGACCCGGTCGCTCTGCCAGATCTGGTCCCAGTACGGCTTGTCGAACGCGTGCGTCATCGAACGTCTCCCTCATCGCCGGCCGCGGTGGCACGTGCTGCCACGGCACGGTCCAGGTCTTCCCTGCTCAAGTCGGCGTTGATGTGCTGGCCGGCACGGGCACCCTCGGCGATCGCACCACTGACCTGCGCGGAGATGTCGGAGGCGTTACCGGCGGCCCAGACGCCCGGGATCGCGGTCTTGCCGAACGCGTCGGACTCGATGAACGCCCCGGCCGGGTGCAGGACCGGCTCGATGCCGATCCCGGCGAAGGGTGCCGTGCGGGCGACCATCCGCGTGGCCACGACGACCGCGTCGACCGCGACGATCTGCCCGTCCTCCAGCCGCACACCGCTGACCCGGTCGCCGGCGATCTCCAGGCGTGAGATGCCGCCGTCGACCACCGCGACGCCGAGCGCCTCCAGCTCGGCGAGCTGTTGCGGCTCGAGTCGATGGCCCCCGGCGAACAGCACCACGTCGGCGCTCCACTGACGGAACATCAACGCCTTGTGCACAGCCATCGGCTCGGTGACCAGCACTCCGATCCGGCGGTCACGAACCTCCCAGCCATGGCAGTACGGACAATGCAGGACGCCATGTCCCCACTGCTCGCGAACTCCGGGAATGTCCGGCAGCTCGTCGACGAGACCGGTGGCGATCAGCAGCCGGCGACCCTGCAGGACCGCGCCGTCACGCAGCACGACCAGGAGTCCGTACGAGGTGCACGAGACGTCGACCACCTCGCCCGCGACGATCTCACCGCCATACCCGAGGACTTCCTCGCGCCCCCGGGCCAGTAACTCCGAAGGCTTCACCCCCTCCAAGGCCAGAAGCCCGTGCACGCCGTCGGCCGGGGCGTTCCTCGGCTCGCCCGCGTCGACCACGGTCACCGTGCGACGTGCCCGAGTCAACGTCACGGCGGCACTGAGCCCGGCCGGGCCGCCTCCCACGATCACCACATCGCGGATCTCACTCGCCTGACCTGCCACTGGCCAACCTCTCGTCAAAAGCACAGTTACCTTCGGCACCTGGCTGAGCGAGCATGCGGAACTAGCCAGACATGTGGCAAAGACTTTTGCCGAATGGAAAAATGGCGGCATGGAACACCCGACCAAACACACCCTCGACGCCGTAGGACCACGACTCAAGCATCTGCGCCAACGACGCGACATCACCCTCAGCGACCTCGCGGACCAGACCGGCATCTCGATCAGCACGCTGTCACGGCTCGAAGCCGGCCTCCGGCGGCCCACCCTCGAACAGCTGCTACCGCTGGCCCGCGCGCACGGTGTCACCCTCGACGAACTCGTCGACGCACCGCAGACCGGCGACCCCCGCATCAACATGCGCCCCATACCGACCACCGACGGCAGGACCATCGTGCCCCTGACCCGCCGGCCCGGCGGCATCCAGGCCTACAAGTTCATCCTGCCCGCCGGACACGACGACGACGAACCTCGCCTACGCACCCACGAAGGCTACGACTGGGCCTTCGTCCTCAGCGGCAAACTCCGCCTCGTCCTCGGACGGCACGACCTCATCCTCGGCCCCGGCGAGGCCGCCGAGTTCGATACCCGGACCCCGCACTGGTTCGGAGCCACCAGCGCAGGACCCGTCGAGTTCCTCAGCCTCGTCGGCAAACAGGGCGAACGCGCACACGTCCGCACAGCCGCAACCGCAGCACCACGCCAATGAGATACCGCCCGACACTCACGACGACGAATAGACGTGGTCACGGTCGCCGCGCTCGGCGATCAACAGTCCGGCGAAGTCCGCGCCAGGTCGTCCGGCCACGAGGGCGCCGTCGGCGAGCGTCCTGAGCTCCCCTGAGGCGTGAGTACGCGCTACGGCGGGCCGACCGCGACGTACACCGCAGAAGCGGGCACGCCTTCCGTTGCGGTCACTCAACCTTCTCCTCACCTGACCGAGGTGGGACCCGAAGTCGCGCCTACTAAAATCGCGCCAACGCGGGTGGTCTCCGAACTCGTGGCGCAGTGGGACCCCAAGTCGCGCCCAAAGCCACTCTGCCGACGCCGGTGTCGACGTGAGCGACGACCTCGGCGTCGATCTCGTGCGGTTGCTGTAGGGATGCTGTTGAGGGCACACTCGGTAGCCGCGGCCGCACCCAGATGCCGGTGACTCCTGCGTGCTCAGCTCCGGAGATGTCCGGCCGATGTGCGGATGTACGGCAGCTCCCTACGCCGCGGAAGGACTATCAACGTGCTGGTCCCGGTCCCGGTGGTCGCGCCCTCCGCCGGGGTGCGGTCCCTTCGCGCCAGCGCGCTGTGCGGCCTGCTGGTCCCCGCCGTGTCGGGCGTCTACCTCGCCGGGACGACGGGGGGTCCGCACCGCGCCGCGATGGTCGCGACGGTCGCCGCGATGGCCGTCACCGGGCTGCTCACCTACGTTGGTGCCGGCGCGGTGGAGCGGTCCGACCGGCGGGTCCCGGTCGAGCTGGTCGGCGCCGCAGCAACCATCGTCGGCGCCGCGTTCCTCGGCGTGCTCGACGGCGGCGTCGCCAGCCCGCTCGGTGCGCTGCTGCCGTTCTGCCTGGTCTTCTTCGCCGTCGCCACCCCACCGCGGAAGTTCGCCCCGATCGCCGCCGGCACGGCCCTGGCCTACTGGTTCGTCGCGCTGACAGGCGGGGAGGCGCCGCCCGGCTACGCGTGGGTCCGCAGCCTCGGCTACGGCCTCATCGCCTACCTGTGCCTGCGGCATCACGCGGCGCTCACCTCGCTGCGTCGGCGGCTCGCCCAGGTCTCCCGCGTCGACTCACTGACTGGCTGCCTCAACCGGCGTGGCTTCGACGAGCGCCTCGCCACCGAGCTCGCCCGGGCCGAGGCCACCGGCAGCCCCGTCACTCTGGTGCTCGCCGACCTCGACCGCTTCAAAGACGTCAACGACACCTACGGCCATCAGGCCGGCGACGACCTCCTCGCCTGGGCCGGCCGCACCCTCACCGACGGTGTACGCACCCACGACGCCGTCGGCCGCATCGGCGGAGACGAGTTCGCCGCGCTCCTGACCGACACCGGAACCGGTGACGCGCAGGCCGTGGTCAAGCGGCTCCGCGCCACGCTCGGCCCCGTCGCCCCCGCCAGCATCGGGTGCGCCTCCTATCCCGACGAGGCCGCCACCGCGGCCGAGCTGAAGATCCTGGCTGACCAGCGGGTCTACCAGGACAAGACGGCGCGGGTACGGCAGGTGCCGTCGTCCGGCGCCGTTGCCGCCGCCCGCGCCGCGCTCGAGCGCGGCGTCGAGGCCAAGGTGTCCCGCCGGGAGCGACGCCGTCATTCCACCGCCGACATGGGTCGGCTCGGCATCGCGGTCGGCTGGTCCGGTCTCGCGCAGGCACTGGTCTTCAGCACCGCCAACCCACGTCAGGCCGCGATGGCGGTGATCCTGGCCCTGGCCGGCGTGCTCGGCGCCCTGGTGATGCTCACCGCCGACCGTCTCAGCCGCTCCACCCGGCTGCGCCACTGGATGAACGCCTACGGGTTCACCATGTACGCGATGGCCACGACCGTGGTCGCGCTCGACGGCGGCGCGAGCTCGGCGATGGCCGCCGGCCTGCTCGCCGGGATGCCCCTGGTAGCGCTCAGCACCCCGCGCCGCATCGCGGTGCCGCTGCTCGCGGCCGCATCGCTGTCCTACCTCGGGCTCGCGACCTTCGTCGGGGCATCCAGCGCCTGGCACGTCGCCATGCAACTGGGCGGCACGCTCGCCGTCGCGACGGTCTGTGGCCGGCAGGGCGCCGTCGCCGGCCAGCAACGCAGGCTCCTCACCGCCCTGTCCCGCGTCGACGTCCTCACCGACACCCTCAACCGGCGCGGCTTCGAGGAACGCTTCACCGCGGCATGCGCCCTCGCCGCAACCACGGGCGCCCCGATCGCCTTGCTCATCTTCGACCTGAACGGCTTCAAACAGGTCAACGACCAACATGGGCACGCCGCCGGCGACGAACTCCTGCGTTGGGTCGCCCACACACTGCAGACCAATGTCGGTCCCGGCGACGTCGTCGGCCGGCTCGGCGGCGACGAGTTCGTCGTCCTGCTCACCCGGCCCAACCACGACAGCCCCGGCGCGCACACCGACCGGCGGGCTCCCCGGGCTGTCGCCGACTCGCTCCGCACGGCGCTGGCGCACCGCACCGCCGCGAGCGTCGGCACCGCGGTCTTCGGCCAGCACGGCACCGACTTCGACACCCTCTACGCTCACGCCGACCACGAGCTCTACGCGCAGAAGACACAGCGCCTACCCGCCGGAGCCCCTCCCACGACGCACGCACCGACGTACTGACTCGCCAGGTCTCAACCGTCGCGCCCTCCTGCGAAGGCCGCGACCTGCCGCCCCACGGCCTGCAAACCAGATCGATTCGCGCCCGGCCATCGCCCACCGCCGCACCGCCCACGGCGGGACAACTCCTAGGCCAGCTACACCGAAGACACGCTGACCCGGCCGACCAACAACACCGTGGTCGTGGCCGGGCTGCGACCGGGTGAACTCTCCTCGATGGACCTCGACGGCGACCAGTGCGGACCGTTACGTTGACTGCTCGGAGAAGCCAACGCGAACTGGACGCAAGCGGCGGCGACCGCAATCCTGGCGGTGATCGGTCTATGGCTCGCGAACAACTACCTCCGACAGGGTTGGGCTGAAGCTCGCCGAGCGTCGGATAGACGCGTACATGAGGCTTTGGGCGGTCGTGGCCGTCGCGTCACACCAGGTGGCTGAGCAAGCCCGCCCAAGGATTCGCGGGTGACCTCACTCCAAGATCGTTCTCGCGAATCCGGTGCGGCGGGTGCCGACCCGTGGTGGGTGTCCTGCATCAACGTCCCACAGAAGCCTGGAGATTCCGATAGCTGGGCCGGAATGGAGGTCTTGGACTTACCGTCAGTGTATGACTAGCTCGGCTGCCGCAGACGGTGACGAGGTCCGGTTCGTCCATGTGGGCCGTCAACCGATCTACGATCGCAGCGGTGACGTGATCGCCTACGAGTTGCTGTTTCGCGACACCTCGGACGCCGAGAACGCCTCACAAAGGTCCGCGCAGGCGACGAGCCGGGTGATCGTCGCCGCGTTCACCGAGTTCGGCCTGGCCGAGCTGGCAGGCTCCAAAGCCTGTTTTGTCAATGTGACCCGGGAGTTTCTCGTCGGCGACCTGCCCGTACCCTTCGACGCCAACCAGGCCGTCCTCGAGATCATCGAAACCGTTTCCGTGGACGACACGGTCGTCGCCGGTGTCCAGTCGCTGGTCGAACGAGGTTTTACCCTCGCACTGGACGACTTCGTGCGGGGCACCGGCAGTGAGCGACTGCTCGATCTGGTCACCTACGTCAAGATCGACATGTTGGACACCGAGGCGGACGAGACGGCCGAGACGGTGCGGCACTGCCGTAAGTTTCCCCATCTGCAGTTGATCGCTGAGCGGCTCGAGACAGAGGAGCAATTGCAGCGCGCGATGCATCTGGGTTTCGAATACTTCCAGGGCCATGTCCTCGGACGCCCGCACATATTGTCGAAGGCCTCACTGTCGCCGGCACGGCTCGGCCGCCTGCAGTTGATCGCCGCTCTGAGCGCCACCGAGCCGGATATCGACGAGATCATGAACCTGATCAGCCGTGATCCTGCGATCACCTTCCGGCTGTTGCAGGCGACGAACGCGGCCGCGTCCGGGCTGAGCGCCCGGGTGTCGTCCGTGCGTGACGCGGCCGTGCTGCTCGGGATGGCGACCGTGCGGCAATGGGTGACGCTGATGCTGTTCAGCGATCTCACCGAAGCCACCGAGGAACATCTGATGGAGACCTTGATCAGGGCACGGCTGTGTCAGCTCGTCGCAGACGAGGCAGGATTTGACGGCGGCGCCGCTTTCACCGTCGGGCTGTTGTCCGGAATTGCCGACCTGCTGGCCGAGCCGGCGGAGGATCTCATCTCGCAGCTGCCGTTGGCCGGTCCGGTCGCCGAAGCTCTGACCGACGGCATCGGCGATCTGGGGCAAGTTCTTTCCGTGGTGCGCGCCTACGAGCAGGGCGAGCCGGCTGCCGCCCTTGACATGGTCGGCATCGAAACCATGGTCGGCACCTACCTCTCCGCCGTCGGCTGGTCCAGGCGAACTCTGGACGGCGCTCTGGGCACAGCGGCGGCAGAACCGGATAGTGCAACCACGCCGTAGCGCACGACTCGGTCGCTTCGGCACAGAGCGCTGCCGTCTGCCGGCTTGCGAACGATCTGCGGCTCGAACGTGCCGGTGACATCGCGGGGCACCCGCACCTCGACTGAGCCGACATCGGTCAGCACCGTCTTGGCGCGGTGCCCGTTGCGGGAGTTGCCGCTGCCCTGGCCCCCGGGATCGTGCTTGTCGTAGCCGACGTGATCGGTGATCTCATCCTCGAGCGCAACTCCAGGACCCGCTTGGTCAGCCTCGGCAACAGCCCGCCCTCACCGGTCAGCTTCAGCCCGTCACCACCGGCCCGGTCGACCAGCAACATCGGCCCGAATATCGCCGCGCCCACTCAGTGCGCGTCGAGCGGCGCGAAGTCCGGGTCCGCCCCGTGCGGGAGGGTGACGCGTACCGCGGTGCCCTCGGTACGGCATCGGCCGGCCCACGTCTCGATGGCGCTGCGGGCGGCGATGTCGAGGTGAAACACCCGACTCAGGTCGACGTGCACGTGGCTGCCGCTGAGTGACTCCAGCTTCTCCAGCAGGTTCGGCAGTCGAAGGAACGTGGCGCTGCCGGTGAGGCGGAGCACCGTCCACTCCTCCTGCCGGTCCACACTCATCGACATGTGCGACATACTCCATGCCAGCTTGACCATGGTGGCGACCATGCCGATGACGACACCTTCGAGCAGGTCAGTGGCGATGATCGCGGCCGTGGTGAGATACGCGATCACTGCCTCGCCGACGTTCTGCCGCCGCATCGCGCGGAACTGCATCGGGTTCAGCAGCTTCCACCCGCTGTGCACCAGGATGGCGGCCAACACTGTGATCGGGATCAGCGAAAGAAGCCCGGGCGCGGCCAGGACGAAGAGAAGCATCCAGACCCCGTGCAGAATCCGGGAGAGCTTGGTCCGGGCGCCGGCGTGGACGTTGGCGGCGCTGCGCACGATGACCGCGGTCATCGGTAGCGCGCCGAGCAGACCGGAGGCCGCGTTGCCGGCGCCCTGGGCGACCAGCTCCACGTTGTAGTTCGTACGCGGGCCGGTGTGCATCCGGTCCACCGCTGAGGCGCTGAACAGACTCTCCGCCGAGGCGATCAGCGCGAAGGCGAAGATCATACCGACCAGGCCGGGGTCGGCCAGGTCGGTGAATATTCCCGCGGTCGGCAGCGAGACAGCGTCCAGCAGCGAGCCGACGGTGAGCTTGTTGACCGGCAGGTCGAACACGGCAACGAGCGAGGCGACCACGACGACCGCGGCGAGCGGCCCCGGCACCTTCCGGAGGAACTTCGGCGTGTACTTCCAGCAGACGATGATCAGTAGTCCGGCGATGCCGAGCACTGCCGCGGTGGCATAGCGCCGGTCGCCGGCGACGGTGCTGACCAGTTCCGGGATGCCGGCGAGGTTGGCCAGCGCTTGGCCCGGCGCCTTACGGTCGGCGAGCGGATACAGCTGGCCTACCAGGATGAGCAGTCCGATGCCCGCGAGCATGCCCTGCACTACGGAGAGGGTGATCGCCTGGAACCACCGGCCGATGCGGCAGATCCCCATGACTATCTGGACGATCCCGGCGCCGAGCACGATGGCGCCGAGCGCCCCCACCCCGTATTCCTGCACGGCGCCGAACACCAGCACCGTCAGTCCCGCTGCGGGTCCGGACACCTGAAGGCTGCTACCGGGCAGCATCCCGGCGACGATCCCGCCGACGATGCCGGTGATGACGCCCACCTCGGGACTCACACCCGAGGCCACGGCGACTCCGATGCAAAGCGGCAGGGCGACGAGAAACACGACGATCGAGGCGAGGAAGTCCTGCACGACCGTCCCCACGGTCACGGGGGTACGGCGGTCGCGCGGCCGGTGCCGTCCCGGGAAGCGGGCGGTCGAACGATCCGGGGCGGCGTACCCGCGATGGTCGGAGTGACTGGGGTCGCCGCCCCGACCCACGCCGAGGCCAATGCCCGGTGTACGGTCCACGACGGCCTGCCGGAACTGCGGGTTGTCCTGAGTCATGCCTATCCCGCCTACAGGGTCTGGAACCGGTCGCCAGCCCAGGCCTGAACCCGGCCGGTGGCGAGGTCGTAGAACCAGGCGGTCAGCGTGAGGCTGCCGTCCCGGACCCGGTCGCGAACCTCGGGATAGCGCCGGAGCCGTTCCATCTGGGTGACGGCGTGGTGCTGCCCGACGACCACGAGGCCCGGCTCGCCGGTCAGCGACGACCCGACCGAGGCGACGACGTCCCGGTGTTGCGCCAGCCAGCGGTGCAACGAGGGAAGGTGGACGAGGTCGTCGCCGTCCACGAGGGCCGCCACCGCACCGCAGTGGGAATGGCCGCAGACGACGATCTGCGACACCTCCAGCACGCTCACCGCGTACTCGATGGTCGCTGCCTCGCCGGACCGCTGTCTGCCGTCGTAGACCGGGACGATGTTGCCAGCGGTGCGCAGCTCGAAAAGGTCGCCCGGGGTCGCCTGGGTGATGTGCGCCGGCATCACCCGGGAGTCCGAGCACGAAATGAACAGCACCTCCGGACGCTGACCCGCGACGAGGGTCTGGAGGTCCCAGCCCTGCTGTTCGGCGCGCTGCCGAAAGCTGCGTGCGCTGTCGTTCAGGTTCCTCATCTTGTCCTCCGTACTCGATGCGGCGGGAAACGCCGCTCGGAATTGGCACCGACAGATGTGTAGGCAATACGTCCTGGACGCATCGACGCAAAACTAGGCAGATGAAGTTACCGGACGGTAGGAATCGTGCTTCAGATCACCGAAAGGTGATTCCTTTACTGTTTCTTATCTTTTCCTCAGATGTCTTGCATCACGTCCGGGTTTGCCATACGTCGCGCAGACCCCTGCTGACCAGGGGTTTCCCAAGAGATGGCCATGCTTTCGGCATGCCTGAGGCCAACCACTGATTTCATCAGAGGACATTTAACCTGGCAGCGACGACTCCGTTTCCCAAAATTTACGAAAAGGTTCCGGCCAATCTCGAGCACATCACAGGAGTGCGGTCCCTGCCGATCCGCATGCTCGCGTTCGACCGGTTCCTGCAGGTCCGTAAGGCTGCGGAAGCCGAGGCGGGATTCGGTGTCCGCCTGCTGATGTCCTTCGGGCTCGGCTGCGTCACCGGCCTGGCGATGGGCACCGCGACCGCCGGTGTCGAGCCGGCCGACGCGGGTGCCGCCGGGGCGGCGGTCAACGCCATGCAGCAGGTCGGTGGGTCGCTCGGCACCGCGCTGCTCTGATGGCACTGCCATTCCTCGGCCCCGACGCCGTCACCGACTCCGGTGCCGCGTACGCGCTGCCCAAGCGGGCCAACCACCTGCGCGTGCAGGCCGCCGCCGTCGCCTGGGGCGAACGCGGCGCCCGGGTCAACTCGATCAGCCCCGGGATCATCCTCACCCCCTTGGCCAAGGAGGAGATGTCCGGTCCCGGCGCCGCCGGCTACCAAGCAATGATCAAGAACTCGGCATCCGGTCGGGTCGGCACCACCGACGAGGTCGCCACCGCCGCCGCCTACTCCTGGAAGCCGGCTTCGTCACCGGCAGCGACCTGCTCATCGACGGCGGCGTCATCGACGCCATGAACGCCGGCCGGCTCGGGCTCAGCCAATGAGCCCCACCAGCGCCGACGGCCCGCCACCACCGAACTCGACCGCGCCGACGCCCACGATGCCCACACCAGGACGCAGCCGCCGAGCCGGCATCTCCATCGCCGCACTCACCATCGTGGCCGCTCTCCGGCGACTTCACCTACCACGACATCCAGGAGAAGAACGTCGCCATCAACGTGGACGGCAACACCGCAACCCTCGTCGGCAGAGCCGCCGTCACCGTCACGATCGGCGGCTCCAAAGGCACCTGGAACCCATGACCCCCAGCCCGGTGATGTTGGCGTTTCTGTACGTCAAGCGCTGTATTTGAAGCTCACTCAAATATCAAGTGTTCAGGCCTCGCGCGCTGTCGTGCTTAGCGTGTGGTCCCATATGGTCCCCAGCTCGGCTCTCGCCAGCCCGACCGACAGGCTGATTATCTGGCGGTTTCCAAGACCGTGCTCGACAAGGGCGTGGCCAGGAAACGCCCGCACAGGCTTGCTCGTTGGGATTGGTCCGTTGATCATTCGTCGTCAGGGATCAGAGCACAGGCGAAGCCGGCAAAGCCGTTGTGGATGTAACGCTTCCATTGGCCCGGCGGGAAGAGTGACGATTGCGGGTGCACCTGGACAGCAAGGAACGCCTGCACCGCTGTCGTCATAAATCGTCAAGCAACAAGGAACCATCGCCATGAACCACAGAAACATGGCCCTATGGCCGTTGAGTTGCAAGGTTCGACCTAACGGACGAGGAGAGCATGCCCGAGCTGCACTGACGTGTTGAAAGCGCCATCACAGTGACAGGTGATGCTGGATGTGACAGATGTGATCCTTAGGCTTCGCAGCCTTCTGAGAGGAGACTCAGCCATGGCCTTTTCCGGCAATCGCTGAGTGTTGGGCAGCGGCGACACAGGTGTTATGGTCTCGCCCGGCCAAAAGGCCTCGCACCATTCATTGCAGTGTCGCGGTAACGTCCGGCATATCGGAAAGCGTTTTACGTCCTCGTATGCTGTTCGACGCCCGACCGTTCGTACCCTATCGGAGAGGGAAGACATGATTTTCGGCCGCTACGGTCGGCGAAAGGCGGCAGCGGCCGTCGTTGCCGCGATATCCGTTGTCTCGATGCTCGAGGTGGCGCTGCCGAATCCCGCGCACGCAGCGAGCTACTGCCACACGCAGAAGTCCGGGTTCGGGCCCGACCGCCCGATCAACTACGCGATCCTGCACGGCACGCCAGTGACCCTGATGAGCGACTCAGCCAACGCCTCGGCGTACGTCAATGCCGAGCTGAAGCCAGGCGACGTGCTGTCCATCGACCGCTCCAACTTCGAGGTGCGCGGTCCCAGATCCGACCACAATTGGCCGAGCAACGACGACGTGGCCAGAATCGGCGGCACATGGGACTACTGCGAGACGTTCGCAGGTAGCGCTTATGGCTGGATGTCCACGCCCCGCATCGACGGCGCGCACCGGGCGGTACGTGGCTGCTTGCGACGCAACGGGGAGGTGCGCTGCCAGGACATCTGGTACGCCGACAACGACGACGACAGGACCGATTGGTTCCCGTCGCCTGGCGCGCCAAGCGACCCCGACTACCTGGCCGTGCCGCGGGCCAGCTATCCCGCCAGTACGTCCGTGACGTATTCCAGCCCGGCGCCGGTGGCATTCCAGGCCAACACCAGCTTCCTGTACCACCGTGACTCGGCCGGCCGCAGCGTCAACACCCAGTACGGAATGATGACAGGCACCAGCCCCGCGACCTCCGACGGTCAGGTCGCGTTCCAAGCGAACACGAGTTTCCTCTACACCCGCAGCGCCAGTGGCGTCATGACCAACACCGGCTACGGGATGATGGCCGGCACCAGCCCGGCGATCTCCGGCGGTCAGGTCGCCTTCCAGGCCAACACCGGGTTCCTGTGGACCCGTAACACCGCCACCGGCGCGACCTTCGACACCCGACTGGGCATGATGCGCGGCACCAGCCCATCGATCGCCGGCAACACCAGCAGCTGGCGCATCGCCATGCAGGCCAACACCACCTTCTTCTACACCCGCGACTCCAACGGCGCGATCGTGAACACCGGCTACGGCATGATGCCCGGCACCAGCCCGTCCATCACCAAGCTGTCCAACGGCGGCTACGCCATCGCGTTCCAAGCCAATACCGGCTTCCTCTGGGTGATCGACAGCAGTGGCAGGGCAACCGACACCCGCTACGGCATGATGGCCGGCACCAGCCCGGCGATCAGCGCCTCGGGCACCGGCTTCACGGTGGCGTTCCAGGCCAACACCGGCATGCTCTGGACCCGTAGCAGCACCGGGGCGGCCCAGGACACCGGCTACGGGATGATGGCCGGCACCAGCCCCGCCATCCGCGGCTCCCGGATCGTGTTTCAGGCAAACACCAGCTTCCTATACGTACGCGACGGCTCCGCACAGGCCGTGAACACCGGCTACGGCATGATGCGCGGCGCGAGCCCCGCCGTCTAACCTCGAGACCCGAAGCCGCCCCGGCCACCCTCGGCCGGGGCGGCTTCACGCTGTCCGGCGACATCCAGCACCTCAGCGTGGCGGCTCTCTGTCGGTCGGTACGCATGCTCGATGGCGGATGCGGATGCCCAACGCGCATAGTGCAGGGCACTCTCACGTCGAGCACTACAGCTAGTCCCGCGAGCGCCGCGGCGTCAGCGACGCCGCACCCTTGACCAGCGGTCAAGGTGCGCCACCGGTCCCCAGGAACACGAAGAAGGCTGGCCCAAGCTCCGTACCAGCCTTCTGAACTGCGGAACACACTGTCGGGCTGACAGGACTTGAACCTGCGGCCCCTTGACCCCCAGCACGTTGGGGTGAACGTTTCCGCACGTCACGCACGATGTTAGGCGTTCGGCACCTCTCCCCTGGTGCACGTCAAAGCATGGGCGTGCGCAGCGTGCGGTCCCCAGCCACCCGCGTGTGGACCGGCTCAGTACGCGAAAACGCCGTGAGCGGGGGTGGGGCCCCCGCCCACGGCGTGGTGTTTCGCGACGGTGGTCGTCAGCGAGCCGACGTCTCGTCTCCGGGCGTCACCAGGACGATCCGGCGACGGCGTGCGCTGAGCAGCAGAAGCCCGCCCACGGCGACCACGGCGATGCCCGCGCCGCCCAGCAGAGCGGTCTGCATGCCGGTGACGGCAAGCTCGCCGGTGTTGTCGGCACCGCCGGTTCCGCCTGTCACGTTGCCGCCGGCACTGCCGCCCGCCCCGTTGTCACCACCGCCGCCGCTGGTCTTACCGACGAAGACCACGAACTGGTCAGCGTTGTCGCTCTTGTCGACCTCCGGCAGCGCGGTACCGGTCTTGACGGGGCGAGCCTGCTCGATCGGAGCCTCTGCGGCCTTCTCGCCGACGATGCCCTCGGGTAGCTCCGTCACGGCCTCGGGTGCGACGGGTCCGGCCGCGGCGCCAGCGTCGCCGATGATCGCCTTCACCTTCACCGTGCCGGTGAGGTCCTTCGGCGACGGCGCGTCAGCCGCGACCTTGATGTCGGTTGCACCGGCGATGGCCGAGAAGATCTGGTCGTCGTCGGCCACGTCCTGGTCCACCGGCACCAGCGGAAGCTCGTCGTACCTGCACGTGGCCACGGTCTTCGCAGCGTCGTAGGCACAGCCGTCGAGTTCCTCGGCGAAACTGACGTACTCCGGCAGATGGATGTCGAAGTGGAAACCCTCGACGGCCACATCGCCCTGATTGCCGACCTCGAACGTCAGTTCGGCGACGCTACCGGGCGCCACCAGCTTCTTGCCGCCGTTGTTGTCCGATGCCACATCCGCGGCGACGGCGTACAGGTCCGGCCCGCTGACACCGACCTCGACATCGACGCCACGAGCGGTGACGTTGTTGCCTTCCTTGTTGTCAATGCCCTCGTGCGCCACCGCGGCGAACAGCTTGCCGGCCGCGCCGGTGCCGCCCTTGCGGGTCAGCTTGATCGGCAGATCGAGCGACTCGCCGGAGGCGATGTCGCCGATGATGCACACGAAGCTCTTGCCCTCGTTCTCGCAGGACTCGGCGTCCGGCACCTCGAGCTGGACTTTGCTGCTGTCCAGATCGTCGTTGGCGAAGTAGATGGCCGTACCGACGGCGGTGTTCGGCCCGTGGTTCTTGATCGTCGCCTTGACGAACTTGCCCGAACTCGTTGCCGCGACCTTCGTGCCGGTGATCGTCAGCTGCAGATCCGCGACGTTGTCAGCCGCACGGGCCGGGGCGCCGAACGCGGCGAATGCACCGGCGGCCAGCGTCGACGCAGCCGCGGCGCGAACCAAGAGGTTGAAGCGAGAGTTCATGTGTCCCCCGTGTCGGGTGGCATTGACCGCCGCACGATAATCAGCAACGCGGTCCACCGCTACACCCGCGAAGCAAGTCTGGTCCGCTATGTCAGCTTCGGGTGGATAAGGTTCCTCAATCTTGAGGTTTGCGATCGTCACGGGTCGTGCACCGTCAGCATCTGATGACGGCCCGCCGGACCGTACCGTCGGCCCATGGACGTCCTTCGCTGACATGTTCCTCATGGGGTAGCTTCCAGCGAACGACAACGCCAAGGATCGGCTCGACCAGCAGCTCCGGGTTGAGGTTGGCGAGCGCGTCGGCGAGGCACCACTGCCGGGGCGGCCAGGCCTGCGCCTTCATCTGCCGTCGGGGTCGGCGAGCGCTGCGCGGACGAGGGTTATCGCGAAGGCGCGCAGGTCGGATCGGGACATCCGGCGTTGGCCTGGTCCGGTCAGCTGGTCCAGCACCACACCGTCGATGCAGCTCACGAACCAGGCGGCGGTCGATGCGGGCTGGGCGCAGTTCTGGGTCTCGAGCATGGCAGCCATGGCCACCCTCAGCCTGTCTCCCGCGTCGAGCAGTTCCGCCGCCAGCTCCGGGCGCCGGCGCGAGTGCAGGAGCAGTTCGTAGCGGGCCAGGTGGCGGTGCGCGTCAACGGTGATCCAGTGCCACATCAGGTCGGCGCCCATGTCCGCGAGTTGGTCGGCGGTCATCGCACGATCGGCGATGCCGGTAGCCGCAATCTCGAGCAGGTCGATCTCGACCAGGCGTCGCACGCACGCGGTCACGAGGTCATCGCGCTTGCGGAAGTAGTAGCTGGTCGATCCGGCCGGCAGTCCGACCTCGGCGTCGACCGCTCGGTGCGTCAGGCCGCGGAGTCCTTCCCGCGCGATCAACCGCAGTCCGGCGTCCGCGATCGCTGACAGTCGCTCAGTTGACATGCCGTCACTCTACAGAGGTAGAGTCGACTCTACAGAGGTAGAGTTCTTAGGCGGAGGGCGATTTGATGATCGTTCAAGACAGGTTGCGTCGTCGCGAGAGGACGGCAGCGCGCGTCGGTGGGTGGGCCTTCGTGCTGACCGGAGTCGGTCACGTCACCCTGGCGAGCCTCCTGACGTCCACAGGTGACGTGCTCGCTGTCGAGCGCCAGATGCAGCAGGCGCGCTTCCCCATGACCCCGAGTCACAGCGTCGCCGACCTCATGCAGGGCTTCAGCGTCGCCATGTCCATTCTGCTGGTGGCCGTGGGTGCATCGATACTGCTCATGACGCGCCGCGGCCGGGCCGCAGAGCAGGCGCAACTCGCCCTCATGCTCGCGCTGTCCCTCGCGCTGCTGATCACGGCGCTGCTGCTGCTACCTGCTCCCCCGATCGTCCTCATGACCATCTCATCCGTAGCGTTCGCGGTAGCGCTGGATGCGTCGCGTCGTGCGCACACCTCGAGCTCTCGCGGTGCCAGTCCGACAACGGCAGAACGGTAGCCGGTCAACCTGCCCCGCCCATCAGCACAAGCACGGGCAGCAGCGGGCTGCGGCAGACGAGGACCAGAATGACGGCGGTCATCCGACGCCCTCCCGTCGATACCGGCACGCCGGCATTCCTGACAACGTGTCGTGGGGGTATCGAAGCCACCGGGCGAGTTTCGACATCGCCGATATCGCGAGATTGCTCTCCGCGCCGAGTTCACCGCACCGTGGCAGCCCCGCGGGCCAGGCGGGCGGCCCGCTCCCGCAGGTATCGCTGCTCCGGGATGCTGAGCGTCTGCCGCGCGGCGATCTCGTACTGGGCGCGGGCCGCCTCCCGGTCGCCGGTCTCCTCGAGCAGGTACCCACGTACGGCGTGGGTGCGGTAGTGCCCGACGAGAGCCGGGACCTGCTCGGCGCGGGCCAGCTCGCCGAGTCCCCGATCCGGCCCGTACGTCATGGCGACCGCGACGACCCGGTTGAGGGTGACCATCGGGCCGGGCGCGAGCCGCTGGAGGATGTTGTAGAGGCCGAGGATCTGCGCCCAGTCGGTGTCGGCGGCGTCGGCCGCCTCGTCGTGTATGGCGGCGATCGCCGCCTGCACCTGGTAGGGACCCAGCGGCGCGTGTTCCAGGGTGCGGGTGATCAGCCGGACGCCCTCCTCGATGAGGGCCCGGTCCCACCGGTGGCGATCCTGTTCCGCGAGCGGCACCGTGCTGCCGTCGGGCGCGGTACGCGCCGGTCGGCGGGCGTCGGTGAGCAGCATCAGCGCCAGCAGTCCGGCCACCTCCCCGTCACCGGGCAGCAGATGGTGCATCTGGCGGGTCAGCCGGATCGCCTCGGTGGTGAGGTCGGCGCGGCTCAGTGCCGGTCCGGAGCTGGCCGTGTATCCCTCGTTGAAGATCAGGTAGAGGACCTGCAGAACGGTGGCGACCCGGGCAGCCCGTTCCGAGGGCGCCGGCATGGAGAAGGTCACGCCGTCGGCCTTGATCCGCTGTTTGGCCCGGCTGATCCGCTGCGCCACCGTGGGTTCGGGCACCAGCAGCGCCCGGGCCACCTCGGCGGTGGTGAGCCCGCCGACGGCGCGAAGGGTGAGCGCGATCTGCGAGGCCCGCGACAGCGACGGGTGGCAGCAGAGGAGAAACAGCGTCAGGGTGTCGTCGACCTCGCCGCCCGTCCCGGTGTCCACAGGGGCGAGAGCGGCGGCGGTCTCCTCCCGCCGTCTGCGGGCGACGTCGTTGCGCCACAGCTCGATCCAGCGGCGCGACGCGACAGTCGTCAGCCACCCCTCGGGGTTGGCCGGGATGCCCTCCACCGGCCACTGCATCGCGGCGGCCAGCAACGCCTCCTGCACGGCATCCTCGCACATGCCGAAGTTGCCGTGTCGTCGGATCAGCGTGGCGAGTACGACCGGTGCGCACTCGCGGAGCACGTTCTCCATACCGTGAGATGCCCGTCCGGTCGCTGTCACATCTCCGTCGCGCCGCGCGCCAGCACCGGCCGCACCTCGACCAGGCCCATGGCGGCTTCCGGGATTCGTGCGGCGTGCTCGACCGCCCGGTCGATGTTCTCGCACTCGACCAGGTAGAAGCCGACGAGGTATTCCTTCACCTCGGCGAACGGGCCGTCGCTGCTCACCGGGCGGCCGTCACGCACGCTGACCGTCTTGGACTTCGCCGGGTCGGCGAGCGCCTCCATGACGATGAACTCCCCGGATTCGGACAGATCTTCGACGAGCGACATGTGGGCCTGCATGCCCTCCGCCCGCTCAGCACCGGACAAGCCCTCCCAGATCTGCCTGGTCTGCTCGTTGTTGTAGATCAGGATCAAGTACTTCACGAACCCTCCGGGCAAGTTCCAAGAAGTTTCTGCGAGGTGATGTCGAGAACCGCTGCCCCGGCTTCGACACGGATACGAGACACGGCCCGCAGGGCCTTCGTAGCTGAGGAGTTCACCGTGGACCCAGCCACTGTATCGACACCACAGGAGACCCTGCCCCGCGCCACCGAGCCGGATCCCCGGCGGTGGAAGGCATCGCCCTGCTGTTCCAGGACAGCACCGAGCGAATCAAGGCGCTCAGCATCTGGGGCGGCATCAGCGGCCTCGCCGGCGTACTCGGCGTCGTGATCTCCGGGCGGCGGGCTCGCGTACCTGCCCGGACAGCTCGTACGCCGGTGGCGTGCTGCCCGGCATGCTCGTGTTCGGCCTGTTCGCCGGCATGGTCGGCCCGGCCATCGCCAACGCGGCCCTGCACGAGGTCACCGGCCAGGACGCCGGCCTCGCCTCGGGCGTGCAGCAGGCGGTGCAGCAGGTCGGTAGCGGCCTGGGTCTCGCGGTGCTAATGATGCTGGCACTGCGGCACTCGGGCGGCGACGCCGCCTCGCTGGACAACGCCGCTCTGACGGACGGGTACGTGCTGGCCTTCCGGGTGGCCGCCGGCGTACTGATCGTCGCCGCCGTGCTGGTGCTCACCCTGATGGAGCGGGTCTCCTCGCAACCGCGCATGGCACACGCCGAGGTCTGATGGCCCGTGCCCCGAGTGCGCCGCACCGGCGTGATCCCCTCAGCCCCGGACCACCCGGGCATCCCGCGACCTGATCTCACCCCTCGAACACCCATGTTGGTTCCATCGCAGAGAGAAGAGAACGATGCGCAAGATCTTCATGTTCAACCGGATGTCCATCGACGGCGCGTACGCGGCCGCCGACGGGAACATGAACTGGTTCGTCCAGGACCCCGAGGTCGACATGGCGATCCACGCCATGATGCAGCCCGACACGGTGCTGTTCGGACGTAGCACGTACCAGCTGTTCGAAGCGGTCTGGCCGGCCATGGCCGACAACCCGCACGCCCCCGAGGGCGCGCGCATGATGGCCCGGGAACTCAACGAGATGACCAAGGTGGTGTTCAGCTCCACCCTGGACAAGCTCGAGTGGGTGAACTCGCGGCTCGCCGAGCAGGACCTGCTCTCCGAGGTCAAGAGCCTGCGGGAGAGCGACGGCGGTGACGTGGTGATCTTCGGCAGCGGCACGATCGTGCAGCAGCTGTCGCAGGCGCGACTGATCGACGACTACCTCATCGCGCTCACCCCGGTCACCCTGGGCAACGGCAAGCCGCTCTTCAAGGACGTCGAAGGCGTTCGTCTCGAGCTCGTCGAGGCCCGCACCTTCGCCAGCGGCAACGTACTGCTGCACCACCGCGCCGCTCAGTAGCTGCCCGGCGCTCGCAGCAGGGGCCCGGCCTGACCCGGCTTCCCCCGGGCCGGTCCGGCCGGGCCCATCCCGCGCGGCACAAGTCCGCAGCATGGAAGATGCCGCCACACCTTCCGCTCAGTACCGTCATCAACAGGTCTGAACTGCACAAACCCGCCATCGGAAGGACGGGCATGGAACTGCAGAGCGAGCCGGTCCGCTTCACATCCAGTCCGCCGATCAGCTCGGTCATCCACGGCTCGCGCGCCACCGAGTCCGGTCCGATGATCCGCATCGCGCTCAGGGTGGTGACGAGCATGGCCATCGCGAGAATGCGGCAGGCCTCATCCTCATCAGCGCCGGTCAGCTCGCGGACCGTGCGGTAGATCCGGGCGAGACAGCCGCGCACCGTCGGCCGGATGGCCGGGTCGGCGCCGGCCACGAAACCGTGCAGCAGAACCGCGACAGATACCCGCTCGGCCAGCAGATCGTCGTAGGCGGCACCGAGTCGCTCCGCATCGGCACGCTCGGCGGCGGAGTCGCGCAAGCACTGCTCCACCCGGTCGGTGGCGCGGGTGAGGGCGGCCAGGAACAGCGCCTGCTTCGAGCCGGCGAGCCGGATCACGTACGGCTGCGAGACGCCGGCCAACCGGACCACCCGATCTGCGGTGGTACCGGCACAGCCGCCCCGGGCGAAGGCAGCGACCGCGGCAGTCAGCAGCCGCTCGTGGCGCTCTCCGGCGGTCAGGCGGGTTCTGGTCAATCGTCGCTCCTGCGCAGCCGCGCCCGGAACACCCGGCGCACGATCGCGGGGCGCAGCAGCCGGGTCGGCGGGTCCACGAGGTTGAGCACGCGCAGGAAGGCGGCTCCGAGCACGGCGTCGGTGCGGGCGGCCGCGTGAAGCCGGTGCACGTACGCATTGATCAGCCGTACCCGCGGCGAGCGCGGCCCTGGCACCTCCGGGAAGCGCAAGTCCGTGCCGACCGCAATGGACCACGGGCCGTCGATCAGCTTCCCCGCGCCGCGGAAGAAGCGCCGTGCCAGCCGATCCGGGCCGCCTTGCAGGAGCGAGCGCAGCAGCAGTCCCTCGGTGGCGGCGACCGTCATGCCCTGGCCGTACAAAGGGTTGAAACTGCAGATGGCGTCGCCGACCACCAGATAGCCGAGCGGGAAGCGGCGCAGTCGCTCATAGCGCCGGCGCACGCTCGCCGGAAAGCGCATCCGTGCCGGACTGCCCACGGGGGCAGCGTCGCGCACCAACCGGCTGATCACCGGCATGCCCAGGGACTCGGCGAACCGCGTGAAGCCCTCGTCGTCCAGCGGAGGCTGCTCACCGAGCATCCCGCTGAGCGCCACCGCGAAGCGGCCGTCCTCCTGCGCAGCGACGATGCCGGTGCGTGGGCGGCCGGGCACGGCATTGGTCAGCGCGCCGAGCAGACCGCCGAGATGCCGGGCGTCGCGCTCGTAGGTACGGGTGACGTAGGTGACGTCGACAGGGACCCGCTGCTCCGCTGGGGCCGGGTAACCGAGTTCGGCCAGCCACACCGGGCTGCGCGACGCCCGGCCGCAGGCGTCGACCACCAGGTCGGCGTGGAGGCGATACTCGGTGCCGGTGCGCAGCGTCGCAAGCACACCGGTGATCCGGCTGCGGTCGTCGGTGTGCAACAGCGCGGTCGCCTCGGCGGGCGGGAAGAAACGGACGTTCGCCAGTTTCCGTACCCGGGCGCGCACCGTGGCTTCCAGCAGCGGGCGGCTGATCCCCACACCGATCAGGTCCGAAGCGGCTCGGCGCATCGGGTAGCCGTCATTGCACCAGTGCACCTGATTGTGCAGGTCGACCTGCGGCGCGCCGGCGGCGCTCAATTCGTCGCTGAGGCCGTCAAAGAGCTCAACGAGCGCTCGCCGGCCTTGCGCCAGCAGCACGTGCAGTTGGCGGGACTGCGGGACCCCCCTCCGCGCCGCTGCCGTCTCGGGCAACGTGTCCCGGTCGATGATCGTGACCGTGTCGTACGCATCGCTCAGCACCCGAGCGGCAATCAGCCCGGCCATGCTGGCGCCGAGCACCACGGCGTTGCCTGCGGAGACCATGGCCGAGACTCTAGGCGTGCGGAGCGTGCCTGTCGTCTTGCGGCATGCGCACCCTGGCAGCCTCCGGCACGAATTCGCCGGCGTGACACCGGCCCGGACAGGCGACCGTGCTCACGGCATCGATACGTCAAGCGGAGCGCGGGTCGTTTCTTCACGGACGACCTGCCCCGCCAGGCCGTCCAGAATGAGCGTGAGGCCACATCGGACGCTGCGTCGTGATCGATCCTCGGCACGTCGGCTGCAGGGCCGGCGGCCGGACCAACCGCGAGATCGCCGACCGGCTCGTCGTCTCGGTCGGCACCGCAGAGAGCCACCTGGGCCGGGTGTACCACAAACTCGGCGTCCGTCCGCCGTTCGCCGACACCTGGATCTGACAATCCCTGGCTCACCAATCGCGGGTGGGGGCGCGTCTCTTCGGCAGCCGATTCCACACCGCCACGAACCCCGGCGGGAACTCCTGCACCGGCAGCGAATGCGCCCACCGTTTGCCCTCCCAGCCCCACCAGCCGTCTGTCAGCGCGCCGGCGCGGCACATGCCGGCGAGGAGCCCGGCCCGATAGCGGATCAAGTGCATAGCCAGTTGGGCGGCTCCCTCGGTCACCGTCCACCCGGACTGCCAGCCGTGGAGACCGCAGGCCGGGGTGGGGGCGGCGTCGACAACGAGCCGGTCCAGCCACGCCAGCCAGGCCTGCGCCGCCGACGTGGTGTGCGGCCGCGAGGCCAGGTGCAGGTACCAGGCGGCTGGCAGCCACCACGGGCCATCGGACGTCCTCGACCATCGAAACAATGCGCCGTAGTGGTACTCGGTCGGCGGGGCGAACCAGTACGGCTGGGCAAGCGCGCCGATCAGCACCTCCACTCCGTACTGCGGCACCGGCCCGGTCACGGTCAGCAGCTCGCGCAGCCGTGCCCACACCGCCGCCCGCGCCGGGAAGCCGTACTGCTCCGGACCAGGCAGCAGGGCGCGGTGCGCGTCGGTCAGAGTGAAGTCTTCGGTCACCACCGGCAACGGGACCGAGGCCTGGAACCCGGCCAGGTCCAGGACGCCCACGTTGGCCTTGTACGGCCGGTATGCCACCACGTCGCCGTGCACCAGCAGATCGTCGTCGATCTCGCGTAACTCCATCCGATCGCCGACCAACCGCAGCGCGATGGTGTCGTGCTTCTCGGTGTAGATCACCAGCAGGGCGTCGCCGTGCAAGCGCATCAGGTGCACATCGCACTCGAAGTACGGGTTGTAGGTCGGCACGTCGACAGTGACCAGATCACCGTCCTCACCCTTGACGTGCAGGAAGAGGTCGACCGGAAGACGGCCGTCCGAGTCCGGCCGGCCCGCCCTGTACTCGACCCAGGCGACGCGCTCGCCATAGACGACGCCGGCGAGAACCCGGACGCGGGTGCCGGTTTGGTGGCCGGAGTCGCTCGGCTGCGACTCCTGGAAGGGGCCATCGTTGCCCAGAGCGACGCCGATGGCGCCCGCGGACGCGACCGCCTGCACGACAACGACGTCGACGACTCCGACGAGGAGTACCTGCTGCTCAGCTGGCCCGCTCCACCGATGCCACACCTGATCGTCAGAGCTACCGACCGGACCGGCTACGGCCTACGCATGTCCGCCCTCACCGCACCCATCCAGACGCAACCCAACCCACCTACGCCCGAAGACGAACGCCAAGCCGCCATCGAGGCCGTTCTCCGCAAGGCCCTCGAAGACAACATCTGAGAGCGAAGAGGGCAGCCGCCGACACGGCGCCGCGTCGAGCGTCTCGCGGTGTACGTCGCGCATCCACCGGCGCAATACCGGCAGCGCTGGTCGTCACGGATACCAGATGAAGCAAGCCGCCGGACACTCCGAAGTATCCCGTGCGCCGCGCTGTTCCGGCCGCGCTGTTCCGGCCGCGCTGTTCCGGCCGCGTTGGTTGTAGCCAACAGATGTGCGGCAGCCGATGCGGACGAAGCACCATACGGCGGCTACTGCTTCCAACACGGTCTCTTTGATTGGTGGTGATCATCGTGACGTGCGAAGGTCGGTCTCGTTCGACGGGCATGAGCGCATCCGTTGAGATTTCTGTAGGGGTCTTCTCTCGGGCTGCCAGGTAGGGCGAGCGTTCAACGGAATATGGGTCGGCGACGGACGCGATACTGGCGAGGCCAAAGGTCAACAGCCAGACAGCACAGGCTTACCATCAGTCGCCTCGACGGTATATGTCATGGGTGCTACTGGAGACGGCGATGCGCTTGGTGGCGGGTCGAATGAGATGGTGAACACCGCCTCTGCGCCATCGACGTCTTTGACCAGGCATGACACGCCGCGCTGGAAAGCGAGCGACGGTGCTATCTCCGGGGGTATGGCGGGCGAGGCGTTGCGCCAGCCGTCTTTCATCAGCTCGTCCCAGTAGAAGGAGCGGATGTCGGGTTCCGCTAACGTGCTGCGGTAGCGCTGAGCGGCGTAGGGAGCGATCGCATCCCCGGAGTCGTCTTCTCCGCAGCCCGAGTAGGCGTCGGCGGCTTCGGTGGATGAAGGACGCGCCTGCAGGATCGGAAGCCGGGCCAGGACTTCTACTCGCTGTTCTTCGCGGTCCGAACAGCGCACGTGTCCCGGTTCGCCGCAGCCGGCGAGCACGCAAGCGGCGAGCGTGGCGACCATCGAGCATGCGGCGGCGTTGACGCGGGACCGGGGGATCATGACGGCAGTATGAATCATGGCACGGCGCCAAGGGTCCCTAACTGCCCTCAGCACCGTCCGTACCCGGTCCAGTTGATCAGTCGGCGCCAGCAGATCGGGACGCAGGCGGTTTGATCTTCTTGTCGATGACGACGAGCTCGTGGATCAGTTCGAGGCGAGCCAGCGGCGGGTCGTGCCGACCACGGAGCGGAGACGGACGGTGTTGAATAGAGCGCGGGCCTGCTGAGCTGAGAAGTCCTTCTTCGCGTCGCCGGGCACCAGTTCGAGCCGCAGGTGATGCAAGTGGGAGACCACTTCGGTGCGGGCGCGGCCGAGCTGGTCGACGGCGGTCGACGAGCAGGCGTAACGCGCCCATGGTGTCGTCGGTGACAACGCGTCGTAGGCCTTCGGCGCGAAGGGCGACTACGGCGACGCTGTGAGACTGGAATTCGGGCCGCCCGACTGAGGCCAGTGGTGACCGCCGGCATCGGGCCCGGCTTGGTCGCAGCGAAGGGCAACTTCCCGAGCAGGGTGAGGCTGTCACCGTCGAAGCGGAAGCCTCCGGTCGGCCCGAGTGGGTCACAGCGAAGCCCCGGCGGCGACCGTCCTGGGAAGTCGGCAGGTTCCGCCGGGGCTCCTGGTGGTTTACGCAGGGATTCAGCGCCCGTGCGCGTCGGTGCGCGGGTTGGTGTCGCTGCTGCGGCTCCCCGCGCGATGACCTGAGCTACCGCCGCCGGGCGGCTCGTGGTCGGGCTCGCCAGGCTCGAGGAGTCCCGATTGCCGAACCTACTCGCACCATCTGCCGACGCGGTCGGGGGACGCGAGCCGCACGAACGTCACGCTGATGCGCGACGTGCCCGGCGTTCACGTCACCGGTGCATACGCCTGATGTCCTGTCGAACCGGTGCGGACGACCCGATCCCAGGTGCATCAAGGTGAGGGCGCGGCAGGTGGTCGGCCGCTCAGCCCAGCAACTGATGGCCGCTGGTCGGCTCGCGGCGCGGCTGGTTGTTGAGCGCGTGCCGGATGATGGACGACTGTCGGTAGACCTCCTCGCGCACCCGGTTGATCTCGCCGAGGGGACGGTGTTCCTCGCGCACCCGCCAGGGGGTGATGGAGGTGGTGTCCGCGATGGCGAGGTTGTCGTCCGAGGAGATGTCCTGGCGCGGAATGTCGATGCGCGCCACGGTCACGAACGGCGAGAGCCGTTCGGGCCACTCGCGCGAGGTGTTCTCCACCGGCATGAGGTCGAGATCGGTGCAGAGCTGGGCTTGCAGCTCGAAGCTGTGGGCGCGCTCGCCCAACTCCGCAACGAGCGTGTTGCGGTAGGCCTCGGGATCGGCGGCCACGTCCACGGTCGGGTGGGTCACGCCGGCCGCGGAGGTCTGGGTGGGGATCGCCCGGATCTTGGCAATGTAGTCGCCGTGCCGGAACGCACCCATGCTCCAGTACGTGTACAGCATCAGGTTCTTGCGCGGAATCGAGGTGAACGACAGCATCGACAGCAGCTCGTCCCAGAGCCATGTGTCCGGTGAGAGAACCCCGGCGCGGGTCACGAAGTCGTGCAGCCACGCTCGGCGGGTCTCCGGGGACACCAGGGCGTCGGGGAGTTGCGCGAACAGTGGTTCGATGACCAGATAGTCCTTCACCGTGTTGCAGAAGAAGGTGGTGTTGTTGATCAGGTTGTAGTCGAATGTGGTGTCGTCCGCTTCGTCGGCCAGCAGCGACCGTCCGGGCACGCCGAACATCTTGATTCCCATGCCGCACGCGGGGCCGAGGAACGGGTCCGCGCGCAAGTGGCCCAGCCCGTTGGAGTAGCGCACGACGGCCTCGAAGGTGCCCGGCGTGGCATAGATGCCCTGGGCGTACTCGGGCTCCACCTCGGGGATCGTGACGACCGCCCGGGCCAGGCCGTACGTCTTGCCGTGGGCGGTGCGCACCGCCCGACCGGCCTTCTGCCTCTCGACCGAGTCCCGCGTGCGTTGCGCCACCATGCCGACCAGATGGGCCAGTTCCTCGGCGAAGTCGGCCGGAACGTGCTGGGGGTACTCGTCGTACTTGACGAACCTCATGCTGCCTCTCCTGTCCTGATGCCGGAGTCCCGTCCGAGGTCGGAAACGTGCGGATGCGAGAGCCACCCGACTCCTCGGACGAAGCGGATCACCGCCCACCAGAAAGATAGTGCGGCATTAAATTGTGCACGATCCTTTTGTGCGCGATGAGTCCAACGCCACTCCCCGGCCGAGCCTCAGGCGATCCGCTCTGCCAGTTCGCGCAGCCGACGGCGCAGGCGGTTGACCTCCTGCACGGTCATCCCCATCGTGCTCACGATCGAAGCCGGCACACGCGCCGCCCTGCCCTCGAGGTCGAGTCCCCGGCGGGTCACGCCGACGTGTGGATGTTCATGAGGATGCGCTCGTCACTTCACCGTGGTGGCGGCGATCGGCGAGAACGACTCGTCCGGCAGCACGAGCCGGAACTCGTACCGGTGCCCGCTGGTCAGCATGGCCGTCTCGAAGCGGTTGCCGGACACCGGGAACGGGTCGAAACGCCAGTCCTCGCCGGCGCTCGCATCCCGCAGCTGGATCCGGTACAGCAGCCCGGCGCGGTTCTCCTGCCAGGTGACGGTGGCGACCCCGGCCCTGTCACTACGGGCCACGATCCGGGTCGGCATGGACGCGGGGAGGCGCACCTCGACCGCCGTGGACCGGGGCCCGACGCCGCCGTCGCTGAACGCGGCCACCTGGAACTCGTACACATGGCCGTCGATCAGGTTGTGCACGGTCGCCTCGGTGCCCTCGACCGGTACCTCCTCGCGGACGAACTCCCGCTCGCCGGCGGTCACGTCCCGCCGGAACAGCCAGTACCAGGCCGAGCCGGTGGACTGCCAGGTCAGCTCGACGAGGCCGGGGCCGGCCTCGGCCTTGAGCCGCGATGGCACCTCGTCCGGGGCGGCGACATTCGCCGTGGCGGTCACCGTCGGCGACCACGCGCTCTCCCCGCCGTCGTTGACCGCCGCGACCGCGAACTCGTACTCGTGGGCGTGGGTCAGCGGGCCGGTCTCGAAGGTGGTGCCCATCGCCAGGCCCGGCGGCCCCCACCGGGTCTCGCCCCGGGTCAGGTCGCGTCGGTAGATCCGGTAGCCGATCTCCGGCGCGGCCTGCTGCCAGGCCAGATGGATCGAGCCGTCGGCTTGCGCCTCGGCGGTGGGCCGGCCGGGTGCCGGCGGCTTGGCCACGGTGGCCGTGACGCGTACGGGCGGGGACGGCTTGCTGTCGCCGCCGCCGCCGACGGCCACGACCGTGATGTCGTACCGGTGGCCGTGCCGCAGCGGTCCGATCGTGGCGCTCAGGCCGGGGTACGCGCCGGCCGGCGACGCCGTCTCCTGTCCGGCAGTGAGGTCCCGTCCGAACACTTTGAACAGCTGGACGAAGGGGATCGGCTCCCAGTGCACGGTGACCCGACCGTCCGGTCGGGACTCGGCGCGCACCCCGGTCGGGGCGCCCGGGGGTGGCACGGTGGCCCGCATCGTCGCGGTGGCCGACAGCGGGCTCTCCCGGTGACCGGCCACGGCGGTCACCGCGAACTCGTAGTCGTGCCCGTTGACCAGGAAGTCCGAATGGAAACTCGTCGCCGGGCCGGGCCCTTCGCCGGGCAGGCGTACGAAATGGGTCTGCCCGTCCGTGACGTCGCGCCGGTAGATCCGGTAGGTGATGCCGTCGCCGCGCACCGGCTGCCAGGCCAGGGCGGCGGTGCCGGCGCCGTCGGCGGAGGCGGTGAGTCCCTGCGGCGCCGCCGGGCGTCGGGCCGAGGAGCCGGCCGGTGGCCACTCGACCTCGACGAACCGAGGCCGGTAGATGCTTGCGTCGGCGTAGGTGACCGCCTCGTCCAGGTTGTTGACGTTGTAAGAGATCAGCAGCCGGCCCTTGCGGGCCAGGTGGAGGTGCAGGTCGGCGTCGTAGACGATGTGCCCGGCCCGGACTTCGGGCGCGCTGAACAGGTAGTGCGGCCCGCCGAACGGCCCAGCGGGCGACTTCGCGGTGTACGCCACGAAGTCTGCGCTGAAGGTCAGATTGTTCTCGTGGGTGACCAGGACGTAGTGGCTGCCGACCCGGCGTACGCCGTAGTTCGTCCCGACGCCGCTGAGCAGCCGCGCCGACTCGGCCTCCGCGGTGGACCACCTCGTGCCGGTCCAGAACTCCCAGGAGCGCGTGAGGTCCGTGCCGTGCACCCGGGCCAGGTGCGCGAACTTCATGGCACCGGCCGCCTCGGTGCCGTAGACGTACGTCCACTCTCCGTCCGGCATCACCTCGGAACCCCACGAGACGCGGGTGCCCAGCGGCAACTCCCGGACCGTGCCGGGTGACGGGCCGGGCAGCTCGAAGGTGGTCAGCCCGGTGCCGGTCAGCTTGTGGTCCAGCGGCCCGGCCCCGGTACGCCGATACCGGTTCACCAGCACCTGCACGGTGCCCGCGGTGACCGCGGCGTCGCCGACCCAGTGGAATTCGTCGTCCGACTCGGTGGGCACCAGCGAATCCGGCCTTGCGGGCGTACCGCCGGCGCGCAGCGGGCCGAGTTCCGTGCCGGTCTGGATGATCGCCGAGTTGTGGATCAGCGCGGAGGTGCGGGGCCGGGAGCCGTCCGCGCCCGGGCTCCCGAGGAACGTGTCGGAGAAGAGCCAGAGGGTCCGGCTGTCCGGCAGCGGCACCGAGGCCGTCCGGTCGGCGCCGAGCCAGGTGCCCGAGGTGTCGCCGTACCGGTGGAACATCGCGGTCAGCTTGTCGGCGGCGATCCCGCCGTCATCGGCCGGTGACTCCGGTGCGGCTGCCGCCGCCATGGCCACCACCGTCAGCGAGACCGCCAGCACACACCCCAGCGTTCGCCGCGCCACCCTGTGCACTTCTCCGGCCCCCGTCCGCTTCTCGGTGCACAGAAAGGCTTTCATCTTCGGATCGCACTTCGGTAACGGACGTCCGAACTCGGAGCGCCACCAACCCGCCCATCACGATGAGGGCGGCCGCGGCGGCGCCCAGCGCGCCCAGCGCGATGCCCTCGACGGTGTGCGGCAGCACCAGCCAGGCGACGAGCACGAACACCGCGGTGACCGCGCCCAGCGGCGCCGACGACCACTTCGCCTCGGCCGCCACCTGCGCGTTGACCAGCATGAACACCACCCCGTAGCAGGCGCCGGTGGCCGCGAAGATCCAGGCGTGCCGGCCCAGGTTCACGTAGTCCGGGCCGCCGGCGAGCCGGAACGCCAGGCCGCCGGCGAGGGCCGCGGCCGACACCAGCACGGCGCCGCACGCACCGACCAGCAGCAGGCTGAGCCCCAGCGTGCGCCGACTGCCCTGGGCCAGCCGAGGCAGGGCCAGGATGGTCACCACCTGCGGCGCCCAGAGCGCGCCCTTGGTGAGGACCGTGCCGACCGCGTAGGCCCCGGAGGCGTCCGGCGGCAGGAAGCGGCGGGCCAGCAGCAGATCGGCGTACGAGACGACGAGCATGGCCAGGGTCGCGCCGCCGGCGGTCAGCACGGCACGCAGCGGGAGCGGTTCTCCCTCCTTGTGTACGCCCTTGCGGCGGGCCAGCAGGTGCAGCACCGGCAGGGCCAGGATCGCGGTGGCCGCGCCGATGAGCAGCGACGTGGTCAGCCCGAAGCCTGCGGCCAGGCCCAGGACGACGCCGCCGTACCGTCCGCCGGCCACCACCGCGATGCCCATCGCGAGCGGCAGGAACCGCTGGTCGCCCTGCATCTCGCCGAGCCACCGACCGGCGGCGACCACGCCCACCGTGGAAACCGCGGCCAGCGCGGTCGCGGCGGCCGGCAGGTGCAGCACGGCGACCGCGATCGGCATGGCCAGCAGCAGCGCGCAGGCCGCGCCGAGCACCGTGTAGAGCGCCGAGCGGGCGGTGGGCACCGGACCCGAGCGGGCCCGGTGCACGGCGACCGCGATCTGCAGCCCGGTGCTGGCCACCCCGGCGATCGCGGTCATCGCGAGCAGCGTGGCCAGCGCGCTGAGGTCGGCGGCGGTGAGCGTACGCGCGCCGAGCACGGGTACGACGTACGCCAGCGCGTTGGCCAGCACGCCGGCGGCGGTGACCGCGAGTCCCGCCGTGCCGATCCCGTTACCTTTCGCCATTCCTGCCCGTCCCGGTTCCCGTCGTCGTTGCGTGGATCAAACTGAGTCGTGTCTTTGCGACGGCTCGCGCTCCCGGCGACGGCGCTCGTGGTCACCGTCCTGGTGCTCGCGCCGCTGGCCGCACCGGGCTACGTCCTCTCCTATGACATGGTCTTCGTGCCACGTCAGCCGCTGCGCTGGGAACTCGTCGCGCCGTCGGCCACGCTGCCCCGGGCGGTCCCGCTGGACGCGCTGGTCTCGCTGGCCACCCAGGTGGTGCCCGGCTGGCTGGTGCAGCGGGTGGTGCTGGCCGCGGTGCTGCTCCTCGCGGCGCTCGGCGCGGGCCGTCTGGTCCCGGCGGGGCGGCTCGGCACCCGGCTGACCGCCGCGGTGGCGTACGCGTGGACCCCGTACCTCGCCGAGCGGCTGCTGCTCGGGCAGTGGGGACTGCTGCTGGCCTACGCCGCCCTTCCCTGGATAGTGTCCGCCGTCCTGCGCGTTCGCGAGGGTGACCGCCGCGCCCTGCCCGCGCTGCTCGGATTCGGTGCCCTGGCCGCGGTGACGCCGACCGGCGGGGTGCTCGCCCTGGCCGCCGTCGCGGTGCTGGCCGCCCGCCGCACCGTCCTGAGCGTCGTGGCGGTGGCCGGGACAGCGCTGCTCAACGCGCCCTGGCTGATCGCCGCCGTCCTGACCGACGCCGACGCCCGCAGCGACCCGGCCGGCGTCGCCGCCTTCGCCGTCCGCGGCGAGGGCTGGAGCGGTCCGCTGGGCGCGCTGGCCGGCACCGGCGGGATCTGGAACGCGCAGACCACGCTGCCCAGCCGGGCCTCGGTGCTGGCCCCGCTCGGCACTCTGCTGCTGGTCGGGTTCGCGGTGGCCGGCTGGCGTCCGCTGCGGGACCGCTGGCCGGCCGGCGTCGCGGCACGCCTGCTCGTACTGGCTGGCGGCGGCTTCCTGATCGCCGCGTTCGTGCTGCTGCCGGGCGGCCGGGCGGCTCTGGAGTGGCTGGTCGCCACGGTGCCCGGGGGCGGCCTCTTGCGCGACGGTCAGAAGTTCGTCCTGCCGTACGCCCTCCTGCTCTGCCTGCTGGCAGCCCTCGGCGCCGAACGCGCCGCGGCCGTCGCCCGGGACCGGACCGGACAGGAGAGCGCGGCGAGGGTGGTGCTGGCCGGCGTCCTGCTGCTGCCGGTGGCCCTGCAACCGGATCTCGCCTACGGCGCCGCCGGCCGGCTGCGGCCGGTGCCCTACCCGGCGGACTTCGCGGCGGTGGCCCGGATCGTCGACGACCGCCCGGGTGAGGTGCTCTCTCTGCCGCTCGCCGCCTATCACACCTACTCCTGGAATCTCCGGCGGACCGTGCTGGATCCGCTGCCGCGCTATCTCGACGCCGAGGTGCTGACCGACGACCGGCTGGTCGTGGGGAATCTGGTCGTGGCCGGGGAGGACCACCGGGCCGGCGCGGTCCGGCAAGCCCTGGCCTCCGGTGCGCCGTTGTCCGGCCTGGGGGTGCGCTGGGTGGTGGTGCAGCAGGTCGCCGGAGGGCTCCCGGTGCCGGATGCCGCCCTGGCGGGCCTCCGGCTGATTCACGACGGACCGCACTTGGACCTGTACGAGAACCCTCTTCGCAGGGAAGTTACTTGGTGGTAGCGTCCCCGCCCACGCAGAGCTCACAAGCTTCGAGGAGGAGTCACATGATGAGCAGAGCCCTTCCGCTGCTCTTGGCCGGGGTCGTCGCCCTTGGTCTGGGCGCACTCGGTACGGCGGCGCTGGTCAACAGCCTCGCCGGCTCGTCCCAGGCGACGGCGGGCAGCGTGAACGAGGAACAGGTGACCAAGGACGTCCTGGAGACGGGCGTCTACGGCACCAGGTGAGTGCGTGGTCCCGACGCGCGAAGCGCCGGGACCACCCACCCTCGGCTGCTCGACCAGAGCGGCGAACTTCTCCCCCGCCGACTCCCAGGTGAACCGGTCCGCATGGGCCCGCGCCGCGCTGCCCATCTCGATGCGCAGCGCGTCGTCGGCGAGCAACAGCCGCACCTTCGCGATGAAGTCCGCGTGATCCTCTGCCAGCAGGCCGGTCTGGCCGTCGACCAGCGACTCCTCGACCCCACCGGCGCCCCGGAACGCGATGTTCGGCGTGCCCACCGCGCCCGCCTCCACGATGGTGAGGCCCCAGCCCTCCTTGAGCGAGGGGGTCAGTGCGAGCCACGCCTCGCTCATCATGACGCGCTTCTCCTCGTCGCTGACGAAGCCCGCGAACCGGACCTGGTCGGCGATGCCGAGACCCTCCGCGTACTCCCGCAGTTCGTCCTCCCACCAGCCCTGGCCGGCCACCACGAGGCTCAGGCCGGCGAACTGCGGGGACAGGGCGGCCACCGCGTCCAGCGCCATCTCGACCCGCTTGTGCGGCACGAGGCGGCCCACCACGACGAGGGACGGCTCCGGCGTACGGGCCACCGGCGCGGCCGGGGCCATCTCCGGCGTGCCGTTGTGAACGATCGTGACGCGCTCCGGGTCGACGCCGATCACGGCCAGCTCGTCGCGGCTCGCGGCGGAGACGGTGACGTAGCGGCATTTGCGGTAGACCCGCGGCGCCAGCCTTGACTCGATCCACCAGCCGATCCGGGCGAGCCGCGGCGTCAGCACGACCGGCCACTGCTCGCGGTGCACGTGGTGCACGAGGGCGATGACCGGACGACGGCACCACAACGGGGACAGGAAGGGCAGGCCGTTACCGACGTCGACCAGCACGTCCGGCCGGCCACCGCGCCGGCTCAGCGGGCCGAAGCCGAGGACGCCGAGCAGGTAGGTGAGCGCGGCCCAGAGGTAGACCGTGTGCCGGCCGCCGCGGCGCAGTACGCGCAGCCCGGCGGCCGTCGTCTCATCTGCCGGACCCTCGCTGTGAGCTGCACAGAAGAGCGTGGCCAGGTATCCCCTGCGGATCAGCTCCTCGGCGATCTTCTCCACATACACTTCGGATCCGCCACCATGGGGATTGCGGGTGTCCCGCCAGTTGAGGAACATGACGTGCCGGTTTGCTGCGGCTGATATGTCCACATTCACCTCTACCGGTGAGTAACATTTGTTGGCCGCGTCACACTATGGGCCGCCCGGTAGCCCCACATCGGTGAAAAGGAGGAGAATGCATCACCCACTGAACCGTGTCGACTCCGCCGAAGTGGGTGATGCCGTTCCCCGTTCGGTCTGGCGGATGCGCCTGTTGACGGTCTGTCTCGGCCTGACCGCGCTTGCGTTCCTGCAGGACCCGGGTCTGACCGTGATCGACACCAAGGTCGACCTGGCGGTCGATCCGGCCGGATGGCTGGCCCGGGCGCTGCACGTCTGGGATCCGGCCGGCACCTTCGGGCAGCTGCAGAATCAGGCGTACGGCTATCTCTGGCCGATGGGGTCGTTCTACCTGGTCGGCAAGCTGCTCGCGATCCCGGCCTGGGTGATCCAGCGGCTCTGGTGGGCCGTGGTCATGACGGTCGCGTGCACCGGCCTGGTGAAGCTGGCCGAGCGGCTCGGCATCGGCTCGCCGTGGGCTCGGCTGATCGCCGGCGCCGCCTTCGCGCTCTCCCCCAGGATGATCACCGAGCTCGGCCCGATCTCGGTAGAGGCCTGGCCCAGCGCGCTGGCGCCGTGGGTGCTGGTCCCGCTCGTCGGGCTCGCCCAGGGCGCACCGCTGCTGCGCTCGGTCACCCGGTCCGCCCTCATCGTGGCGTGCGCCGGCGGCGTGAACGCGACCGCAGTCCTGGCCGTGATCCCGCTCGCCGGCCTCTGGCTGCTCGGGCTGCGCCCGTTCCCGCTGCGGATCAAGGCGCTGATCGCCTGGGGCATCGCGGTCGGCTGCGCCACCGCGTGGTGGGTGGTGCCGCTCCTGCTGCTGGGCCGGTACAGCCCGCCGTTCCTGGACTACATCGAGACCGGCACGGTGACCACGGCGCCCACCGACATGGTCTCGGTGCTGCGCGGGGCGTCGCACTGGCACGCGTACCTGAGCAGCTCGTTCGGCCCGCCGTGGACGGCCGGCTGGCGGCTGGCCACCGAGCGGCCGCTGGTCGTGGCCTCCCTGGTGGTGGCCGGCCTGGGCATCGCCGGCCTGGCCCGCCGCGGCATGCCGCACCGGTGGTTCCTGGTCACCGGCCTGCTGGCCGGCCTGGCCCTGGTCGGCCTCGGGCACGTCGGGGCGGTCTCCGGACTGTTCGCGGAGTCCCAACGGGCGTTCCTCGACGGGGCCGGCGCACCGCTGCGCAACGTGCACAAGTTCGACGTGATCGTCCGACTGCCGTTGATCCTCGGCATGGCGCACCTCCTCACGGTGGTCGCCCGGGCCGCGAGCACGGCCACCGGCCCGCGGGTCGGCCCGGCCCGGTGGCGCGCGGCCACGCTGACCGGCATGGCCCTGATCGGCGTGGCCGGGGTGGCGGCGCCCGCTCTCGGCGGCGGGCTGGCCGCGCAGGGCAGCTTCCAGTCCGTGCCGGGCTACTGGCGGGAGGCGTCAGGCTGGCTCAACCGGCACCTCGACCAGGAGCACGTGCTGGTGGTCCCGGGCAGCCGCTTCCCGCGCTACCTGTGGGGCAGCCCGAGTGACGAGATCACCCAGCCGCTGCTGGACAAGCGGTGGGGCGTGCGCAGCTCGATCCCGCTCGCTCCGCCGCAGACCATCCGGGTCCTGGACGCCATTGAGCGCACCCTGACCAGCGGCGCCGGCTCGGCCGGGCTGGCGCAGTTCCTGGCCCGCTCCGGGGTGCGCTACCTGCTCCTGCGCTCGGACCTGGACTACGGCCGCTCCGGCGCCACCCAGCCGACGATTGTGCGTGAGTCGCTGGCCCGCTCGCCGGGACTGCGCCAGGTCACCGGGTTCGGTCCGTACGTGGGCGGCGGCCGCCTGCCCGGCGTCTTCGTCGACAACGGGCTCAACCCGCGCGTCCGGGCGCTGGAGGTCTGGGAGGTCACGCAGACCGTCGCGCCGGTGGTGGCGTACGACTCGAGCGACCTCACCACGGTGGTGGGCGGTCCGGAGTCGGTGCTCGATGCGGCGGCCGCCGGAGCGCTACCGGCGGGGCCCACGGTGCTGGCCGGGGACCGTACCGAGGAGACCGCCGACGGGTCGGTGCTGCTCACCGACGGGCTGCGCCGCAAGGAGGTGTCCTTCGGCCTGTCCCACGACAGCGCCTCGGCCACCATGCAGGCCGGCGAGCAGGCCCGGCTGGGCGCGCCGGCCCGCGACTACCTGCCCGCGTGGAGCGAGGGCAACGAGACGGTGGTCGAATACCGGGGCATCGAGACGGTCACCGCCTCCAGCTCGTTCGCCGAGGCGCAACCGCTGTCCGGGGCGCGGCCCGCGTACCAGCCGTTCGCGGCGCTCGACGGCGACGTCGGCACCTCGTGGCGCTCGGCCCCCGGCACGTTCGCCACCGAGCAGTGGTTCGAGGTACGCCTGCCGGGCGCCCATCTCATCCGCGAGGTGCAGCTGACCTTCGACCTGGGCACCGACTCGATACCCACCCGGATCACCGTGACTTCCGGGTCGAATCCGCCGGTCAGCCGGGACGTCACCGGCGCCACGACGACAGTGCCACTGAGCGCCGCTACGCGCTCTGACCGGATCCGGGTCGAGTTCGACCAGGTGAAAGACGTACGCCTCGGCTTCGGCGGCGTCGGCATCACCGAGCTGGCCATCCCGGGGCTGCGGGCCGAGCGGACCCTCGTGGTGCCGCCCAGCCCGGTCGCCGGCGTGGCGCCCGGCATGGTCTTCACCGCCGCGCCGGCCGTGCCCGCCTGCTACTTCGTGAACCGCCGCCCGGTCTGCAACGGCGACCTGGCCCGCGCCTCGGAGGACGGCACCCGGATCGACCGGACCGCTACCGTGCCGGTCGCCGCGCGATACGACCTCACCGTGAAGGCCCGCCCGCGTCCCGGCTCGGCGCTCAACGCGCTGCTCGACGCCGGCGGCCGGGCCGCGCTGGCCGAAGGCATCACCCCGACCGTCACCGCGTCCAGCATCGGCGTGCTGGAGCCGGCCGCCCGCCCCGGCGCGGTCGCCGACGGCGATCCGGACACCGCCTGGTACGCCGCCGACGAGGATCGGCACCCGTGGCTGCGGATGGTCTGGCCGGCGACCAGAACGATCTCCGGAGTGCGGCTGACGGTCGGCGCCGAGACGGCGGCGGCCCGGCCGTGGCAGATCACCGCGATCGGCGACGGGGACGTCCGCAACGGCTTTCTGGACGCCGGCGGGACGCTGGTCTTCGACCCACCGATGAGCACCGACGAACTGACCGTGCTGATCGCCGACACGGTGTCCGCGGCGTCCTACGACCCGTACCGCAACATGCAGCGGGAGCTGCCGGTGGCGGTCGGGGAGTTCACCGCGCTGCCGGACAGCGCGCCGGCCCGGGCGCCGGAAACCACGAGAATCGACCTGGGCTGCGGCAGCGGACCGAATGTCGTGGTGGACGGCGTCGCCCGCGCCACGGCGCTCGTCGCCAGCCGCCGTGACCTGCTCGAACTGCGCGAGGTCGAGGCTCGGGCGTGCGGCGCCGGCGCGGCGGACCCGGTGCCGGTAGCCTCCGGCGAGACCCGGATCGTGGCCACCGCCTCGAAGCTGGCCACGCCCGGCAGCCTGGTCATGACGCCGGTGACGGGCAGCACCACGGGCAACCGGCGCAGCGTGGTGCCCTGGCGCGATGCGGCGGCCGGGACGGGCCCCCAGACCCCGGTACGGGTGGACGCCTGGGACGCCACGATCCGCCGGCTGCACGTGAACGAGTACGCGAACCAGCGGGTCATCGCCCTGCGGGAGAACGCGAACGTCGGCTGGACCGCCAGCATGGCCGGCGAGGCGCTGCCGTCCGTGGTGGTCGACGGCTGGCAGCAGGCCTGGCTCGTGCCGCCCGGCGCGAGCGGCGAGGTGGTGCTGCGCTTCGGGCCGGACCGGCTCTACGTCGCCGCCATCGGCGGTGGCGCCGTGCTCCTCGCCGGAGTCGCGGTGACCGGCGCCCTGGCCGGGCGGGGCGGGGGCGGCCCGCCCGTGCTGGTGCCCGCGTCCGGCCGCCGGGGCCGCCGACTGCTGCTGCCGGCGCTGTTCGGCGGCGTCGCGCTGGTGGCCGTGGGCGGTGTGGCGGCGGCCGGCCTGGCCCTGCTCGGCACGGCCGCTGTGCTGGTGCCACGGATCCTCCAGCCGTACCTCGGCCGGCACGACCGGCGGCTGCGCCGGCTCGGTCGGCTGGCCGGCTGGCTACTGCCGGTCGGGTTCTTCGCGCTGGCGGGCCTGCTCGCGATGCGCCTCGGCGGGCACACCGCGGCGCTGCCTCAGCTGGCCGCGCTCGGCTCCACCGTGACGCTCTGGCTCTCCGTGGTCCTGGCCCGTGGCGGTCCCGGCCAGCGGTGGCTCAAACGCTGAGCCGGCTTCTCGACCAGGTAGTAGCTGAGGGCGGCGAGCGTCAGCCCGCCGCCCACGGTGATCAGGTACGTGGACAGCAGCGGCCCGGTGAACTCCGGCCGTCCGGTCACCGCGTACAACTCCTCCAGCACGAACGGGTGCCACAGGAACAGGCCGTACGACACGGTGCCCAGCCAGCGGGCCACGCCGCTGCCGAGGATCTCCTTGGTCCGGGTGTGCGGCCCGAACGCCAGCGGGACCATGATCAGGATCGCCAGGAGGGAGTACAACAGCAGCTTGAGCCCGAACTCGGTGGCGGTCGGCTCGGCCAGGTCCCGGGGACCGGCGATCGGCGTGGTGGCGATCGCGTAGACCGCCAGCGCGCTCACCCAGCAGGCGAGCGGCGCCGCCCCGATCTCGTCCAGGAAGCGCCAGCGCGGCCGGTGCCCGTGCCGTAGAGCCACGTGCACCGCGGCCAGCGCCATGCCGCTGCCGAACCACAGGCCGTACGCCGGCAGCCACATGGTGTGCAGGCTCCCGGACAGCACCCCGGCGCCGATCAGCACCACCCACGTGCCGGTGATCAAGAACCCGCCGGCGATGATCGGCCACGGCCGCCCGGTCGGCTTGCGTCCGCTCACCAGCAGCGCGGCGAGCAGCGGCAGCAGCGCGTAGAAGGCCACCTCGGTGGCCAGGCTCCAGGTCTGGCTCAGGCCGTGCTGCAGGTGATCGGGCCCGTATATCTGGGTCAGCGTGACGTGCCGGATCCAGTCGGCCGGGGTGGCGTCGTCGTTGCGCGGCAGCACCAGCAGGCACACCGCCACCGTCACCCAGTATGCCGGAAGCACACGCATGGCTCGCCGCCAGAGGTAGCGGCCGGTGCCCGGACGGGGTTTGCCGGACGCCTGAGCGTGCGCCCAGGGCCGGTACAGCAGAAATCCGGAAAGCACGAAGAACACCGCCACTCCGGCGTCCATCCGGGCGAACCAGCCACCCCACGGTCCGCCACCGGTGTTCACCCCCGTCGCGAAGCCGACGTGGTGCCCCACCACCGCGAGCGCCCCGATGACCCGTACCGCGTCAAGAGCGGGGACGCGATGCAGCGTGGCAGTCGAAATCGGTGCAGACATTGGGCCGTCCAAGGGTTCCGTAACTATGTGACCGGCGAGTAACCTCCCGGCCATTATCGGCGACGGCCTCCCTCATGCGGGACAGCAGTCGGCCGGCTGGAGTGGAGGTTCAATGAAAACTCGCTTGGGTGTCATCCTTTTCGGCATCGGCGTCTTCGCCGTGGTGATCGCTGCTGGGCTCGCGTTCTTCGTCGCGCCGTCGGTCGCCCGGCTCCCATACGACCTTAAGCTGTGCACGGAGACGGTGAAGGAGGACTGCCTGCGGCCGAGCGTCGCCGAGGCGCAGAATGCCCAGTTCCTCTACACCAAGGGCGGCGACGCACCGGTAGTCGGGATCAAGGCCGGCACGCTGCAGTCGACCACCGAGATCTCTCCGCTGCCGGACACCACCGACAAGGAGCTGACCGGTGACCTCAAGGGCGAGGCGGTCGTCTGGCGGGGCCTCGGCACGGTCGTCTGGACCGAGAAGAACGAGACGATCAGCCAGTACGAGGCCCTGATCGCCGTCGACCGGGACACCGCGTCCGCCGTCGAGTGGAACGGACAGAAGCTCAACGACGTGGCCGCGCCGGCCGTTCCGGCCCCGGTCTCCTACACCGGCCAGCTCTACAAGTTCCCGTTCGGCACGGAGCGGAAGAACTACGAGTACTTCGACCGTGACCTGCGCAAGGCGCTGCCGATCGAGTTCAAGGACACTGAGAAGATCGACGGCCTCGAGGTGTACCGCTTCGAGCAGGTCATCCCGGAGACTGCGTTGAACTTCTCCCAGGAGCGGATCGCGTCGCTGATCGGCGCGTTCGCCAAGACCGCCACGAGCGGCGAGGTCAGGTACAGCAACACCCGTACCATCTGGGTCGAGCCGGTGACCGGCAACTTCATCAAGGTGTCGGAGCGGCAGCGCAAGACCTTCGTGCCGAACGTAGGCGCGCCGACCCAGCTCCTCAACGGCGACTTCGTCTACACCCCCGGCACGGTGTCGCACAATGTCGCGTCGGCCGGTGACAGCAAGAGCCAGATCCAGCTAATCAGCCTCTGGCTGCCGATCGGCGTGGCCGTGCTCGGCGCGATCCTGCTGATCGCCGGACCCTGGATGGTGGCGACGGGCCGCAAGGCTGCCCGCGGACGCCACGAGGAGATCACCGACGAGAACGACGTTTCCGAGGACGAGAACGGCAAGGTCACGGCCTGACCAACTCGGCACACCGGGTCCCGCACCGCGCCAGGGTGCGGGACCCGGAGGTGTCATGCTGATGTGACCGTTCCTTGTCACTGCCGCCGATGAGCGGTGGCCGCCTGGTCTAGTGCGGTCAGGGAACTGCGGATTTCGTCGGCCGCGGGGACATCGAGGCCGGTGTAGAGGCTGAGGGCCTCCTGCCAGTGGCGGCGAGCGAGGTCGAGGGCGCCGCCGGCATGGTGGATGCGGGCAATACCGGTGTGAGCCCGGGCGTGTTCGTGTCCGTCGCCGGTCTCGAGGGTGAGAGCGAGCGCGGCGGTGTGCTGGATGCGGGCCTCGTCGGGGCGTCCAACGGCGTAAAGGGTCTCGCCGAGCCCGTTGAGTGCCGCGCTTTCGCCGGAACGGCTGCCGATCTTGCGGTAGAGCTCGATTGCCTGCCGGTGGTGGTCGGCCGCGGTGGCATAGCGGCCCTGCTGCCGGTGGACGAGGCCCAGTTCGTTCAGTGCGTCGGCTTCGCCGGGGCGGTTGCCGATCTCGCGGTCGAGGTGCAGCGCCTGCTCCAGGTGAGCAATGGCTTCCTGGTAACGGCCCTGGCGCGCATGGATGCCACCGAGCCGTTCGAGCTGCATCGCCTTTCCCAAGGGGTCGCGGAGCTCGTGATAGAGGCGAAGGGCATGCCGGGAGTGGTCTACGGCTTCGTCGTAACGGCCCTGTTGCCGGTGGACGATGCCGAGGGTGTCCAGTGCGTCTGCTTGGCCGAGACGGTTACCGGTCTCGCGGAAG